>CAYYLG010000051.1:0-1635 GCA_964472605.1 uncultured Candidatus Saccharibacteria bacterium | reverse complement strand
GCTCGCGGGGCTTTGAAAAAACGACTACTCGATCTCTTCGATCGACAACGGCGGCTTCCATGAAATGAGATCAATGCTGGGAAGTGCCCGAACGCACTCTTCTTCCATGAAAGTGAAATGCTCCTTGATGAGATCATGCCCGATATCATCAGTCTGACATTCCTTTTTCACTCGATCAGCCCACTCCTGAGGAGACTCATCATCTTTCAAATCGACATGCCAAGTATTGCCGACGATCACGACAGGGTGGAGAATATCACTCCAGCTCCCATGAGTTTCGTATTTCACAGCGATCACCTCATGGTCAGCAGGATCACTGTTCAAGACAATAGGTATCAACTCACCTTTGCGCGGAAGCACGTTTCCGTTAAAGGGCTTATCGTAGACACACGAAATCACAAAATCACCTTTGTTTCTACCAATCATCTGCTCCTCAAAAGGGGAGACAACCACGTAGCATCGAACAGTAAACTTCATCTTCTGTATTTAGACCTACTTCTGAAATCGCTTTGGTAGCAATTTCCAGCGTGCTTGTGTCGACAAGCGTTTATCACCCGAGCCTATTGGCAAGGTTCAGTCTACCTAATATTATACCATATGTAGATATAAAGTGCAAGTATTACCTCCAACCTCCTCCTAGGATAAGGAGGTCAAACGAGTCTTCGAACAGAGGTGGTGTATAAATAAAAAATCTCAACACAACTAGTGTGCTAAGAAGTAATGACGTTTAGAAACAGCGACACCGTCACCATTGTAACCATTATAGACAATGTCATCTCCCCGGAATAGATGGAAACGACTTACCTTACCCTTTTCAATTTCAAGAGCTAGAAATTTCCAGTATCTAGATGGTTTTTCTATGTCCTTAATTGATCCGCATGACACAATAAAACCTTCCTGAAATGGATATTCGACAGCCTCGTGTGCAACCGCCAGCAAAGCTCCGCGATTTGCTGGCTGAAGATGACTAAGTGCCATTGTCTCAGTGGCCATATTGAAACTCATTGTTCTCAGGGCAAATATCCCTGGACTGACTAGAGTTCCATCATTGTCCTGGAATTCATCCTCGCCCCCAATCAATGAGAAACTCGGATTATCGAATAACCTTCTTGCTTTTGCTTTTAAATCTCCACAAGCTCGTTCAAGCGGATAACTAATCTTTTGACCATACTGAATGAAGTTAAGTCTGTTATCCCCAAGTAAGTCGTTGAACTTGAATGGATCGATATCTTCAATACTACCCCTTTTTGCACTACGCAAAAGCAAAGTAAAGAGACCTGAAGCGAAGAGCGACTGCATTTGCTCAACACTTAGTTTCTGCTGATTTGCCAACCACAAGAGCTGAAGGGCCTGAGGCCCGGTGAATAGAGTTGTATTACTCATACAATTACTATGTTTCTTTATTTTGTTGTTTTTTTGTTCTTGTTTTGCCAGGATACAGCACTAGTCTGTATTTCCAGCGTTCTAAGCTGAACATTACTATTAAATTATAAAAAGTCAAATATTCAATATTCTAAATAAAAAAATTCCTGTAGCAACAGAAACGTTCAGGGATTCCTTTTTACCTTTCATTGGTATTTCTGCAATCACATCAACTTTATTTAAAATACTTTTTGAAATTCCTTTTGGTTCATT
>CAYYLG010000050.1:0-1739 GCA_964472605.1 uncultured Candidatus Saccharibacteria bacterium | reverse complement strand
ATGCTTACTCTAGGTAAAGGAGCGGTTAAACTAATGCCGGACGGATATACTTATTCAACAAAAGATAAATCTCTTTCAGCGCATTTCGAACATACAGTCGTTATCACTTCTGGCGATCCAATAATTGTGACTAAATAATATCTAAAAGTTTTTGCTTCATGTTAGAATGATGCAATGGAACTTCCGCAGGTAAATACAAAGGAGAAAAAGTTTGAATCAATTCATGATGAGCTTGCTTATCTGCGCGCCAAACTTTTGGAAAAAGAAAATGAGGTTAATAATTCTAAAGAAGAAGTAGATAGAGATACTCTTGCTCACGAGGTTGTAGAAGAATATGAAATAACTCCAACAAAAGATGTTTTGCATGAGGAATACACTGTGCCAGTAAGTGATGTAGAGGGTATCACGCTCGACCTTTTGCCAGAGCCACATGATTATCAGGTGGCAGAGATTTTACATATTATCCAAACAAATGGAATCAAGAATGCTCTGGCAGTACTCGAAAAGATGGATAAGCCGCATCTTACCGATGATTTTCACAGATTTATTGTTGAGTTTATAAAGGAAGGGTATGAGGTTAAAGGATTAAAGAAAGGCAGTGATTTAGAAAAAATCTTTTCAAAGACTCTTTACGAAGTTTCTTTACCAGAGCTAGGTGCAAATGATGAGAAGAAAAGTTTGAAGGAACTTGTTTCTGTGATGGAGCAATTCTATGCTGGTATGCTTTCTGTGGCTGGTAGCAGTAATCAATCATTTTCTTTAGAACTTGCAATAGCAAACGGAAGTGAAGAATTTATATTTTACGCATCGGTGCCAGATGACAAGAAAGGCCTTTTCGAAAAGCAGGTAGTATCTATTTTCCCAAATGCTAAAGTCACTATTCAAAGAAACGATTACAATATATTTAACCCAGAGGGTGTTTCACTAGGTGCGGTAGCATCTTTTGGCAGGAATCCGATTTATCCGATTAAAACTTATGAGAATTTTGACTCAGATCCACTTGCTGTACTTTTAAATACTCTTTCTAAGATTGAGAAGCAGGGTGAAGGTGCTTCTGTTCAATTCATTATTCGACCAGATACAAGGGATTATGTTAAGTCTTATAAAAAGTCTATCGAGAGAATTCAGAAGGGGACGAGTGTGAAGGAGGCGATTGGAGACGACACTATAGTTGATTTCGTAAAGGATGGACTCAAGGATATGATTTTCCCAAAGCCAGAAAAGAAAGATGAATTAAAACCAATTGATGATATATCTATAGAACATTTCAAAAAGAAAATAAGTTCACCAATTATTTGTGCTAATTTGCGAGTGATCGTATCTGCTGAGACAGAGCCTCGTGCCGAGGACATGCTCTCTGAGATAGAGTCTGCATTCAATCAATTCGAAGAAGCAACAGGAAACTCTATAGAATGGAAGAGAATTAAAGATTCCAAGGATGCAGAATTTTTCAAAGATTTTTCATTTAGGGAATACAATAGCAAGAATGAATTACCTTTAAATCTGAAGGAGCTTTCCTCAATGTTCCATTTCCCGCAAGGTGTTGTGACCAAGTCTGCTCAGCTTAAAAAGTCTAAAGCAGTTACAGCTCCTGCACCACTTGACCTGCCAGAATCTGGATTATATTTGGGTAAAAATCATCATCAAAATTTAGAAAAGGATATATTCCTTGCACCTGAGGATAGACTACGTCATTTGTATGTTATAGGTCAGACAGGAACAGGTAAATCGGTTTTCCT
>CAYYLG010000049.1:0-1785 GCA_964472605.1 uncultured Candidatus Saccharibacteria bacterium | reverse complement strand
CACCCATCATAGCCGAAAACCCACCTTTTTTCTAGCTATTGAAGTTATATCGAATTAATGTAATCTAACTATAGATATGCAAAAGCTCTATCAATTATTAACCATATTTTTACTGGGATACATCTGCTACATATGGTTTTACCCAGAGGAAGCATTATGGCACGCAACAATCTTTATGCTTTTAATCTTACCGATCATACTAGTGATATACAGTTATATTCATCTTTACCTGATCGTAAAGGCAGAGAAAGAATGGAACCTAATCTACAACAATGTCCATGCAGTTATAATGAATCCAATGTTCTGGGACGAAAAAACAGTTGCCATAACCCTTGGTTCAATTAGCGCATGGCAGATAGAGCATGCCTGGAAATACACATTTGGATTGGGTAGATTTTTCCTCAATAGACCAAAGCACATTGAGAATTGTTACTGCAATGAACTTAAGAACCTGCTCCCCAACTGATAAGTTGGATTTTTAATTAAACTTGAATACTACTTTTTCTGCAATCTGCTTCTATATTCAAACATTGACTTAACAGAATCAAAAGCATACCCAATATTTTGTATAGTTTTTGAGAAATCTAGGGGTGACTTTAGTTCATATTTTACTCCACCCAATACATACGAACCATAATCTAGCCCATCTTCGATCACTGTTCTTAGTTTATTAAAATGTAACCCTAATCCATTTTTAAATGTTGAATCAGCATTATCATACAACGGGCTCCAATCAGACTGGTAAAGCTCTTTGGCTCTTGCTAATAAATCATCCTTCTTTGATATAAATTCATGGTCATCTAAATTAGGTTTATTTTGTCCTACAAATTTGCCAAAGGCTTTTGCCTCTTCAGAATACAAACCAAAATCTTTAATGAGTTTTTCAACTGGATTCTCGACAGTTTCTAAAGCTGGATTCGTCTCTGAAACTGCTATTTTAACTTGCTCTGCAGAAACAATAATAGGCTTTTCTGATTCAGTTAGTATTTGTTTAGTCGCTTTTTCTTGTTCTTTTCTTAACGCAACAATACTTGGAGAATCGGTTGTGTCCTGTATCCCCAAAGCTTCTCTGGCTTTTTTTAGATCAGCACTCTCCTCATCTATCTTGCTCCCAATTTCTTCAGATACAGCACCCCAGTCTACATCCATTGTAGCCTCAATTTTTGCACCATCTTCAAGTCTTTTTGTTCCATTCTCCTTACTATTATCAATATTTGCTAATTCCTCGTCCCAATCAACATGCATTGTTGCTTCTAAGCCCTTATTTTTATCTGGTGTGCTTTCATTCATACAGAAATTATATCATAAGCCCAACCTGCTATTTAATATGGTTGTCCTCTTTGTTTTTATTGTATTTACAAGCGCTTTTGTAAAATCAGTCTTTTTCAACTTTCTACCTAACCTATTTTCTACACAGCTTATACAAAGTTTGCCTTTTAACTTAGGATTAGCTTTTTTCCAAACTCTACTATAAAGCATGTAATACTCGTCCCAGGTATCCTTCTTACAATCCATACAAGCAAAACCTTTGTGAGATTTCATACAAAATATTATATCAATATTTTCTCTTTATATTTGGTTTAATGTTTTCTACCTTTTGTAGAACTCCACACCAAGGACAGAACCATTCTTTCTTCAATTTTTCTGCATCTCCAATAGACCACCATTTCTTACATGATCCACAATTAAAATGATGCAGATTCTCAATCGAAACAGATCCTTTAATTTGTTTTTTCATCTTTCTTCTCTAAATCAAGGCAAACTGAATTTATACAAAGGTGTTTA
>CAYYLG010000048.1:0-1901 GCA_964472605.1 uncultured Candidatus Saccharibacteria bacterium | reverse complement strand
AGCTTGGTCTTGGCATCATCAGCATTAGCGTGGATGAGTGCTGGAACTTCACGAAGTCCAGCGAGTTTGGAAGCGCGTAAACGACGCTCTCCAGATATGAGTTCATACTCAGTAGTAATCCCCCCACCTTCAGTTATCATCTCCTTTCTTGTCACTACAAGTGGCTGAAGTACGCCATACATACGAATAGATTCAGAAAGATCCTTGAGCCGTGCATCTTCGAACTCTCGTCTAGGTTGATATGGATTTGGCTTGATTTTATCTACTTCAATCCAGAAAATAGAATTATTAAAAAAGTTGGACATGCATCCATTGTAATAAAGATTTGAGGAATATTCAATTTTGGTGTAAGTTTATCTGTATGCCGGAGTGGCGTAATGGTAGCCGCGCGCGACTCAAAATCGCGTACCGTTAAAAGTGTGAGAGTTCGAGTCTCTCCTCCGGCACAAAAAGATGAAAAAGCCTAAAATTCTGGTAATTTGCGGACCGACAGCAACAGGAAAAAGTGACTTGGCAGTAGAACTAGCTATAGAGAGAAATGGCGAGATCATTTCTGCTGATTCAAGACAAGTATATAAGGGATTGGATGTAGGTAGTGGTAAAATCACAAAGAAAGAAATGAGAGGCATTCCCCATTATCTCCTCGATGTCACATCACCTAAAAAAGTTTTCTCTGTAAATGATTATCAAAGACTAGCAACAGAAAAAATCAAAAATATTTTGAGTCGAGGTAAATTGCCAATAATCTGCGGTGGAACAGGATTCTATATCGAATCAATTGTAGATGGAATTGTGTTACCAGAAGTGAAGCCAAATAAAGAGCTTCGTAAAAAACTTGAAGAAGAATCCGTTGAGAATTTATTTAAGAAGTTGAAAAAGCTAGATGGAAAGCGTGCAAAAGAAATTGATAAACATAATAAAGTTAGACTTATCCGTGCGATAGAAATCGCAGAAGAATTAGGAAAAGTTCCAAAGGTTAAAAGGATTCAAAAATATAATGCCGAAATAATAGGTCTTGATACAGATGATGAAAATCTAAAAGACAGAATTAACAGAAGACTTATAAAAAGGGTTCCTGGGATAATTAAAGAAATTAAAAAGCTAAGAGAAAATGGTTTAAGTTGGAAACGTCTAGAAAGTTTTGGACTTGAATATAGATATGGTGCACTATATCTTCAAAACAAAATCAGCAAGAAAGAAATGATTGAAAAGTTAAATATAGAAATCTGGCACTATGCTAAACGCCAAAGAACTTGGTTTAAGAGAGATAAAAGAATTGAGTGGCAAAATATTTAAATAAAATAATTAAACCCCGTCGCATGCTGTTGCACGCGACGGGGCTTTAGTTTCGTCGGATTTTTCTACCCGCGACGAGTCAGGTAGGGCGCAAACTCCGCCTGCCAAGCACGCGATCCGCCGTTGGTGCGGCAGTTATTGCGCTTGGAGGCTTCACGAGCACGAACCTCAGTCCGACCAATGGCGCGGAGGCCGTCCATGACGGCGACGCCAGCAGGGACAGTAGCCTTCACCGGCGCAGGACGCGGGGCGGAATCGAGCCATGCATGACGTGGGACTTCGACCACTGAGCCGGTGGTGCGAGTGCGAAGGCAGGACATGGGCAGGACAGGCGACGGACGATGCTTGGGCATAGTTTGTATTGGAACTTGATTTTCTTGTTTCTGGCATGTGTGGCGACTTGCTACACTTCTACCAGTTACCATACAAGTATAGCATATACTAGACATAGTGTCAATAGTATTATATAAAATTTATTCCTGCGGGCGATGAGGGAATCTCGCCTACCGACGCGAGTGCTTTTTGATTTCACAAAGCCTCAATAACAAAAAGCCTTTCGATTCCCTACGCAAGCAAAATTATTTGCTTGCTATCTTCCTGCGGGC
>CAYYLG010000047.1:0-1950 GCA_964472605.1 uncultured Candidatus Saccharibacteria bacterium | reverse complement strand
CAAGTTATTTCCTCTTCCCGTGAAATTTTTTATGTATCTCTTTCAAATGAGAATCTGTTACGTGAGTATAGATTTGTGTTGTGCCAATATTTGCATGACCGAGAAGAGCTTGCACGCTACGCAGATCAGCACCGTTCGAAAGTAAATCTGTTGCAAAGCAATGCCGAAGCACGTGAGGTGTCACTTTCTTACTAATCCCTGCATTTATCGCATATTGTTTCACAATTCTCTCTATAGAACGACGAGTTAACCCTTCGCTTTCCTTTATTCCTTTTTTCTCATGACCAATCTTTACAAATAAAGCTTCGTCCAAATCTTTTCTGGTATCCAAATATTCTTTTATCGCCTTCTTCGCGTTTTCTGAAATAAAAACAAGTCTAACTTTGCCACCTTTACCGCGGATAGGGAGTTCATCGCTACGTAAATCTATTTCACGAGTAAGGGAAGCAAGCTCTGAAACACGAAGTCCTGTAGAGAATAGTAACTCCAAGATTGCTCTACCACGAGCTTTTTTCTCCTTATCTTTTTCCTTGTTTGGTTCATCAAGAAGCCTTTGTAATTCATATATAGATATGAGATCCAAAGACCTTTCACCGACCTTAGCAAGCTCTATCTGATCTGGAGCAAGTGATTTGTGCCCACGTTTAGCCAAGAACTTAAGAAAGGCTCGTAAAGCAATGAGGTAATAGTTCTGAGTCTTCTTTTTCAACGTTTCACCACTGTATTTATTGTTTCCGGTAGTTTGCCTGTTGAGCCAGAGGCGGAATTCACGAACTTTTTCGTTGGTTACGGCCTCTGGAGTAGCACATTTGGTCTGGTTTAGGAAAACAGACAGGTAATGATCATAGTTTTCTACAGTCTTCACAGCTCGACCCCTCTCTATCTCAATATATTCGAGAAATTGTTGTTTTAATTCTTTTAGATTCATATGTGTCGCACAATATTTTAACATTTAAACACCCCTTGCGAAAGGCTATAGGCTGTGCTACTATCTACCGCATGTTAACAAAGACAAAAAAGACAAAAGCGATCAAAGATGCGCAAATTCATGACAAGGACACTGGCTCTCCAGAGGTTCAGATTGTGATTTTATCTAAGAAAATCGATGAACTAGCACTTCATTTGAAGAAACACCCAAAGGATATCCACTCACGAAGAGGACTACTCGGAATGGTGGCAGACAGACAGACACACATGAAATATCTTCTGAAGAAAGATCCAAAGCGTCACGCAACTATTACAAAGAAAATCGATAAGAAGAAATAAAACAATCCGCCCCAGAGGCGGTTTGTTTGTTATACTTCAAATAACTAATAATTAAATAAATTCATGGCAGTAATTAAACATAAAGAACAGAGAGTTGGAGTTTTCATTGATACACAAAACTTATATCACAGTGCAAGAAACTTATATAACACTAGAGTAAACTTCGCTGCAGTATTAAAGGAGGCACTTGGAGGCAGATCACTTATCCGTGCTAGGGCATATGTAGTATCTACAGAGGGTGGGGAAGAAAATAATTTCTTTGATGCACTGGAGAAAAGTGGAATAGAAGTAAAAACAAAACCACTTCAAATATTTGCCGGGGGAGCAAAGAAAGCAGACTGGGATGTGGGGCTAGCAGTTGATGCAATAGCAATGGCACCAAAGCTTGATACAGTAATCATTGCAACAGGGGATGGAGATTTTTGCCCACTTGTTGAATATTTACAAATGCATGAGGGATGCCAGGTGGAAGTTATCTCATTTGGGAAATCCAGTTCACAAAAATTAAAAGAGATAGCAGATGATTTCATCGACATGTCAGAAGATCCAAGAAAATTCTTATTAAATTTCCGAGGCTCACCAAATCGTCGTCATGCCCCGCGCATGCCACGTGCCCCAAAGGAATCTCCACACGAATAAATCCCGTAGTAGATCTAACAGATTCACTACAGGATAAAATAAAAA
>CAYYLG010000046.1:1272-2384 GCA_964472605.1 uncultured Candidatus Saccharibacteria bacterium | reverse complement strand
ATAGATGTAACTTTCTCATCTGGAGAAAGTGAAAGGAAGTTCATAATTGACTTACCTTTGGTCGCTCTGCGTCCCTCAGGAAGCTCATACATTTTTATCTGATATGCCTTACCCTTATCCGTAAAGAAAAGAAGATCACTGTGCGCAGAAGCGTAGATAAGATGTGTAATGAAATCTTCATCCTTTGTATCAAGATCTACCACACCCACACCACCACGTCTCTGCTTTCTGTATTCGTCTGGACTTGTTCGCTTCACGTAGCCACCAGAAGTAAGCACGAGTACAGAATCTTCATCTGGCACAAGGTCCTCCATAGAGAAATTCTTTGCTCCATGCTTTACGATCTTTGTCATACGAGCATCACCATATGTCGCTTTGATATCTGTAAGCTCCTTCTTAATAATCGCAAGGATCTTCTTTGGATTTGCAAGAATAGATTTAAGTTCAGCGATAAGTAGTTGAATTTCTTTTAATTCATCCTCAATCTTTTGTCTCTCAAGACTCGCAAGCTTCTGAAGTCTCATCTCAAGAATAGCTGTCGCTTGTCTATCAGAGAATTTAAACTTACTCATAAGCCCAGCATGAGCCATTGCAACATCTTTACTCTTCTTTATGAGCTGAATGATTTCATCGATATGATCCAAGGCTTTCTTAAGACCAATTAAAATATGTTCACGATCTTCTGCTTTAGCCAAATCAAATCTTGTTCTGCGTTCGATAACAACTTTTCTGTGCTTAATAAATTCTTGGAGAATAGATTTGATTGAGAGTGTTTGTGGTACTCCATCAACCAATGCAACAATGTTGTAATTAAATGATTCCTCGAGTTGAGTATGTTTGTATAGAAAATTAAGAATATTCTGTGGATGAGCTCCAGTCTTTACATCTACCACCACACGTATATCTTTGGCTGATTCATCACGAAGACCCTTGATACCCTCAACCTTTTTATCCCTCACAAGGTTTGCAATCTGCTCCATGAGGTTACTCTTGTTTACACGATATGGGATAGAAGTAATAACGATCTGGAACATACCGGACTTTGTCTCGATAATCTCTGCTTCACCACGACACAGAACCCCACCCTTACCTGTAGCACAAGCATGCTTGAT
>CAYYLG010000046.1:0-1172 GCA_964472605.1 uncultured Candidatus Saccharibacteria bacterium | reverse complement strand
AGCTCATTAGAAATTCTAGACATCTTGGCCTCCGTATAACGCATAGCCGCAGCTGGATCACCGTCTATGTTACCGAAGTTACCTTGACCCGAGATAAGTGGATAACGCATAGAAAATGGCTGAGCCATTTTCACCATCGAATCATAAACCGCAACATCTCCGTGTGGATGATAGTTACCAAGCACCTCTCCCACCACTACCGCTGACTTACGGAATCGTCCGTTCGAAGTAAGACCATTCTGTTGCATAGCAAATAGAATTCTGCGATGCACTGGCTTTAGACCATCACGCACATCAGGAAGCGCACGATCAGTGATAACTGACATGGCATAGTCGATGAAAGACTCCTTCATCTCTGTAATCAAGTTTCTAGGTACAACGCTTATGTGGTTTTCATCTACCTTTTTAGGTTCTTCGTTTGCTTCTTGTTTAGTGTTTTTTGCCATTTGTCCGTATATTTTATCAAATTTTTAGGCTCTTGGAAAGCATCCTAAATAGCTCTATCTGCTAAATAATGGGCCAAAAACCTCCTTTAAATCTGCAAATGGATTTATAGGGGAAGCCTCTTGTGAACCCCCTTTTAAATCATTTATTGCATTATGCGCCGTAAACCAGATTATAAAAATTAAAATTGTTAGAAAAACTGAACTTAGAAAAGCGAATCTTTTCTTTTCTTCTGGATTTTTGCTTTTTAATTTTTCTAAAAACGATTTCATCTTACATAAGTGCCTCGAGGACAATTATATCTCCCTCCTTTCCATCCAAATCTTTTTTCTTAAGTGTTAATTTATCAATCGGCTTTACATCTTGAGCTTCACCTTCCTTTAAGAAAGTTTTTAAAGCATCTTTGCTTCCAACTTCTCCATAATGAATTGGGATAATTATCTTTGGCTCAAGCTTCACAGCAAGCTTATAGGCGTCAGAAGCATTTAGTACACCTTCACCGCCAATTGGTACAAATAGTACATCAGCGTCCCCCATAGCAGTGCGCGCTTCTGCACTAACATTGTTTTCTCCTATAGCACCTAAGTAACAAACATTTATACCGTCAATTGTTACCGAATATATAGTATTGAATTTGTCGGTATCTCCATAAGTGGACTTGGTCTCGAAACCTTTGATAAAAAGATCTTTAACCTCATATTCTCCAGGACCCTTGATCACAAAAGGCT
>CAYYLG010000045.1:0-2409 GCA_964472605.1 uncultured Candidatus Saccharibacteria bacterium | reverse complement strand
TTACCGACGCAACAAAAGAAGAAAACATTTTGATTGAAGGTGATAACTACCACGCTCTTACTGTTCTTAATTATACTCATAAGTCAAAATTTAAGATCATTTACGCCGATCCTCCATATAACACTGGCAATAGAAGCTGGAGGTATAACAATAATTATGTAGAAAAGGATGATGCCTTTAGACATAGTAAGTGGGCGTCGTATATCGGGAACAGATTAAAGCTCACCAGAGACTTATTAACGGAAGATGGGATAATCATTTTTGCTATTGATGATTACGAAGTACACACCTTGCGTCTTTTGATGGATGATATTTTCGGTCAAGACAATCGACTTGGTACTATTGTAGTTGTCCATAATCCTGGAGGTCGCCAAGATGAAATGTTTTTTGCAACGTCGCATGAATACATGCTTGTGTATGCGAAGAATAAGGAAAAAGCAAAAGTCGGACATCTTAACTATTTTGAAGAAAAGCAAAAATCTTTTTTACATTCTGATGATGTTAGTTCTTATAAACTGAGGGAATTTAGAAGGAGCGGATCAAACTCCAGAAGAACAGATCGTCCAAATTTATGGTATCCAATATACGTAAATCCCAACAATCTTGAGATTTCCACAGATGAGGTCAAGGGGTGGGATGTTATGTGGCCAATAGATAATGAGGGTGTAGAGAGAGTGTGGCGATGGAATGCGAAGACCTTAGAAGAAAAAAAAGACTTATATATACAAACGAAAAAAGATGAGGATAGTTATCGTTTTTATGTTAAGGAACGTTCTGTTGATTACAAAGGTGAAAAACCTAAAACCTTTTGGTTTAGACCAGAGTATAGTGCTGTGAACGGAACTGCAACACTTAAGGAAATTTTCTCTGAGAATCTTGAGAAAATATTTGATTTTCCAAAATCTCCCTTTTTGATGAAGGATATTTTATCTATAACAGGAGATAATGATTGCTCAGTCTTGGATTTCTTTGCTGGTTCAGGAACAACTGGGCATGCTGTTTTGGAATTGAATAAACAAGATGGGGGTAACCGTAAGTTCATTCTTTGTACAAATAACGAAAACAATATTTGTGAGGAAGTTACTTATGAAAGAATAAGACGAGTAATCAAGGGATACAAGAATAAGAAAGATGAAAAAGTTGCTGGTCTTGGAGGTAATCTTCGGTACTACAAGACTGATCTTGTAGACGTTGAGAGACTTCAAAATACCCCTGACCAATCCAAGGTTAAGCTTACATATCAGGCTGGTGAGATGATTGGTCTTCGTGAAAATACCCTAAA
Organism: uncultured Candidatus Saccharibacteria bacterium; assembly: GCA_964472605.1. Taxonomy (GTDB): domain Bacteria; phylum Patescibacteriota; class Minisyncoccia; order Phycocordibacterales; family CAIZIN01; genus JANNXY01. Next base: position 1,127 of record CAYYLG010000045.1, on the reverse strand, counting down.
CGAAGTTGAGAAAAATGAATGGTGGCAAATTTTTGAGGGCTATGGAAAATTGTCTGCTATATATTTCAAAGAAGACAAAGAGAAATTATCAGATCTTGTTGAGCTTCTTGAAAAGAAAGACAAGCCTACAGCTCTGTATATTTTTAGTTGGGGTAAGAATGAATACAAGAGTGAATACAGCTCACAAAATATCCGAGTCGAAGATATTCCAGAACCAATCCTTGAGGTATACAAGGAAATTAACCGCCTATAATTATGTTTGCACTTAAACCATTTCAAGAAATCGCCGTGTCTAAACTCAAGGAACAATTCCTTGATCTTTGGAAGTCGCGGTCAAATCAACTACCGCTTGTCTTCAAATCACCAACTGGTTCTGGTAAGACAGTAATGCTTGCCCAGTTTTTGCGTGACATAATTTCGGATCCTCGATTTGTCGGAAATGATGTTGCTTTTTTGTGGATGTCGAAAGGTCCTACGCTTGTTGAGCAAAGCAAGACCAAACTTTTTCAATACTATGGAGGTGCTTCAGAACTTGAACTTTTAGATATTACGGACCTCAACCGAAAGGTCATGACTCGCAACAGTGTTTTCTTCATTAACTGGGAAAAACTGAAAGGTCAGTCTAAAGAGGTACTAAAAATCCGTCGTGAAAATGAACAGGATATTTCTTTTGATGGAATGATCGAAGCGACACACGAAGAAAATCGAAAAATTGTTGTAATTATTGATGAGGAGCATCTCGGAGCCGACACCGACAAAGCTCTTGAACTTATCGATGGACTCATTAAGCCGAAAATTATCATTCGTGCTTCTGCTACCCCTAAGTACGAGCCAACTCTTAGTGATATTGAAGATAAAAAAGCAGGATTCATCCGTGTTAAACGAGATGATGTTATTAAGGAGGGATTGATTAAAGAAAAAATCATTTTCCAAACTGAGGAAGATTTGAATCAGAAGCAGTTTAAGGGAATGGATCAGGATGAAATTCTTCTTGAACTCGCCCTCCAAAAGAGAGAAGAGCTACTTTCGTATTACAAATCTTTGAAGATTGATATTAACCCTCTTGTTCTTATTCAACTTCCAAATGACGATAAGGCAACTTCTGAAACAAGTAATACCAACAAGCA
>CAYYLG010000044.1:0-2448 GCA_964472605.1 uncultured Candidatus Saccharibacteria bacterium | reverse complement strand
CAATTAATTCTTTATCTGCATCTGTATATTCAGAAAAGTTTGGATCATATTCCACCCCACCTGTTTCACCTAGGATAAATCTAGAAATATTCCAGAGTTTGTTACTAAAATGTTTATAAGCCTTGAATTTTTCATCAGAAATCTTGGTATCATTTCCTGGACCGGCACCAACAAGTAAACCCATACGTACCGCATCGGCTCCGTATATTGCACTAGTGTCCACTGGGTCAACATTACCACCTAGAGATTTACTAATCTTTTTACCTTCTTTGTTTCTAACTAATCCGTGAAGATAAACTGTTTTAAATGGAATTTCTCCTAGAACATAACCAGTCATAAGTATCATGCGGGCAATCCAGAAGAAGAGGATGTCGTAACCTGTTTCAATGAGAGTTGTTGGATGATATGTTTTTAAATCATTTGTTTCTTCTGGCCAGCCAAGAGTTGAGAATGTCCAAAGTCCGGATGAGAACCAGGTATCTAGTGTGTCAGAGTCCTGTACCCAACCATCTCCATGTGGCGCTTCAATACCACAGTAAATTTCCTCAGCTTTGTACCAAACTGGAATTCTGTGTCCATACCAGATCTGACGAGAGATACACCAGTCACGGAGGTTCTCTATCCAGTTTTTATAAACCCTTTCGAAGTGATCTGGAAGAATATCAATTTTTTTTGATTCTACTGCATCAATCATTATTTCCTTAAGACTCATATTGTTTCTTTGTGGAATTTTCTTGTTTACATCGATAAACCATTGGAGTTTTGGTAATGGTTCAATAATTCCTCCAGTTCTTTCTGCTGTAGCAACATTTTGAGAAATTTCTTTTTCTTCAATCATGAGTTCTTCTGATTTTAGCCATTCAACTATTGTTGTTCGAGCATCGTTAACTTTTTTATTCAAAAGTCTTTCGTCACCAACGGTTATTTTGGCGTATTCGTTTATAACTGGAACTATTTTAAGATTATGTCGTTCTGCCATCATGTAGTCTATCTGACTATGGGCCGGGGTTACGCCGAGAGCGCCTGTACCAAACTCAGGATCCACTTCTTTGTCTGCAATAATTTTTACAGTTACAGGTACACCACAGAATTCAAATGAATATTCTTTTCCAACAAATCCTTTGTAGCGTGCATCATCCGGATGAACAGCGACTGCGGTATCACCGATTTTTGTCTCTGGTCTTGTAGTTGAAATGGCAATAGGGAAATCTTTTGAATATTTAAATGTGTATAGAACAGCTTTACGTTCCTCATATACAATTTCATCATCAGAAATTGTTGTTTGGCCCTTTGGATCCCAGTTTACAACACGGTGTCCTCTGTAGATAAGTCCATCATCATACATACTCTTGAAAACAGTTTTTACTGCGAGGTTTCTTTTTTCATCCAAGGTAAAAGCTTCGCGTGACCAGTCAAGAGAGCATCCCATTTTTCGAAGTTGTTCGACAATGGTGTCATGACTTTCTTTTGCAAAATTTTCAACTCTCTTAAGTAATTCTTCGCGACCTAGATCATGACGGGATTTACCTTCTGACTTTTGAATCTCTTTCTCTACCTTTGATTGAGTTGCGATAGCGGCATGATCTGTACCAGGTACCCAGAGAGTTTTTTTACCATTCATTCTGTTGAAACGAACAACGGTATCTTGTATAGCTAGCATATATGCTCCGCCCATATGAAGTGTTCCGGTTACGTTTGGAGGGGGGAGAACTATAGAGAAATGTTCTGCATCAGGTTTTGTAATGCCTTTAGAAATGCAAATATCGGGGTTAAAAAAGCCGCTTTTTTCCCACATTTCATAGATGCGAGACTCGGTGTCCTTTGACTCATAGGGCTTTAATAGCTTTTCTGGAATGTTTTTGTCCATGGAGGCTATATTAGCAGAAAACCTAGATTTTATAAATGAAAAAGACCTCCGTTACCAAATGGTAAGGGGCCTTGGGTTGCAGAGCGAAAGTGTGCTCTGCATAAAGAAAGAACTGAAAGAACAGATGAGATTTGCCGTAGCATATCTCGGGGGTTTTTACTTCTCCGAAGGAAAAGTGTCGTAGAGCGAGCTTGGAGTCATGTGATTCTGGGGAGAATGCACATATCGACTTCAAACTGATAATGCCCTACATAGAGAAGTATACATGGATTAGTGTATTTGTCAAATAAAAAAAGTTTATAATTTTAGATTTCCTTCAGCCTTGAAATTAGTTTCTTGGTCTTTGTTCTTTAGATACGATATGTATCCAGCAGCTGCGATCATGATAGCGTTGTCTGTGGCAACCGCTTTGTCAGAGAGAAGTAGTTCGATATGTTTTTCTTTACAAATTTTCTCAAATATTTCCCTCAAGTGTGTATTTGATACAACACCACCACCAATTATGAGTGTGTTTGCACCAATTTCCTCAATCGCTTTAATAGTTTTTTTGGTCAGAACTTCTGTTACGGCATCTTCAAATC
>CAYYLG010000043.1:0-2459 GCA_964472605.1 uncultured Candidatus Saccharibacteria bacterium | reverse complement strand
AAGAAAGAGGTTATGTGGAGAAAATAAATAAAGCCCTAGTACCAACTGACACTGGTGATGTAGTTTCAACCTTCCTAGAGAAAAGTTTTCTCGATTATATAAGTGACACCTTTACAGCAGGTATGGAAGATAAACTCGACCTCATCGCCAAAGGTGATGCGGAATATGTAAAAACTCTAAAGGACTTTTACGGACCCTTCACTAAAGATATTAAATCAGCATCTAAGACAGCGGAGAAAATCACAAACTTAGGTGAAGCAGATAGTAAATACAAATGTCCTGTCTGCGGAGGTCCAATGGTTATTAAACTTTCTAAAAACGGAAAGTTTCTCTCTTGTGCTAAATTCCCTGACTGTAATGGAGCACTAATGCTTGATGGCACAGAGATCAAGCCTGACGCACCGATTGGAAATCATCCAGAAACTGGTGAGCCAATATATGTAAAAGTTGGCCCTTATGGTCCCTATGTTCAAATGGGTGAAGCAAAAACTGAGGGCAAAAAAAAGATTAAACCTCGCATGTCTAGTATTCCAAAGGATAAAAAGTTGGAAGAAGTTACTGTTGATGACGCGGTAAAATACTTATCATTACCACGTGAGCTCGGTACACACCCAACAACCGGCGAGAAAGTTATTGCCAATGTGGGTAGATTCGGTCCATATGTTGGCGAAGCTCGTAACTTCCGTTCAATCAAAACTCCACTCAATGTCTACGAAATTACACTAGATGAAGCACTCGCCTTGCTTGCCCAAGAAAAGAAAGCTCGAGGCTGGAACAAAAAGAAAAAATAAAAAAGTTAGCAATGAAGCTAACCTTCGCTAAATTATACTACCGCCAGACACAGGCTTAGGGGTCACTATGAATATACTTTTCTTCTTAAAGAACGGGCAAGTATTTTCAACATAATCCCACTGAATAATGTGACCGGGTTCGATCCTGTCTCCAAAGGATCCAGAAACTTCATACATTCCCACATAGTAGGACTTGATTTCCCCATCTACCGAAATACAGATATAATTCCTCGCCACAACATCCGGATCATTGAAGCGCTGGACATACGAGGATAGCACAATATAGTTTCGTCCACGTTTGAGCGAGAAGAAAGGTTTTGCTTTTCCGCCAAACCATTCGTAAGCTGTCAAAATAGTGAAGATTAATAGAGCAAAGAGCCCTACAAAGTCCCAGAAATTCCAATGACTATTTGTAAAGTTACCCCAAAACCCACTGAGCCAAATTGGTATAGAAAGAGCTAGATAAGTCGATAGTTTCATACTGCCACCAAGACTACACTTTTATTTAAAAATGTAAAGCAAACTATTTTTTAATGAATTCAAACTTAATTATCTTGATTGGGGTATCACCATCAACTTTCTTTGGTTCATAATATTTACCAAATTTTGATATCAATTCTTCAGTATCTTTATATTTTTCATGTCCCGCTTCATAATCAGAATCATCAATATCCTTAATCAATTTTTCTTTAGTCCAAAGTATTTTTGCATAACCAAAAACTTCTCCATTATCACGATTCACAAATTCTAATTCATCTCCTTCCCGTAAATCCTTCTCGTCAAAAAGTCTCCAAGTGACAGTTTTACTACCATCTAAAATTAACTCAACTAGATTTCCTGCAAATTTAATAGTTTTCATCTATAGTGAAAAATTCTTGATTGAATACAAGTCTTCTGACTCTTCATCATCTTTCTTCTCATCCTTTGATCTATCATCCATAAAGTCAGGATTGTTTTCTAGATCTGTCACAGCGTCAGCGACTACAGGATTTTCCATTGCAGGCTCTGCAACCTTAGTCTCTATTCCCGTCCCTTCTGCGAGTTTCTGTGCTGCGATAAATCTATCCATCATTTCTTGCGGAAGCTTGGTTTGATTATTCTTTAATAAATCAAGAATAGTTCGTAGGTCATCGTTAGTGAAGAAATCAATTACAAGTTTACCTCCGGTATCCCTGCGCTCAATGTGTACACGAGTTCCAAGTGAACCAGCGAGATCTTCCTCAAGCTTCACAAGCTCTGGATCTGGCATATACTCCTTCTTTCGTGCACGCTCGAAAGCAATTTTCCTTCCGATTTGTTCTGCCTCGCGTACTGTAATTTTCTTATAAACAATTTCCTTAAATACAACCATCTGTTCTTCTGGTCTATCCGCAAGCATGAGAAGTGGTCTTGTATGTCCTTCAGAAATCTTACCTTCTGACAAAGCATTTAGAATTTCTTCTGGAAGAAGAAGCACACGAAGAGTGTTCGATACGTACTCTCGACTCTTACCGACTTTCTTACCAATCTCAACATGTTTGAAACCGAATTCATCTGCAAGTCTGCGGAACGCCCTCGCACGTTCAACCACATTCAGATCTTCACGTTGCAAGTTCTCGATAATCGCAATCTCAAGCTTGGTCTTGGCATCATCAGCATTAGCGTGGATGAGTGCTGGAACTTCACGAA
>CAYYLG010000042.1:0-2466 GCA_964472605.1 uncultured Candidatus Saccharibacteria bacterium | reverse complement strand
CAACTGGCGCGCTTGTATACAAAGCATTAACTGTTGCTGCAAATATGGACCGAGAGGGTGTGCATGTAGATGTAATTAATCTTTCCACAATCAAACCTCTTGATGGAGAAACAATTTTGAAATATGTGAAAAAGTCTAAAGCAGTCGTGACTGTGGAGGAGCATCAAATTCATGGTGGTATGGGAAGTGCGGTGGCAGAATTTCTCGGAGCTCATTATCCAGTACCGATGGAATTTCTCGGAGTTAAAGATTTGTTTGGCCAATCAGGTACAACTGATGAATTAATTGAACATTATGGTATGGATGAAAAGTCTATCCGTCATGCAACGGAGAAGGTTATCAAACGTGGCAAAATGCTTTTGTAATATGAAGCCTGAAATAGGACAAATTTGGAAACATTATAAAGGTAGTCTTCACAAAATAATTGCTATAGGTAAGCATTCTGAAACACTAGAAGATATGGTTGTGTATGAACACGAAGGAAACGAATTGTCCCTCATTTGGATTCGTCCGCTTTCTATGTGGACAGAAGAAGTTGAAATCGATAATAAGAAATTACCCAGATTTACTTTATTTAAGTAGTGGTTTTTGTAATATAATCATCTAATGAAATCAGTATTTATAACAGGTGCGAATCGTGGCCTTGGACTTGGCTTTGCGGAATATTTTTTAAATAATAATTATTTAGTTTTTGCGGGAACTAGAGAAGTAACAGATGATCTATTAAAGAAGGATAATTTAATTTGGATTAAATGTGATGTTACTGATGATTCATCTATAAAAAACGTCGTTGAAGAAATTAAATCAAGATCAGAAAATATCAGTTTCTTAATTAATAATGCTGGTACAAACAAAGATACGATTCCTGAGGGTGACAAGGATTTAGTTTCAAAACTTGGATCTCTTGATCGTAAGGCTTTAATTAATATGTTTAATATTAATTCCGTAAGTCCAATAATTTTCGTACAAAGCTTTCTTCCAATTTTGACTAATGATTGCTTCATAATAAATATTTCAAGTGCCCGTGCATCATTTTCTGACGGACACGCAGGTTCAACTGCAAACTATGGTTATGCATCCAGTAAAGTAGCTTTGAATATGATGACTTTTTGTAGTGAGATGGAACTACCGAACAATGTTAAAACATTTGCAGTAAATCCTGGAGGTGTAAATACTGACATGAATCCGGATGGATTAAGAAAACCTATCGAAGTTGCAGAGCAAATAATAAATATTACAAAAAACTGGAAACAGGAATTTAATGGTAAATTCCTAAATTACGACGGAGCATTTTACCGACTTTAGTTTCTTAAATTATTTTCTTATTCCAATCTTGTGGAGCTGTTTTGAGGAATTCTTTTATTTTAGTTTGATTAAGCAGGCCTTTTTGAGCACCAACTTCTTGAACAACTGACATGGAGTTAACAGAGCCCCATTTCATAGAATCTTCAATTGATTTACCAAGGATTAATCCTGCAACAGTTGTAGAGGCGAAGCAATCTCCGGCACCAGTCCTTTCATAAGCAGGTTTCTGATCAGGGAAAGCGGGGAGGAAGAATTGTTCTGCACCATCGTCTGCATAAGATCCGTTTGGTCCATCGGTTATCACTGCTATCTTTGGTCCGAGCGCACGGATACCAGATAGTAATTCTTTTATTATTGAAACACCACCTGATTTTCCTAGAATTCTTTCAGCTTCTTCAACATTGCAGAAGAATATCTCAGATTTTTTATAAATTTTATTTAGTCTCTCTACACCAAGCTTCATCTGGAATGTTCCAGGTTGGAAAGCTAGTTTGGTTTCTGGATTTTTGTCGAGGAAATCCGCAATCTCATCATGAAGTCCTACCGCGTGTTCACCCAAAGATGATAGGTAAATCCATTTTGGTTTTGCGTTTTTCGGAAAATTATATTTGAAATCCTCGTGTTTTACTAAGATAGTTCGATCTTTATCATACCAAAGCACATAATGATAATTAGTTTTTTTACCTTTATTTATTTCTACATAATCAGTTCTAACATTTTCTCCCTCTAACTTTAGAAGACATTTTTCTCCTTCCTCGTCATCTCCAACAGATGCTACGAGTGAGGACTTGAGACCAAGTCTAGATACGGCTACTGCCGCATTGGCACTGTTGCCTACGGCGCGCACGATTTCTACAGATTCGAAAGGAACTTTATCGCCATAAGATATGCAGAGTTCACATTTATCACCCAAACAATTTACATGCCCCTCCTTTATGCGAATAAATGCATCTGTTACGATGTCTCCCACGGCTAAGAAGTCTGTTTTATTGTTTTTGAAAAATGAAAATGTCATAGGAATATTATATCAGAGGTAAACGTATTTGAGTGGATTTTTTATGAATTTAATCTATAATCCCTAAATGGCAATAAAAGATAATAAAAGCAACTATAAATCTATTGCTTTATCTGGGGATTCGGGTACTGGTAAAGGCGCTACCA
>CAYYLG010000041.1:0-3007 GCA_964472605.1 uncultured Candidatus Saccharibacteria bacterium | reverse complement strand
TAATTTTGACTTTTTTGGATTGTTGACTAATATGCCTAGCTATGTCGCTCTTTTAGTTTTAATATATGGAACCTGAAACAAATTCTGCATTTGTAGTTGAGGTTGGTAGTGAGCCAACTTTAGAATCAAGCATACAATGCAGGGGAATTACCATTGATTCTTCATGTAGCGTATTCCCCTTCAATCATCTGAAGCAAGGGTCTGAGAAGAGGGGGTTTATCATAATGGATCCCCCAAGTAGGGGAATAAGTTTTGTGGAAATTCTCTTCAACTGCGGTAGGGTGAGGATGTATCCAGCCTGCCTCAGGCAACTATGTGCGGTGATTAACCTGGCTCCAGAGAGAATCACTTTACCAGTGATAGCCATGGAGACTATGGTTCAGACTGAAAGCGGATTCCTTGTCCCTGTCTATGATCCTCATACCAAGGTGCTTAAAGCCATGACTTTACCACTTATGTTTAAGGATATTGGACTCTTACTTACAACATATCGCCCGTCTATGTGACCTGGATTGACGATATTTTTTATTTCTGTTAGTATTGCCTTCATGTTAAAAATCAGATTACAGAGAGTGGGTCGCAAACATATTCCGGTTTTCCGAGTTGTTTTGACTGATTCTAAAAACTCTACAAAGAGTGGAAAATTTATTGAAGTGCTTGGAAGTCATGATCCTAGAAATGACAAGGCTTTAGTCCTAAATGCTGACAGAATCAAGTATTGGATGAGTCAGGGTGCTAAGGTAACAGATACTATGCACAATATGCTTGTGTCACAAAAGATTATTGAAGGGAAGAAAATAAACAAGCTTCCAAAGAAAAGTCCTATAAAGAAGGCTGAGGCTCCAGCTGCATAATAGTTTGCTACAGCCAGTAGGCTCTTGTATAATTATACGGTAATTAATAGTAACGAAATTACGATGAATTCAGAATTAGATGCACAGTTTCTTGATTATGTTATTAAGGCTCTCGTAGATAAGCCAGAAGCGGTAAAGATCGCTCGTAGTGTAGATGAAATGGGCGTTCTCATGACACTCTCAGTTGACCCAACAGATATGGGTAAGATTATTGGCCGTCAGGGAAATACAGCAAAGGCTATCCGTACACTACTTCGTGTGGTAGGTATGAAGAACAATGCTCGTGTTAACCTTAAGATTAATGAACCAGAAGGTGGTATGAAGCCACAAGCTGGCTCAAAGTCAGTTGACGAAGCAATGGCCGACCTAAATATCTAACTATTGAAAATATAGAAAAAGCGTGGTATTGTTACCACGCTTTTTCTTATGAATTTTCATATAGTTACACTTTTTCCAGAATCCCTAAGCTCATATTTGAATGAGTCTATTTTGGCACGGGCGCAGAAGGAGAAGAAGATAACAGTGAAATTTTATAACCCCCGCGACCACGTCGCTGTAGCAAAGCAGAGCTTGCTACGGGGCAAGTCCTCTAAACCCTATAAGAGAGTTGATGATAAACCTTTTGGTGGTGGTCCGGGGATGGTTATACAGGTTGAACCGATAGTAAAAACTCTTGAAGCGATAAAGAAAAAAATAAAAAGTAAGAAAGTTAAAATTATTCACTTATCACCAAGTGGTGAGAAGTTCACAACTGACTATGCCAAAAAAGCTGCAAAGAAATTTACCGACATTATTATCATTTGTGGACGATATGAAGGTATTGACGCGAGGGTAAAGAAAATATTTAAAGGTGATGAAATTTCTGTTGGTGATTATGTTCTTACTGGTGGAGAATTACCTGCCATGATTATGATCGATTGTATCTCTCGCCAAATTCCTGGAGTATTGGGCAAGATAGAATCTCTAGAGGAAACTCGTCCTGCATCTAGTGATGTCTATACTCGCCCAGAAGTTTTCAAGTATAAAAATAAAAACTATAAAGTGCCAAAAGTCCTGCTCTCTGGAAACCATAAACTAATTGACGAGTGGAGGAAAAATAAAAAAGGCTAACATTTATTTCTTGCTAGCCTTACTCGATAACTTCCTTATGGTATTCCAAAACTCAATTTCATCATTACCAAAATCTTGTTTTGCAATCCAAACTCTTGGCTTCTGAAGCAATGAAGAGAATACAAAATTGCAAAAAAGTTCTTCCGGTATGGATACTTCTATTTCACCATCGTGCAGAATTTCGCAATCTGTGTTCAGTGTTACTCTCAATCTTTCTTTATCCCCGAATGGAGTATCGTAGTTGAGTGGTCCGACACTGCTTCTTAGCTTTCCTAATACTTTACTTACAGCTGTTTCGTGTATGTATTTTGGAAATCTTTTGATCGTATCCTTAAGACATTCAGCAAACTTTTCTTCAGTCAGGATCAAGAATGCTTGGCCTTGAGGAACGACGAGCAACTTACAATCACTATCTATTACAAAGAACATTCTTTTTTCTTTCATTTTGACTTATTCTGGTCATACCTTACTCTTATTATTTTGAAAATCAAGCGTGTTATAATATCCTCATGCCTTGGTATATTTATGCACTCATATCTGCTTTCTTTGCTGGACTCGTGGCCGTCTTTGGCAAGATTGGACTACGAGATGTGGATTCAACCGTTGCTACTACGGTCCGAGCAGTTGTGATGGCTGTATTTTTAATCTTTGTGATTTTCTCTTTAGGTAAGTCATCATTAATTTCACAAATTAATGGCAGAGCATTTCTTTTTATTATTCTCTCTGGAATAGCCGGGGCTTTGTCTTGGATGTTTTATTTTCACGCATTGAAGCAAGGGAATGTTGCTGGTGTTCAAACTGTGGATCGTCTAAGTATTTTATTTTCAGTAATTCTGGCTGCAATTTTTCTTGGCGAAGCTTTAACTTTTAAAACAATTCTGGCTGTTTTGTTTGTTCTTGCCGGTGCAGTGTTGATGATTATTTAAACATGAAAATCGAAGGACCAGATAAATTTAGTGCGGTGTGGTTGTCACATTCATCGATTGGGGATTTTTTGAAATGCCCGAGACTTTATTATCTGCATAATATGTATAAAAACCCGA
>CAYYLG010000040.1:0-3071 GCA_964472605.1 uncultured Candidatus Saccharibacteria bacterium | reverse complement strand
TTAAGATAAATAGATTAGATTTTATAAAAAGAATAAATGAGTCTCTACATGCTACACAGCTCTAGCTTTACTTGCCAGAGAAGCTTTATTATTGTAATATCTTAGTAAATGTTCTTCGACATTTGCACTCGCCTTTGCAACCCAAGGTCATTCGGGGTAACCATGCCCGTTTCATAGAACCGTGAATACATGGAAGCGTGTTTTGGCAGCCGCCTTTGGCGCGTTGGTTGGAGTGAGTCTTGCGAAATATGTCTCGGATACGATTATCGCCCGCATTGTTTGGGGAATCGTCTCAGGATTTGTCGGGTTTATCGCCTACAAGCCAATTGTTTTGTGGCAGGAATTTCAAAAGCAGAAAAAACAGTTGTTTGAATACCTCGGTGAACTCGATAAACAAAGACACATTCCTTCTGCCAGAGAAATCTTGATCGGCGAGTTATATAATAAACATTCAAAGAACTATCTGATGATTGTTCCAATGATTTTCATCGTGATATTCTGGGTCGGACTGCCGGTAAACTTCATTATGTGTTGGACAGATCATTCTCAGTTCAACATGATGAATCATTTGATTTCTGTGTCAGGATTGGGGTTACTTGTTGTGTTGATATTTATGACAAGTAACGATGATAGATTATTGGTCAACAGTTATGATTCTGAAGGGTGGATTCAGAGATTGATCCAGAAAGAAAATGAGAAATTCCAAGAGAGAAAAAAGGAGTTGCTAGCCACAATCTTTTTGCCGATTGTTGCATCATATCAAATCGCCAAGTTTTTCTATCGCAACTATATTGCACTTGGGCTGATGTTTCTTTTGGCCTTAGCCAAGGCCTGCAAGAAAGTCACCATGTTTTCACATTGGTGCGTGGTTGCGGGTTCAGTGATTGGGTATGCAACAGGAATCTTCTTTAGTCACAATGAACTCGTGGCAATGGTGGTTGCGGGACTAATTGCTGAAGGGGTGTATTTCTTAGCGCTGTTGCTTGAGAAGATCTTGCCCAGCGCGCAGACTCCTTGGCCGGAATTTGCTTAGAATAAGTTAATCCTATGCTCGCTTTTCTATCTGAGAAGGCGGGCATTTTTATTTGCACAAGATTTGGAAAAGTTCTAATGCTATAATATTTGTATGCAAGACAGGCCACAAGAAGGGAAACTTGATTCTCTAAATCAGAAACTTTATTCTCCGAACTCTCCGGAGATTTTGAATAAGCAAATTCGTCCATTAACTGAGAAAAATACAGATGTACTGCATGACTGGCAACATGAGGTTGAGGTAGAGGATGAAAATGAACTAGTTTCACCAAAGAAGACAAATTCTAAAGTCGGTGCTTGGATATTTACCATAGTTGCATTACTTTTCTGTGCTGGATCATTTTATTTTGCTTGGGATTATATTGTAAACAAGGTTGGTGCTGGTCAGAACGTTGATATTTCTGTCATAGGACCTGTGTCTACAGCAGGTGGGAGAGATTATGAAATTGAAGTTGAAATACAAAATAAAAATAGTTTTCCAATAGAACTTGTAGATTTAGTTGTTGATTTTCCACCAGGAACAAAAGATGTATCAGATATATCTAGGGATTTGCCAAGTTATAGAGAAGGTTTAGGGACTATAAATCCAGGTGAGACAGTTTCTCGCAAGGTAAAGGCGGTCTTGTTCGGAAGCGAGAGAGAGAAACAAGAAATAGTTGCAAGAGCCGAATACCATATACCAAACTCGAATGCTCCTTTTGATAGGTCAAAATCTGTGGATGTTCTTATCGAAACTGCTCCGGTTGAATTTGTGCTAGACACATTAAAAGAAGCCACAATAGGGCAGGAGGTAACCCTTAACCTAAGGGTTAGATCAAATACCGATAAGGAATTAAAAGATATTTTGGTTAAGGCTGAATATCCTTCAGGCTTTACTTTTGCAAGTGCCTTCCCAGAGCCAATTACTGAAAATAATATATGGAATATTGATACACTTGGTGCGCTCGGAACATCTACCATAAAGATAAAGGGGACATTTAGTGGAGATGCTAATGCAGATAGATTCTTTAGATTTGAGGGAGGTGTAGCAGATAAGGTTAATCCAAAGGCTATTTCAGGGCTCTTTGCTACTTCACTCGAGAGAGTTACTTTAACTAAGCCATTTCTTGCAACAACACTCAAGATTGATGATAGCGAACTTGCTTCAGATTATGTGACGACGGCAGGTAGACCGATCACAGCAAAGATCGAATATACAAATAATTTAGATATTCCTATCACAGATGTGACAATTGAATTGAAACTTTCTGGAAATGCTTTGGATAAAAAGAATCTTAATTCATCAACTGGTTTTTATAAATCAACAGAGAATAAAATAATTTGGAATAAGAGTACAAACGAAGAGCTCGCAAACGTGGAGCCGGGTAAAGTTGGTGCTGTTACGTTTGGAATAAATACATTACCGTTTGAGGCATACACCGCTTTGGTTAAGGGCCAAGAAATAACGATGGATGTATCTGTGACAGGAAAGAGACCGTCTGAATCTCGCGTGCCAGAAGATATCAAATCAACTATAGTAAGAAAGGTTAAAGTTGAATCAGACTTGGGTATCGTCGCTAGATCAGTCTACTATGTTGGTCCGTTTACTAACTCTGGATCTATCCCACCAAAGGCAGAGCAAGAGACTACTTATACAGTTGTACTCACATTAACAAACACATCAAATGATCTAAATAATGTTTCGGTTGAAGGTTCTATACCGCCATATGTTTCTTGGAAAAATCAGGTTTACCCAGAAGGGGATAGAGTATCCTTTGATGATAAGACAGGAAGGATTGTTTGGAATGTTGGTAATGTTTCTGCGGGGACTGGATATACAAAGCCAGCCAGGGAAGTCGCTTTCCAAGTTGGTATAACACCAAGTACAAATCAAATAGGAGAAATACCTTTCTTGCTACAGAACATGTCACTTCTTGCAACAGATACGTTCACTGGTACAAAGATCAGTAGGCCTACACGTGAGGCAGTAACAATACGCATATCAACAGATCCTAATTATGTAAATGGTTCAGATAGGGTGTCAGAATAGGGATTTTGTG
>CAYYLG010000039.1:0-3111 GCA_964472605.1 uncultured Candidatus Saccharibacteria bacterium | reverse complement strand
TTGGGGTTGTGCTAGCACTATCTAAATAGATCATATACAGAAGCTTACTGTGGGAAACGTATTTTGTTAAGCCTGCATTTATATGATATCTTTTTAAAACATGTTGGATATACAAAACCAGAGTGAATATATAATCCTAGGATTAGCTATCTTTGCACTAATAAACTTAATACTAACTATTTTCATGTGGCTAAAACTACGCAAATTCCTACGTGGTCATGCAGAAAATATTCCTGACACATTAACTATATACGGGAAGGAGTTAGATAACCTACACAACTTCAGAAAAGAGCTTGAACCATATCTAGCCAAAGTTGAATCTCGTCTAAAGAGAAGTTTGCAAGGACTTCATACACTTCGTTTTAATCCATTTTCTGGAGATGGTTCTGGCGGACTTCAAAGCTTTGCAACAGCAATTTTAAATGAGCACGGCGATGGTGTAATACTATCAAGTCTATATATGCGTGACAGAATGAGTGTATATTCCAAACCAGTAAAAAACTTCAAAAGTGAATTTGAATTAACAACTGAAGAAGCTGAAGCCTTGTCAAAAGCCAAAGAATCATGCAAACTCTAATGCATGTCTACTCCAAACGATAAAATCCGCCCTCGCCCACCCGTTGTGGCAGTCATGGGACATATCGACCACGGCAAATCTACTCTTCTTGATTATATAAGAAGCACTAATGTTGTAGCTGGTGAAACTGGGGGTATCACCCAAAAAATTTCTGCCTATGAAATCGACCACAAACTCTCTGATGGTGTAGTGAAGAAAATCACATTCCTAGACACTCCTGGTCATGAAGCTTTCACCAAAATCCGAACTCGCGGAGCAAGTGTAGCTGATGTGGCAATACTCGTTGTGTCTGCTGAAGATGGAGTGAAGCCTCAAACACTAGATGCTCTTAAGGCAATCAAATCTGCTGGTATCCCATACATTATTGCGATGAATAAAATCGATAAGCCAAACGCTGATCTGAACAGAACAAAACAAAGTTTGGCAGAAAATGAAATTTTTGTGGAAGGTTATGGTGGTGACATAACTGCTGTGCCAGTATCTGCAAAGACTGGTGCTGGAGTAAGTGACCTACTAGACCTCGTTGCCCTACAAACTGATGTACTTGGATTTATGAGTGATGAGTCAAAGCCAGCAGAAGGAATCGTTATTGAAGCTCATACAGAGAAAGGGACAGGTATAAATGCAACACTCATCATAAAAGATGGGACTCTAAAAGTTGGAAACGTAGTTGTCTGCGGTAACAGATACGCCCCAGTGAGATTTATGGAAAATTATCTAGGTAAGAAAATTGCTGAAGCTACTTTCTCAAGTCCTATTCGAGTTACTGGATGGAATGATATGCCGGATGTTGGAGATATTTTCACTACAGTAAAAAATAAAAAAGAAGCAGAAAAACTAATTGAGGAAAATGAGAGTAATAAGCCAAAGGAGGAAAATGCTATTGAAGTTACATCTGAAGCTTTGATACCAATAATTATCAAAGCCGATGCACAGGGCGCTATCGATGCGATATTTCATGAGATTAAGAAAATCAATAATGAATCAATCGGGTTCAAGGTCCTGCATGCTGGGGTTGGAGAAATTCGAGAATCAGATGTGAAGCTTGCTACATCTAAGGAAGGAACAGTGATAGTTGGCTTCTCTGTTGGTATCGACAAGCAAGCTGACGCTATTCGCGAGAGATTTGGAGTAGAAACAAAATACTTTGGAATAATTTATGAATTAGCGGATTATCTAAAGGAAATTGCTGTTACAAAAAAGCCAAAGAAAATGGTTGAAGAAATAAGTGGTGTGATTAAAGTATTAAAATTCTTTAGCAAAGTTAAGGACAGACAAGTTATCGGTGGTAGAGCAATACAAGGAACTGTGCCGGTAGATACAAAGGTTAGAATACTTCGTCGTGGAAATGAAATTGGTTTTGGACACCTACGTGAGCTACAAAGTCAAAAGGTTAAGGTTGGAGAAATTTCTGAAGGAACAGAGTGTGGTATCTCAATTGATGCCAAGATAGAGATTGCTCCAGGAGATGAATTACAGGCAATAGTAATGGTAGAAAAATAGTATGACAGATCATAGACACGAAAGAAGAGAAGATTATATAAGGGAGCTTGCGGGTGAATTTATTTCTCGTGAATCAAACAGAACATCACTTATCACGGTAACTCGAATCTCCCTTTCTGACCATGAGGATAAAGCAACGATATTCATAAGTGTATTACCGGAAAATCAAGAAAATGCAGTAATGGACTTCCTATCTCGAAATGTTCGTGAGTTCAGAGGGTTTGTAATGGAAAAGATTCGTAATGGCAAAACTCCATTCTTTACCTTTGAGATTGATAAAGGTGAAAAACTTGTAAGGAAGATAGATGAATTATCAAAATAAAAATCCGGATTTAATCCGGATTTTTATTTTGGTGCTGGAGAAGGGACTCGGTCACAACTCTTTGCTGCGCAAAGGTCGCGACCCCGCCTCATCGCTTTTTCCTGACTCGCAGGCGCGATTCCGGCCTTCGAGTCCATTTTATTTACTTACAAACTTAACGTTTATTTTACTAACCAAATTTAGTCTAATTTATCTGTGCTGGAGAAGGGACTCGAACCCTTAACCCTTGCGGGACTAGTTCCTAAGACTAGCGCGTATACCAATTCCGCCACTCCAGCATTACTCTATACAGGGTACTTTGTGGTCAGGCATAATTTTTTGCTAAAAATTTGCCCGACCCGGACTCGCCCCGTCGGGCTCCGTCTCGCACAATGTGCCCCGCACATTGTGCGCCCAGTAGGATTCGAACCTACGACCTTATCCTTAAGAGGGATCTGCTCTACCAACTGAGCTATGAGCGCATGCAGGAAAATATATCACACCTTTTTATATTTTCCAATCACTTTTATAAGTCATGCCTTTCTGCTAATATGCTTATGTCACTCGGCCACGTAGAAAAGTGGTAATTCGGAGATCTGCAAAATCTCTATGCGTGGGTTCGATTCCCACCGTGGCCTCCACGCCCGAGTGATGAAATTGGTATACATAGGAGACTTAAAATCTCCAGGTCGCAAGACCGTGTGGGTTCGATTCCCACCTCGGGCACCAA
>CAYYLG010000038.1:0-3452 GCA_964472605.1 uncultured Candidatus Saccharibacteria bacterium | reverse complement strand
AAAAGTGTTGTAAAATGCCTACATGGCTCGAAATATTACTGTAGGAATAGATATTGGATCTTGGGAAACCAAAGTTGTAGTAAGTGAAATTGCTATTTCAGAAGAAGGAAAAGAAATTCCAAAGATAATTGCAATAGGAAAAAGTGAATCTCGCGGACTCCGCCACGGCTATGTCGTAAACAGCAAGGAAGCATCCAAATCAATTGAACTTGCGGTAAGAGGTGCTGAGAAAATTTCTCAAATCCCAATCAAAAAAGTTTTTGTCTCTATCGGTGGTATTGGCATTCAAAGTGTTGTAGCAACAGGGAGCGTGGTTATCTCTCGTGCTGATTCTGAAATTACCCAGCTTGATATGGATAAGGCCATATCGACCGCTCAAGGTAGTTTACCTGAAAGTGTTATTTTAAATAAAAGAGTGATACATGCAATTCCGCTTTCATACAAAATCGATGGTAAATCAGCTCTAGGGAATCCAATCGGTATGAAAGGTATGAAACTTGAGGTGAAGGTTCTGTTTGTTACCTGTCTCGAACATCATCTAAACGACCTTATACAAGCCGTAGAGGAAGCTGGGCTTGAAGTTATTGATGTTACCCCTGCCCCATTTGCCACGGCCCATGTCATGCTGACCAAGGCTCAGCGCATCGCTGGATGTGTACTTTGCAACATTGGAAGCGAGACGACTTCAATCGTTGTCTATGAAAACAATGTTCCAATATCTCTTGAGGTTTTTGAAATAGGTTCAAACGACATCACAAATGATATTGCTCTAGGACTTCGAATCCCACTCGAAGAAGCTGAGCAAGTTAAACTCGGTAGTGTTGTTGGTGGTAATTATCCAAAGAAAAAACTTGATGAAATAATTGTTGCAAGACTTTCAGATATTTTTGATCTTGTAGAAAGTCATTTAAAGAAAATCGGAAAGAGTGGACTACTTCCTGCCGGAATAATTCTTACTGGTGGTGGAGCTTCATTTACTTTGATAGAAGAATTTGCTCGCGGATATTTGAAACTTCCTGCAAAAGTTGGAGCACTCTCTCAACATTTCGGCAAACAAGAATTAAAAGATTCTTCTTGGTCAGTTGCTTTCGGACTTTGTGTTTATGGATTCTCTTCTGACAGTATCGGCACTGTCCATACTACAAGTATCGGTATCAAAAAGACTGCAAAAAAGCTTGGCGACTGGTTCAAGCAATTTCTTCCATAAAACTCTTATTTTAGGCCATAAACTCTGACTTTTATAGGTCTTTTGTCAACCCTTTTCTTTTTGTCTGCGCTTCTGTTATGATAACCCCACTAAATAAAACCGCGCTATGGCACAAATTAAAACAGACGTAGAATCATTTGCAAGAATTAAGGTAATCGGAGTTGGTGGATCTGGAAAAAATGCAGTAAATCACATGGTTGCATCAAAAGTTCACGGTGTGGATTTCATCTCAGTAAATACAGATGCGCAGGATTTGCATAATTCTCTAGCAAAGATAAAAGTTCATATCGGAAAAAACTTAACTCGTGGTCTTGGAACAGGAATGAATCCTGACTTAGGTAAACGCGCTGCAGAAGAAACTAAGGAAGAAGTTCAGGAAAAGATTAAGGGTGCTGACATGGCTTTCATTGCTTGTGGACTTGGTGGAGGAACTGGTTCTGGTGCAGCTCCTATCGTAGCTCGCACAGCCAAGGAACTCGGTGCATTAACCGTTGCTGTAGTTACAAAGCCATTTTCATTTGAAGGACAACTTCGCATGCGTGTTGCTGAACAAGCACTCGATGAATTACGCAAGGAAGTGGATGCAATCATCGTTATCCCAAACGACAGACTACTTACAACAATTTCTAAAGAAACAACTGCTAAGGGAGCCTTTGCAATGTGTGACGAGATTTTGAAACAAGCAGTAGAAGGAATCTCTGACCTCATCACAACTCCAGGTATCATCAACATCGACTTCGCCGACATCAAAGCGGTTCTAGAGGATGCTGGTACAGCACTCATGGGTATAGGTTATGGTACAGGTGAGAAAAGGGCTGAAGATGCCGCCAAAGCTGCTATCAATTCTCCCCTACTTGATATCTCAATTTCTGGTGCCAAGGGAGTTCTATTCTCTATTGCTGGTGGAGATGACCTAACAATGTTTGAAATTCAAGATGCCGCTAAAGTTGTTACAGAATCTATCGATCCAAATGCTAAAGTTATTTTCGGAACTGTAAAAGATGACAAACTAAAGAAAGGTGAAGTTAAGATAACAGTTATAGCATCTAGCTTCCCAGAAAATGTTAATCGCCGAAGTCTTTTTGCAAGCAATGAAGAAAGAGTTTCTGATTCCACAAGAGGAAAAATCTTTAATTCATTTCTAGGTGGTAATAAGGAAAAAGAAACAGACAATACTCCACAACCCGTAGTTCCTACAGAACCAACTCCAGTTGCTACAACTACTGTTGAAGAAAAGAAGAAGGTTATAATCGACGATACTCAGGATGATGATTGGGGTGCCGTTCCAGCATTTCTCAGACGCTCAAAAATAAAGTAAAATAGTCTGCATGACTTATGATTTAGCAATTATCGGTGGTGGACCAGCTGGCGTATCTGCCGGTGTCTACGCATCAAGAAAAAAACTTAAAACTATTTTTATTACAGAATCTTTTGGAGGACAATCAATTGTCTCTGATGGTATTGAGAATTGGATTGGAACAGTGAAAATCTCTGGCGCTGACTTAGCAAAAAATCTTGAGGCTCATCTCCGCGCGTATGCAGATGGAGTTGTAGATATAAAGACAAATGATCGTGTAGAAAAAATCGAGAAAAATGGAGAAGTATTTTTAATTAAGACTCCAAAAGAATCATTCGAGGCTAAAACTGTTCTTATCACTTCAGGTAGCAACAGGAGAAAACTCAATGTCCATGGTGCAGATCAATTTGAACACAAAGGTCTTACTTATTGTGCCACATGCGACGGCCCACTATACTCTGATCAAGATGTGGTCGTAATTGGTGGTGGAAACGCTGGATTCGAAAGTGCGGCTCAACTCCTTGCCTACTGCAAGTCCGTTACCCTACTTCACAAAAATAATGAATTCAAGGCTGATCCTGTGACCATAGAAAAAATGAAAGCTAATCCAAAGTTCAAAGCTATTCCAAATGTAGAAATTCTAGAAGTTAAAGGTGATAAATTTGTAAATGAATTAGTTTATAAGATTAAAGATACTGGAGAAATAATCAATCACCCTACTACAGGAATTTTTGTAGAGATTGGTGCTATGCCTGCTACAGAATATGCCAAGGATTTGATTGAGCTCACACCATTCGGCGCTGTGAAAGTTGATCCTAGGACACAGCAGACTAGCTGTGCTGGTATCTGGGCTGCGGGTGACTGTACCGATGGACTATATCATCAAAACAATATTGCCTGCGGTGATGCGGTGAAAGCCTTGGAGGATATATACGTGCATTTGCATAC
>CAYYLG010000037.1:0-3673 GCA_964472605.1 uncultured Candidatus Saccharibacteria bacterium | reverse complement strand
GTTATGGAATAGATAAGTTCAATGAAGCTGCTAGACAAAATGTGCTTCGTTATGCAGAGGAGTGGAGAAAGATTGTACCTAGAGCTGGTAGATGGGTAGACATGGTAAACGACTACAAGACTATGGACCCTGGGTATACCGAGTCTGTTTGGTGGGCATTTAAGACACTTAATGACAAAGGTTTGGTCTATGAAGGATTCAAGTCTATGCATCTATGTCCTCGTTGTGAGACAACCCTAGCGAACTTTGAAGTAAATCAAGGTTATAAAGATATAACTGATATTTCAGTATTTGTGAGATGTGAACTCTCGGACGAGCCGAATACATTTTTACTTGCTTGGACAACAACACCATGGACGCTCCCTGGGAATGTTGCACTGGCTGTTAACTCAGAGGAAACATATGGGATTTTCGAAGTAGAAGGATCAAAATATATCGTCCTTAATTCTAGAGTTGAACAAGTATTCAAAGACAAGGAATTTAAAAAAGAAAATGAAATCAAAGGTTCAGAGCTTATTGGTAAATCATATAAACCTATTTTTGATTACTATATAAATGACGAGAAGGTTAAGAATAAAGAAAATGGTTGGAAAGTTTACGGAGCAGATTTCGTAACTACAGAAGATGGAACGGGTATCGTTCACATTGCACCAGCATTTGGTGAGGATGATTATGGGTTGTCAGTAAGAGAAAACCTTCCTTTTATACAACATGTTGCAAAAGATGGTCATTTCAAGCCAGAAGTAAAGGATTTTCCCGGTCTTCAAGTAAAGCCAAAATCTTCTGATAAGGATGGTCATCAAGCAACAGATGTGGAGGTTATAAAGTGGTTAGCTAAAGAAAATAAATTATTTAAGAAAGAAAAAATCGTTCACTCATATCCACATTGTTGGCGTTGTGATACTCCACTTATAAACTACGCTACCTCATCTTGGTTTGTGAAAGTGACTGACTTAAAGGATAAACTTGTTGAGGAAAATAATAAAATTAAATGGATACCAGAAGCAGTGGGTTCAGGTAGATTTGGTAAATGGCTAGAAGGTGCTCGTGATTGGGCTGTGTCTCGTCAGAGATTTTGGGGAGCACCAATCCCAGTATGGAGGTGTAATAGCTGTGAATCATACGAAGTAATTGGTTCACTAAATGAATTAAAATCTAAAGTAAAAAAGAGAAATACTTATATAGTAATGCGTCATGGCGAGGGTGAGCATAATGTGCAATATATCGTTACATCAGATAATCATAAGAAGTTCCATTTGACTGATGCTGGTAGAGCACAGGTTGAACTTGTGGCACATACATTGAAGGATGATACTATTGATGCAATATACGTTTCTCCACTTACCAGGACAAAGGAGACGGCTGAGATAGTGATAGAAGCTACTGCCTTCAAGGGTCAGATAATAGAAGACGAAAGAATACGTGAATATGATTTTGGTGATTTGGATGGAAAGAGCTTCGAAGAGTATCAGAGATATTATTCTTCGGTAAAGGAGCAATTAGATAAAAGACTTCCAAATGGTGAAAATATCCGTGATGTAGCAGAGCGCGTGGGGGAATTTATCTACGAAATAGATGAGCAATACGAGGGCAAAACTATACTTATAGTAACTCATGATGGTCCTGCATCTGTGCTTTTTGCACTTGCCGAAGGAGGTCATGATAAAGATCTTATAAATAATTGGGCGGGAGATTTCCTTGAGACAGGACATATAAAAGAACTTGAATTTGTACCACTACCTCATAATGACAAATATGAAGTAGATTTTCATAGACCATATATCGATGGAGTAAAATACAAATGTTCTTGTGGTGGAGAGGTAAGCCGAGTTTCAGATGTGTTTGATTGCTGGTTCGAGTCTGGGTCCATGCCTTTTGCTGAGGTTCATTATCCAAGAGAGAATAAAGAATTTTTTGAGGGACATCATTTCCCAGCAGATTTTATCGCTGAAGGATTAGATCAAACTCGTGGATGGTTCTATACACTACTTGTTCTTGGAGTGGGACTATTCGGTAAATCTCCATACAAAAATGTGATAGTAAACGGACTTATTCTTGCAGAGGATGGTCAGAAAATGTCTAAATCAAAAAATAATTATCCTCCAGTAATGCCACTTATAGAGAAATATAGTGCCGACGCTTTTAGATTCCTCCTTATGCAATCACCATCAGTTAAGTCTGAGGACTATGCTTTTTCTGAGAAGGCGGTAGATGAGATAAATAAAAAGGTTTTAATGAGATTACAAAATGTCGTCTCTTTCTATGAAATGTATGCTGTTGAATCTAAGTCAGAATATAAAGAATCAGAAAATGTTTTGGATAAATGGATTGTTTCAAGACTTAATCAAACTGTAGAACTAGTTACAAAGCATTTTGATTCATATGAGATAGACAAAGGAGTCCGTCCAATTGCAGACTTCATCGATGATCTTTCTACTTGGTATCTACGTAGATCGCGAGACAGATTCAAGTCAGATGATGCTCTGGATAAAAATGATGCAATACAAACAACAAAGTTTGTTCTCTTTGAACTTTCTAAAGCTGTAGCGCCTGTTATGCCATTCTATGCTGAGGAGTTGTATCAAAAAGTTAAAGGAGATAATGGAAAGGAGAGTGTTCATCTGGATACTTGGCCAGTGGCTCAAAAGGCTGATATGGAAATAATTGCAAAGATGCAAACTACAAGAGAAATTGTAGAGATTGGTCTTGCGATGAGAAATAAAGAAAATATAAAGGTTAGACAACCTCTTCAGTCATTTACTACAAATCTTTCGCTCGATGCTTTATTCCCAGATATTGTTTCGGATGAATTAAATGTTAAAGAAATAAAATCAGGTAACGAATCAAGCCTCGACACAAATCTTACAGAAGATCTTAAAAAAGAAGGTCAAATGCGTGAACTTCTACGTGCAGTGCAAGATAAAAGAAAAGAGCTTGGTTGGAATCAGTCTGATAGAGGCGAAATAAATGTTGGAAAAGATGCAGGGGAATTCCTTAATCAATTCGAAAATGAATTTAAAAAAGTTTCTGGAATAGTGAAAATTAATTATACAGATAAGTCTGGTTTAGAATTCGATATAAATAAAGTTTAGAAAATGTCAGGTCATCATAAATACACAACAGAAGGTTTTGTGATGAAGGTAGAATGGACGGGAGATGTAGATGCTAAAGTAACTTTACTTACTAAAGACCTTGGACTTATACGTGCTTCAGTGAAAAGTCTTCGCAAATCAACCAACAAACACAAGGTAGCCTTAACAGAGTTTTCTAAGGTTTTGGTCTCTGTGGTGAAGGGTAAAGAAGTTTGGCGACTTACTAATAGTTTGCTTTTAAATAATATTTTTTATGATTTGAGGGGAAACATAGAATCAATCAGACTTTTGGCCAAGGTAAAATCATTAGTTGGAAGGTTGGTTGTAGGTGAGGGTGAAATAGGAAGAATCTTTCAGGTTGTGGATTTTTTGTATAAAAATATATTTAAAATCGATAAAGACTCGCTTCCGGATCTGGAGTGTTTTGCTGTAATGAATATACTTTCGAGCTTGGGGTATTTACCGCTTAGTACAGATGAAGAGGATTTGTTAAATCTAGATAAATTACAGGATTCTTTGGGGTATTTTAAGATAAATAGATTAGATTTTATAAAAAGAATAAATGAGTCTCTACATGCTAC
>CAYYLG010000036.1:0-4136 GCA_964472605.1 uncultured Candidatus Saccharibacteria bacterium | reverse complement strand
GGATTGTCCTTTGGATAAATAAAAATTTCTCCAGACTTTTTATCAAGCGGGAAAGAAAGCACGTTAGCTGGATCATTTTTTTTTTTCCATTCCTTATGCATTTCTGTAGCAAGTTTTTTATCAGAAAAGACTAGAGACAGGGAATAATTTTTACCCAGGATAGCATCCTTAATAAGATTAAAAGGCAAGTTTGGAATCTTGCCTTTATATATCTTTTTTATTTCGAAATTTTCTAACACAGGAGATTATGATCTTGGACCACGAGGTGTGATCTTTCCAAGCTTGATCTGTTCTTCACGGATAGCTCTGCGATCTAGCTTAACCAGAGTCTTCTTCTTGCGAACATATTTTGACTGAGTTCGTGTTGCATAGCGTAGACTTCTTACGCGTGGCAAAACACCAGATTCCTGAACTTTTCGAGTGAATCTCTTGATCAAACTTATGTTATTTTCGTTTGGGCCCTTAGCCACATCAACATTTATCATAGTGGGAAGATTCTAGCACACAGGCTAGGATTAGGCAATATTTTTAAGATAATTCGGTAAATCTGGTATTTTGACTGTGTCTTGGGAACGGGTATTTGCATCACGGACGATTACTGTGTTTTCTACCGCCTCCTTTTGACCCATTACGATTATATAAGGGAATTTCTCATGTTCAGCTATAGATAATTGAGCAGAAAGTTTGTCTCTAGAGATAGATTGATATAGTGGAATCTTGGCTTTGCGTAGAATCTCAATAACCTCTAAACTCTTTAGTTTTGCCTCAAATCCGATTTGGATAAAGAAGAATCTAGACTTCTTCATCGGTTTTAGAGATTGCTTTGTCTTTGCGAGAGGTGGTAAATAGAGTGTTATACCAACTCCTGGGACATCTTTTTTATAGCCACATTTTTTAGGAAGAGTATTGTATCTTGAGCCAGCGCCTAGAAGCACGTTTCCGCCCTTTGAATCACTGGCGCGTATGGTAAATACTGTATCAGTTGAGTAACCTCTGTGGCCTACAAGTGAATTAGTGATTCTGTAATCAATGTTTAAAGTTTCTAGGAATTCCAGAACTTCTTCCAAGTGAACTCTGCTTTCTTCATTTAAGAAACTTATCGCTTGTGGAGCTTTGATTGCTATCTCATCACCTTCTTCTAGGGCACAAGTGTGGGCAGTTAATGCGTCCTTTTTAAATATTTGTCTGCAAGTCGGAGAGACGGCAGATAAATTCTTTTTGTAATAATTTAAAATTTCTCTTTGGAATTTTGCAGTTGCTTCTTTGGTTCCGATTGAGTTTATTTCTACATAAATGTCTTTGAAACCTTCTTCTTTGAGTATGGCAACAGCTGTTTGAAGTATAGTTGCTTCAGCGATACTCTTTGGAGTTCCGATCATGTCCAAATGTAGAATTCTTTTCTTTGATTTTTTACCAGAATATGTTCCTTCAGACCAAAGCAGAACCGGTTGAGGTAGGTTTTGGATTTGATCTGTGTGATAAGACTTAAGTATTGCCACCATATCTTCTGCTGGAGCAAAGTAGTCATCACCTTCTAGAGCTTTTATGGCTTTTATTGACTGTAAATCTATCTTTTCGAATCTGACTTCCGGAGAAATATGATAACCATAGTAACAGGCCACATTATAGGCTGGGTCGACAGTCATACATGAGTGCTTTTCAATAATTGTTTTCATAGAAGTATTTTATATGTGCCCGGGTAAAATTCCAATCTCAGGTATGGGGTAGAGGCGAAGCAGTGGGCGACCCACAAGAAACTTTTCCTGTAGTGGACCCCATGACCTTGAGTCAGAACTAGCTCCACGATTGTCACCCATTACAAAGAGTTCATCTGACGCAAGTTTGATAGAGAAATCATTCTCAAACATTTTTCCAGCATAAGGTTCATCAAGTGGAGTATCGTTTATTGAAAGTTTTCCATTATTTATTTTAATTGTTTCTCCTGGGAGCCCAATAATGCGCTTGATGAAGTATCTTTTATCATCATATGGATATTTGAACACCACCACATCTCCACGTTGAGGTTCTTTGAACTTATAACTTATAGCGTCGACTATGAGATAGTCTCTGTTTTCGAAGGTTGGATACATGGATTCGCCACTTACAATGAATGGTTGAATGACGAAAAGACGTATAGGGAGGATGATAAATACCACAAAGAATAGGAATCTCCAGAGCTCACTTTGATAGGCTTTTTTGATCCAATTAGGCATAAAGTTTCCTCATAATACGGTTATTTGGTAAGATACGCAAATATGAAATATATCTTAGGTTTGGGGAATCCTGGGGAAGAATATGAAAATACTAGGCATAATGCTGGTAGGATCATCCTTGATATTGTGAGGAAAACTTTTGATGGTGGAGATTGGGAGAAAAGTAAGGTGCATGAAGCTTTAATTTCTGAAGTAAAGATTGGCAAACAAAATGTGATGTTGCTTCTACCAGAAACCTTCATGAACAAAAGTGGGGCATCGCTACGTAAACTTGTTACGAGTAAGAAAAAAGCAGAAGACTTACTAGTGATTTACGATGATCTTGATTTGCCAATTGGTAAGATAAAAATTTCTCATAACAAAAGCAGTGGGGGACACAAAGGTCTCGAGTCAGTTATTCGACAAGTAAAGACTTTGGAATTTGCTCGCATAAGAGTTGGTGTGTCAGGAGAAACAGCAGGAGGAAAGTTAAAAAAGCCATTGGGTGATGAGAAAGTTGCAAAACATATACTTGGAAAATTCAAAGAAGAAGAAATTAAAACTCTAAAAAAACTTGGCAAAAAAATTGCCTTAGCCATAGACATCTGGGCAAATGAAGGCTGGGAAAAATCCGCGAGTTTGTATAGTAATTTGGAGGTATAAACAAAAAACTCTCGGATATCTGAGAGTTTTTTGTTTTTAAATTTTATTTAGTTCTTTGGAATATATGACAGAGTCATCTTTTGTTCCTTTGGATCGAATACATTGATCTTGAAGTCGTATACCTTACCAAGTTCCATTGTAGAGCGAAGTTTTTCTTCTGAACTACCAAACTCTGATACATGTACTAGACCTGCAACACCTTCTTCGATTGATACAAGTGCACCATGCTTGTTGTGCTTGATAACAAGTCCTTTAACCTGCATGTCCTTCTTGTACTTCTTACCAGCTTCAGTCCAAGGATTCTCTTGAAGTTGTTTGATAGAAAGAGAAACTTTACCATCCTTAACTTCGATAACCTTTACCTTAACTTTGTCTCCAACTTTGTAAACTGATTTTGGATTTTCAACTAGAGCCCAGTTCATTTCTGAAATGTGTACTAGACCTTCTAGATTATCCTTTAGCTTAACGAATACTCCGAAGTCTACTGCACCTGTGATTTCTCCAGATACCACATCTCCAACTTCATAAGTAGAAGCTACAGAAGTCTTAGCTTCGTCGATCTCACCCTTTTCAGAGAAGATTAGCTTACCATCCTTTGGTGTAGCGCCGATGATAGTTACGATAAGACGAGTTCCAACAAGCTTCTTTAGCTCACCTAGAATCTTGTCCTTGTCACCATCTTCTACGCGAGGGTAGTGATCAGCTTTGAGTTGTGAAGCTGGAAGGAAGCCTTGAATACCTTGCCAAGCAAGGATAAGTCCTCCTTTGTTTGCTTCAAGAACCGGAAGATCAAGAGCTGTCTTGTCTGCGATAGCTGTCTCGATTTCACTCAAGATAAGAGCTTGTTTAGCTTCCTTAAGAGAAAGTTCAACATAACCGTCCTTGCCAGATGGATCTACAACCTTGGCTGTAACTGTGTCTCCAACATGACTTTTCTTGATGATATCGCGAGCAACAATGTATTCACGGCCGTAGATTATACCTGTTCCAAATGGAGGCAGGTCAACGAAAACCGCGTTTTTATCCATTGCAATAACCACACCTTCTACGATGTCTCCAGCGAGTGGTGGGTTCTTTGAATCTGTTAGTAATTTATGCATCAAAGAATCTTCTTTCAATTCTTTTGCTGCAAGTTCTTCAGCACTAAGTTCCTTAGGTGCTTTTGCTTTTGTAGGCATTTATTTTTTCACTGTCGAGGTGTTGGGTTTTCGCCTGAGAAACTATCGGGACAAGGGCGAGGTTAACTCCAAAACCGGGTAATAATCTAAACAGCGATAGGTT
>CAYYLG010000035.1:0-4220 GCA_964472605.1 uncultured Candidatus Saccharibacteria bacterium | reverse complement strand
GCTGGGTCAGGGCATCACACTATTCACTTAGCCAAGGCTGTGGGGGAGACGGGAAGAGTATATGCGATAGATGTGCAGAAGGATTTGCTAGCCAGGATAAAGAGTGAAGCACATCATCAAAAGATAAATAATGTAGAGATAGTCTGGGCAGATATAGAAAAGCCTGGTGCAACCAGGATCCATAACGGGTTTATGGATAGAGCAATTTTATCCAATGTTTTATTTCAGTTAGAAGATAAGCGTAATGCTGTAGGGGAGATAAAGAGAATCTTAAAACCGGGTGGTAAACTCGTTGTGGTTGATTGGTCGGATTCATTTTCACAAATGGGTCCACATAAGGATTCGGTTGTTGGTCCAGTTGAAGCGGTGGCACTTTTTTCTGCAAATGGTTTCGAGAAAGAAAGAGAGTTTAGTGCGGGAAGTCACCATTACGGTATAATATTTAAGAAGCAATAATTTATGTCATTATTTCAAGGAATTTTGTTGGGAGTATTCATAGTAGCAATCATTGGAGGAGTGATTCTTTTCGGTATTGTACAAAACAATGATTCTGATACATCAGGTGTTATAAATATTTGGGGTACGGTCCCGCAGGAAGTGATGGGAACACTCATAACTAATCTCTCAGCAGCTGAGGAACCTGTTATTCCGAAGGTTACCTACCAGTATGTTCCGGAAGAAACATTTGATAGGAATTTCCTCGAAGCATTGGCGTCAGGTACAGGTCCAGATGTAGTACTCTTACCACATGAGGATATTTTGAAGCAATCAAGTAAGCTTTTGCCGATACCATATAAATCTTTACCCGAAAGAACTTACAAAGATTTGTTTGTAGAGGATGCAGAAATTTTCTTGCAGGCTGACGGTTCTTTAGCTATGCCGTTTACAATCGATCCATTAGTTCTTTATTGGAATAGAACAATGTTTACAAAGGCAGGTATTGCTTCACCGCCAAAGTATTGGGATGAAGTTATACAACTTGTTCCACGTCTATCTGAAAAAGATGCTTCAGGAATTTTAAAGAAAAGTGGTATAGCCTTAGGTGAATTTTCAAACATAGACTATGCCAAGGATATTATCTCGATTCTGTTTATGCAGTCTGGAAGTCCAATAGTTGGAAACAAAAATGGTAGACTCTCGGCATTTATAGATGAACGTGGTGCAGCAACAGTTACCCCATCTGATACCGCTATCACCTTCTTTACTCAGTTTGCAAATCCGGTAAAGACTTTGTATTCATGGTCAAGGTCATTTTCTAATTCTCTAGATATGTTTGCACAAGGTGATGTGGCCATGGCTATAGGTCATGCAAGTGACATAACACGTATCCAAGAGAAAAATCCTAATCTAAACTTTGATGTAACCGAACTACCGATTCCAAAGCCAAACAACGGTGATGATACTGGCGGTATAACATTTGGTTCAATGTACGGTATGGCAATTGTTAGGAATTCTGTAAATCCAGCAGGTGCATTAAATGCAATTTACGGTTTTACTTCAGCAGAAGCCCTAACCGCTTTATCAGAGATTACAAGTCTGCCTCCAGTTAGACGAGACATGTTATCTGAGTTGCCACAGGATCCATATAAAGAAGTATTTTATAAAGCGGCACTCAGATCTAAAGTTTGGTTTGATCCAGACAAGGATGTGACATATGGAATATTCAAAAATCTTCTTGATACAATTGTTTCAGGAAAGGAGAGTATAACAGGTGCACTCAAACAGGCTGATGAGCAGTTGAATGATTTATTAGATAAGATACAGCCTCAGGAAATATAATGAAAAAGATAATAATTATCGGAATACTTTTTGCAGTTTTAATACCGTTTATTTCTTTTGCTGCTGTGAGTGATACAGTTGGTCCTACAACAAAAACTGGGACAAATAATAATTCTGGGCTTATAGTTTGTCGTGGAGTTGATTGTACCAAATGGTCTCAACTCATTGCTTCGATAGAGAATCTGATTAAGTTCATTTTTAGACTTGCTGTTGTATGTGCTACGATTACTATCGCATATGCGGGATTCTTGTACCTCACAGCAAACGGAAACATGGGCCAGGTGAGCAAAGCTCATGAGATGTTTTGGATGGTAATAAAAGGCTTTATAATTATGCTCACGGCATATTTGCTCGTTAGACTTATCCTCACAACCCTCGTAGCAGACAAGGACTTTATTTTGTTAGAATAGCAATATGAAAGAATTTATTTTAGGTGCTTATGTTTATGCTGCTGGTTCAGGAGTTGAAAAACTTAAAAACCCACTTGGTCAAGGTAATGAGGATGTCTTCAAGCTTCTGGACAAAGCATTTACTGTATTTGTACAAGTCGCAATAGTTTTTGCAACACTTGCAATTATCTATGCCGGCTTTAAGTATGTGACTGCGGGTGGAGATCAGGCTAAGATAGGTGAGGCACATAAGATATTTACATGGACAGTTGTCGGTACCTTGGTCATTCTTGGAGCAAGGGTGATCTCAAGTGTATTATCAAACACATTAGGAGAGGTTACAGGTAGCGGTATCTTTAAATAATAAATATATGAATATTAAAAGAATATCTAAGATAGTTTTGGTATCATTGCTAATATTTATATCAAGTGGAGTTACTAATGTATATGCTGCAGTAAGTGATACGGTTGGGCCTGCAGGGAAACCTAGGTCAAGTACAGGAGTTCAAACTAACAGTATATCTGATTCAAATTCATCCATATTTGGATCTTCTGTTGTTACTGGGGGCAAGGGTACAAGTGGTCCTTTCAAGAATATTCAGGATGTAGGACGAGCGATAATTGATTTTATTGTTAGGACAATTATTCCACTTACAGTGGCGTTGGCTTTACTTATCTTCCTTTGGGGTGTTCTTTTGTATATCAAGAATTCTGAGGATGTAGAAAAGAGGGAGGAGGGTAGACAGTTTATGCTCTTTGGCATCATCGGTCTCGCCGTTATGGTTTCTGTATGGGGTCTTGTGCAGATACTTACAAACACCCTCGGTGTACCACTTACATTACCTAGTCTAAATCAGCTAAACAGATAAAATGCAGAGCTCAAGTAAAACAATTGGAACATTGATAGAATCCTTGTTGGGTAATTTTACAACACTCATAATTCAAATACTTTTTGCACTTGCTTTAATGTATTTTATATTTGGGGTGTATGGCTTTGTTAAAAATGCAGGAAACCCTTCTGAACGCGAAAAGTATAGCAAAGCAATCATGTGGGGTGTGATAGGCCTCGCTGTCATGATCTCTGTCTGGGGACTTGTGTCTATTGTTACAGGGACATTTGGAGAAGGGGTAGTTATTCCACAGGTAAAGCTTACAAAGTAGAATTTACTTTTAAGTATTTGCTATAATAGTATCCATAGTTAAAAGTTTATTAATATTTAAATTAAAATGAAAAAGTTAATTGGGTTCATGGCTCTAGCTCTCGCTTTACCAGCGGTTGCAAGTGCTCAGGGTAATTTCCAGAATGTGTTTGTATCGATCGATACTATCGGAGGACTTATAGTTAAGCTTATACCTATAGTTATAGGTGCTGCGGTACTTTTGTTTATATGGGGACTACTTAGATTCCTTCTTTCGAATAGTGAAGATGCAAGAAAGGGTGCGAAGGAGTTTATGGTTTTCGGTGTGGTAGCGCTATTTATCATGGTGTCAGTTTGGGGACTAGTAAACTTCCTTCGTAACACTCTCGGAGTAACAGGAGGTGCTAACCAGCCACCACCAGCACCAGGACTTCCAGGATATTATAGATAATTTATGCAAGCATTAAATAAGCTAGTTGAGATAATTGTAAATCCCATAATCAAACTAGCTTTTGCTGTTGCACTCATAATTTTCCTTTGGGGTGTTGTGGAGTTCATAAAGAACGCTGATAGTGATGATGGTAGAAAGAAAGGTAAGTTGCACATGCTTTGGGGAGTTATTGGTATGGCAATAATGTTTGGAGTGAACGGAATAATCGGTATAGTACAGGGAACTATTGATTCGATTGCTAGGTAGATAAATTTCAGAAATAAAATAGGGGCGCGGTCGACTATGTCGTCCGCGCCCCTTTTGGGTTCCACACACCTCAATCCTTATCCTTGTTCAAGGGGACAAAGATAGCAAGCTTTTTCGGCTCGGATCCACGGACCCGATAGCCGACAATTGCGTTACCGCTCTTTGGCCTGAAAACCTCAGCCTTCTCTTTGCTGTTCCAAGCATCGAGGTATTTGC
>CAYYLG010000034.1:0-4359 GCA_964472605.1 uncultured Candidatus Saccharibacteria bacterium | reverse complement strand
AGGCTTGATGGAGAAGATAAGCAACTGTTGATTGCCGAATTAGAACAGATTAAACGCAAAGACCCAGATAAAGAGGGCAGACTTGAAATTGAAAGCAAAGATAAGGTTAAAGAAATATTAGGTCGCTCGCCAGACCTTGCCGATGTGTTTGTAATGAGAATGTGGTTTGAATTAAGACCAATAGAAGAAATAACCCCACAAGATATGATTGCATTATGGAGAGCAAGACAGGCTAATACCAACAATCAAGCTCGCTAAACTTGCTTGTCAAGCAAAAATGTGTTATAATATATCGAGTTAAAAACTAACCTTATTATATGGACAAAGAGAAACAATTATTTAGCCAGATTCAAGAGCTTGTTGGGGGCTACAGCACTAAAGAAATTGACTTAGCAGATGGCTTAAAACACAATCTGTATCAAACACTTAGAACTATTGAGTTCTATTCAAATTCTCGCTATTTAAATGGACAGAAAGACACGCTGGGAAGAGATAAACCCTTCAACAACATAAACACTTTCAGAGCAAATGTTGCTTATAGGGCTACCGACCTAGATTTAAAAGATATTCAGATTGTTGCAGACGATATTACTGACCGCGCGAACTTACTTAAAGCAACTATTTTATCAAAAGAAGCATATAAATGGGGCAAAGAAAACGGACTATCAGAGTTCCTAAATGATTTTGCATATATCCGCCCTAAATACGGTTCTGTCGTTGTAAAGAAAGTAGAAGAAGTAAACGATGACGGCTCAAAAGATTTAAAACTGCAAGTTTGCGTTTGGCAGAATCTTATTATTGACCCATCAAACTTCGAAGACGGAATTATTGTCGAACGACACTTCTTAAAACGCCACGAGTTAGCATCCAAAAAAGATGTTTGGGATAATGTGCCAGAACTACTGAACAAGACAAAGAAACAAAAAGAAGACATTGAGGTGTTAGAAATACACGGCTATTTCCCAGAAAGCTGTGACCCAGATGCAAGTGGTAATGACGAATCAACATTCAATCTAAAGATGTTTATTGTTGGTGTCGTGAATGGTAAGCCAATGTTCTTACTCCACTCAGAAGATGAGAAAGAATTACCATACAGAAAACTAGACTGGAGAAAACAAGACAAACGGGCTTTGGGCGTTGGAGTTACAGAAGACGGATTTGAAGCGCAGGTCTGGACTAATGATGCCCTGATTGCAGAAAAGAACGCAATAGACTTAGCTGGTAAGGTCGTTGTGAAAACAAACTCCAAGAAACTTGGTAATAACATATTGTCTGACCTAGACAATGGCGCCGTTATTTATATGGAAGACGGTAAAGACGCCAACGCGATGAATCTTTTACCAAGCGCACTGCCAAAATATTCCGAACTTATACAGCGTTGGGACTCTCAATATGAAAGAATATCTAGCACATTTAACGCCATTACTGGTGAGCAAATGCCATCAGGAACACCATATCGACAGACGGCTATATTAAACCAAGAAGCTGGTTCTTTGTTTGACCAAAGGCGAGAAGAAGCTGGTATATTTATTTCAGAAATTTATATGGACTGGATACTTCCTTATTTAATCAAGAAACTAAATAAGGAACACATCCTAACTAGCGAATGGTCAATGGAAGAATTAGAAATGATTGACGACGCCTTTTCAACTTTCAAAGTTAATCAGACGGCTATTGATATGATTATCAATGGCGAAGAGGTTAATGACGAGATTTATTCCGAACTTATAGAGGCAGAAAAAGCAATCGCACAAAAGCAAAAGAATGTGCGCTCAATCCCAGTTCCAAAGGACTACTTCAAAGACTTCAAGTGTTCTGTATCAGTCATTATAACCAATGAAATGAGGAACAAAGGCGCAATACTTGAATCTCTATCAAATATATTGGCACAGGTCGGAACTAACCCCGCTGTATTACAAGACCCAGTGTTGTCAAAAGTATTTTCTGCTATCATAGAAGTTTCTGGTGTTCCTATTTCTCCAGTATCTCTACTTTCAGCGCAAGCTAAACAAATTTCACAAGCACAAACACAACAAACGACTCAACCAATGCAACCACAAGTAATGCAACCAATAACTCAATAATATGGATAAATTACTAGAGTTTTATTTAGACAAAAATATGACTGAAGCAGTGCGCGATTTCTTTGTTTCTGTATTAGAAGAAGAAGCTGTTTCACGTGTAATGAATAAGGAAGACGTTAGTGGTATTGCAGACGCTAAGTCCGTTATTCTAAAAAGTTTTGACAGGCTCGATGATATTTATAAACAACAATCAGAAAAAGAACCAATTAACCAATCAAGATAATGGCTTGTAAAAAAAAGAAATAGTTGCCAAGATTATAAATCTGTGTTATAATATATCAAGTTCGGTTCACGCTCCGACCAAAAGCGTTCTATTATTAACGGGGGTCGCCCTTGTAAAATACGACTAACTAGGAGAAAACCTATGCAAGAAACAAATCAGGACGTTGGCCTTGAAAACAACGAGGAAGTATCTGCTCCTGAATCACAAGATTCAAACGCAGAACTAGAGATTTCTTTGGAGGAAGAAACTCAAGACGATGCGGGCACTTCATCAGAGCAAACTGATGTGGACTGGAAAAAGGAAGCTCTTAAATATAAGGCAATCCTTGAACGCCAGAACAAGAAAAAAGCAGAGCCGAAAAAGGCCGAAGTTAAGGTGGAAACTCCCGTTGCCACCCTTACCAGAGAGGAAGCAATCTTAATTGCCAAAGGTTTAGACGAAAAGGATTTAGATATTCTAAATGCTGTCGCCAAAGCTAAAGGTGTATCTCTATCACAGGCAAAAGACGATGAGCTATTTGTGGCTTATCAAGAAAAGAAAGAGAAAGAACGTAAGAATGCAGAATCTAAACTCGGCGCTTCAAAAGGTGCTTCTGTAAAGAGAGAAAAATCTCCAGCAGAAATGACCCCAGAAGAACACAAACAATACTGGAAAAAATCAATGGGGATTTAGTTTCTCCAGCTCATTAAAAATTTAATAGTAAAAAGGGTTGGGTGAAACATTAAAAAATGGCTTATCCTACGGATTCGTTCACTTCAACTGACCTTCAATATCACATTCCTGCTGTTTGGGGCGAAAGATTGAATGACTTTTATAAAACCAAACTCGTTATGGCTGACTTCTTCGTCAACCGAAGCGAGGAATTGGCAGACGGCGGTAATATTCTTTACACCCCAGGTTTGACTGAGATGTCTGCAAATAGCAAATCAAACGCTACTGCAGTTACTCTTAACAGCCCTGCAGAGTCACGTGTCACTTTGACCGTTGACCAGTGGTATGAAGTTTCGTTTAGCATTGAAGACAAAGAAGCAGCTCAGGTCAAGAAGAGCTATGCAATTATGGAAGCTTATGCAAAAAATGCAGGCTACACTATTGCTCGCAAGCTCGAAGTTGCTATCGCTACTTTGTTCTCAGGTTTCTCTCAGACTGTTGGTGCTTCAACCACTAACTTGGCTGACTCAGAAATCCGTGCTGCTATCGCTTACCTTGAAACAGCTAACATCGATACTACTTCTGATTGTGCTTTCTTCCTTTCACCAAACGTGTTCTGGAAGCAAGTTCAGAATATCGACAAGTTCTCTCTAGCAATTAACTCACCAGTTAATGACCCAACAGCTAAGAGACCAGCTGCTTACTTGTATGGTATCCCAGTATTCATTTCTAACAACATTCAATATGTTTCAGGAACTACTGGCCGATACAACGCACTAGCACACAAAGATGCTATTCACTGGGCTACATCATCTCTAGGTTCAGGTGGTTCTAAAGGCGCTATGGTTGGAAAGAATGGAGTTCGAGTTCAATCAAACTACATTCCTGAATACCTTGGCACTCTTACAACTGCTGATATCCTTTACGGTGTAATTGAAAACCGTGACACTTCTGGTGTTGCAGTTATCACAGCAGCCTAAGGTTGTTTGCTCCTCTCCACTCCAAAACGAGGAAGGGGAGCAAGTTTTGGAAACAACCACCAACCCTCAATCTAACTACTATGCAAAATATACAAGCAAAACTAAAAACAATTAAAAAAGATGTCGTTAGGGGTGGAACTTTTGTGTCTGCAAATCCTGTCAAAACACGGGTGATGATTGATAAAGACGGAAACCAAATAGACCCAAGAACAAAGCAGATAATTAAACCAAACAAATGAAAGTTTATTATGTAAGTAGTGAACTTCAAGGCTGTTATGCTGTTAGGTGTCTATTACCACTCCAAGCTAATGGATGGGATGGTGACCAGACGAGTATTGTCTTTGACCGAAGAACACCAGAAGATAAGGCTAAAGCTGCATTAGACGCCGATGTTGTGGTCTTTCATAGACCAGACCATCCA
>CAYYLG010000033.1:0-4545 GCA_964472605.1 uncultured Candidatus Saccharibacteria bacterium | reverse complement strand
TAAAAGAGCGACATAGCTAGGCATATTAGTCAACAATCCAAAAAAGTCAAAATTACCTTTTCATCTTCTCCGCTTTTAAGTATTGAACAAGTAGAAGGAGCACTCGTCTTTCCACCTTGCCTAGACCACCTTCGAAAAGATCAACTATCTTCTCAACCTTGTCTATATCACCATTATTCTTTGTTAAATATTCTCGGAAAATCTCAAATAACTCTGTCCCTGAATTTGCATTATCGTTGTGAATTTTCTCTCTTTCAGATTTTGACTCATTTTCTATAAACTTCTTTACATAAAGCTTATCCTCCAATTTTTCACTAAATACTGGCAACCCAGCGAATCTAGATGCTTCAAATAATCTTTTGATAACTGCGGTGTGCTCAGGTTTTACTTCGTATTTCAATACTGTATTTAACATTTTTTCTAATTCCCCATTTTGAATATTTTTAATCACATCCTTTTCTCCTGAACCAAGTCTCTTTTCTATCTCATCTAAAGTTCTCATGATTTCCCCTGCACTCTTCCTCTCAATTTTTTCCGCTTCCTTCTCTCTATCAGACAAACTTTTCATTGCTATAGCACCCAGCATTTTAGTTTCTTCATCTGTTACACCTTCATTTGGTGTGCCATCTATTGCAACAACTCTATTACCCATAGGATCTGGCCAGAGTACAACTGACAAAGCATGTGCACTACCTACAGTCGCTACGCCATCTACTGGTACAGCACCACTTGCAATACCTGCATTTATCCCCGCCTTTCTAAGTATTGCAGTAGTGAGCAAAGCGAAATCGGCACAAACTCCAGCGAATCTTTTACCCACCCCAAGTTCCTTTGCCCTTATCTGCATAAATGACAAAAGTTCATCTGGACTAAGCCCATCTTTGTACTGCATCACCTCGCCATTTTTGAAATCATAATACGAATTTTGCTTTACGTACTTCTCTATTGCATAGAGTTTATCCTTTGGCTTCTTACCCTCCAAACTTTTTATAAAATATTCTTCTTCTGGAGGTAATTTCAATATATTTTCTGCATAAGAAAAGTCATCACGCAGAGAAATATCTGCAGGAATATATGGCACATCTGGGACTTCCTGACTCCATACTAGAGACTTCATTCCTGAAACAAACTCAATATTTACAAAACTCTCATTAAATTTATTTTTCTCAACTTTAACTTTTTCTTCTCTACCATCTTCATATACAATCTTCACCCTTTCTTCAATTATTTTTCCACCAATTCGCTTTGGTAAAACCATTTTACCAGACATACTGCTACCTAATTTTATTTCTGCTGTAACTTCAGAAGATCCACCCATGATACTTTCATTGATTTCTATCTCCTTCTTTGTCCATTTACCATTATCGTATTCAAAATACATCCCAGTTACATACATCTCACCTGATTCATCACTTGTTCTAAAAAGCTCCTTATCAAACCCTCTTGTTGGATCACCACCAAAAAGATTCATACTACCAATATCCCGAAAATAATCCCTGGGGCTTGCATCATAGAAACCTAATCCTTTTGAAAGGTTAGAGGCCATACGACACCCCCTCATTACAACTTTAAGCTCCGGCACCATAAGACCTATGAGATAATCTATATACACTCTGTCCGTCTTGTCCGGCACAGCACACATGTCATCTACCAAAACTTCTGGATTATTACGCAAGATTTTATTAAAAACACTTGCAACTTTCGGTGAACGAGATAGGGCTTTTTCTAATTTCTCTTTCCAACCATCATTTTTGAAATCAATCTGTAAATACTGTTTTAACTCTTCTATGTTTTCTGTATTAGCGTTTTTTATCAGACCAAGCATGTTTAAACTACTAATTACGTCATTCATGCTTTGATTAAAGAAAGTATCCCAACCATCTTCGCCTTTCAAGTCTTTTACACTCAAAACTTTCTCTTCCACCTCTTCTTCTGGAACTTCAGCTAGGTCTTGCCTAGCTAGGTTTTTCATCCATTCATAAGTAACAAATTTACCATTCTGCATACCAGCGAAAACCACTCGGTCATTTTGTTCAATGATTTGAGGTAAGCCAGTGAAGTGGAAGTTGGGATTTTCTGCAAAGGCGCCCTTTATATCCCCTTTGGTATACAATTTTGTTAAGAAATATTCATTCTTTCCCCTATCAGTTGCACCTATACATTTCAATATAACAAATGGCACATCATTGATTATTTTTATAGAATGATATTCGTAATCTGATTTTGGGATATTGCATAATCTAGCATTTTCATGATTGTATATTTGATAATAGTTATCATTCTCATGAACAGTAACTTCTTTATTATTTAATCTAAAAACATCGACAGAGTTTAGAATAGAGTTACTACTTGTTGCATGTATTAAAGACACATATGTAACACCTTTATCTCTTACAACACAAATACGGTCATTGCTTACAATAAACTTTTTTACATTTCCTAAACCATGCTCAAGATTAATTTTCCTATCCTTCGTATATGCTACCGGCTTACCATCCAGATACCCCACAGCTACGAAATCGTCTGTGCCGTAAGATTGGATGTCGACATCACTATCTCCATCAAAATCCTTAGAGATTGTAGCGGATTTTTCCCCTGGGAATATTTGTAAAAATGATGATCTTCGAAAAGGATCGTTAAAAGAGTTATGGAAGTAAACAACACATTTACCATTAACATCAAAAATCTTTTTAATCTTTTGGGAAGAATTATATATACTTGAATCTGTAACCTCTTCCTGACCCAACATCAATTTCCACTTTCCATCCTGCGTATTCTCCACCACATACGCCGGTTTGCCTCCAACGAGAGTTAGGTAAGATATTTTTTCTCCGCTTTGTGCCTCGTATACGGCCTCACGACTAGTACTTTGTGTATCATGAACAATCAGGAATCCATTGGAGTTTATAGAATAAATTTTTCCTGTTTTGTAATCTACAATCTGCTCACGATCGTCCATTCCATTAAAAGGTCCTCCTTCATATATATAAAACTTTCTACCTGTTTTTTCTACACCTGTAATATTTTTTAGTCCAGATTCAACATATATATAATCAACTTTGATACCCTTATGACCATTAAGCATATTCCACTCCTCCCTTTTTGGCGACTTTTCGAAATCAATTTTCTTCTCAGATTCAACTTTTTCTTCTGACTTTTCTTTGGGAGCTTCGTTCTTTCCCTCTCTCGGAACTTTTACTCTAACTTTATATTCCTTATCTTGTGAATCGAAGAAAACTTCTGGCTCTTTGTAGCCCTCTTTTTCCAAATTTTCACAGATTTCTCTTTTTAAATCACTTTCAACAACAGCAACCTTCATGTTGTATGTAACATCAAGAGGACGATAGCGATGTTTTTCTAATTCTTCATCTTTTAATTCAACTCCAAATTTCTTTGCAATTTCTTTCGCGTCATCAAATGAGATGTGGTCTGCCCAAGTATTTATATCTTTTGTTTTTTTGTCATAGTAAATATCCTTACCTGTTTTATCTTTTATAATTTCTCGCAATTTCGTCCCCCACACATGTGGGACTAGCATTTCGTATTGTTGCCGGAGAAGTTCCATGCCTTTCTTTTGAGCCTTCGTCCTCTCTTCTGCCCGAGGGGAGTCCTTGGAAATTTCTTTAACTTTTCTAAATCGCAAAAGTTCAGAATAGTAGGAATCAATTTTTTGTTTGACTTCTATTGGAAATTTTAATTGTTTTTCGGTAATTGAACCAGCTCCGTTAATTGTGTCACTAAGATTGTATAGCTTAGTACTAGTGGATTTGTTGGGAAAACCAGTTCCTAAAGAAACCATCTTTAGAGAAAGGTTTGAAAATAGAGTCGGGTGTTTTCTTGCAACATTTGGAGATTTAAAAATATATTCAACTGCTATATCTAATATTCCAATATCTTTACATAGTTCTATTGCATCATCTATAGAATGTTCTGCAACAGCTATGAGCGCATGGTCTAGATCACTATCATTTTCTGGGAGAAGGGTTTTAACAATCTCAAACATCTCCTGCTTTTTCTGCGCTAGCTCTAGAGGCGAAAGAAGCTCCGCTTCTTTCGCCTCTTTCTTACCTTTGTTTTCTATTGTTAAACTTTCTGACATTACTTATTATTTTAGCATCTTATACACCACCCCTTAATCCCCTCCTTAGAAAAGGAGGGGAAATTCATGTATAATGCCTAAAACATGAATCCCGTTAGAAGTTCGCTAGTGGGAAAAGTTATTAAAATTAAAAGGTTATATAATTAAAACTTCTAACGGGATGAAAAAAACATTTGTAACAGGTAAGTTAAGCGTGAACGGCAAAGGTATGGGGTTTGTGACACCGGATACTGTAACAGACAAGAGTCGGGATCAAGACATTTTGGTCGAAGTTCAGAACTTAAACACCGCAATGCATGGAGACTTGGTTGAGGTAGCTATACTTCCAAACAAAATCTATAACAAGACCCAGGGTGAAATCACCAAGATTATTAAGCGTGCCAAAATGACCTTCGTTGGAACTATAGGAGCACAGGATTCTATGGTTTACCTCACTCCAGATGATA
>CAYYLG010000032.1:0-4724 GCA_964472605.1 uncultured Candidatus Saccharibacteria bacterium | reverse complement strand
TGGTAACCAATCCAGCAAAAAAACGTCAGGCACGCCCTGGACTTACTTAAGTCCGCGGCGTGCCTGTTTTCTTTTATATTTTTGGTCATAAATAATTCATTCGCCGTCGCTCATGAATTTTTACGACCCTAGCTCGCTAATTTTTCTTGCTAGAAAAATATAGCTCCGCTTCGCACCAGTATAGAAAAATCCCAGAGCATTCTGGGATTTTTCATCTGGTGCGCGCACTAGGGGTCGAACCTAGGACCTACCGAGTATCAGTCGATTGCTCTACCAGCTGAGCTATGCGCGCATGTGGCAATACCTTACCAGAAAAATTATAAAAAATAAAGGTCTAATTTTACTTAAAACTTTTCCACAGGCTAGCTCTTCCTTGACACCTCACTTTTCCTGTACTATTTGTAATCCGTCGTCAAAAATTTTTGAGGCGGATTTTTTATCCCTAATTTTTTAAATCAAATGAATCATTCTGGTTTACATATCACTACCAATTTTCACGTTATGAGGAAATGGATAGAATCAAGAAAAGGTGTTCCATGTAAGGTGAAAGTTGGTAAGAAATCTTATCCATCAGTTTCTTTGGAAGATTCTGGTAGTCACCATCAAAGTCCTGTTAGTTGGCCGGAATTTTTTGCTTTAATGCTTAAGCATGATTTGGCTTTTCTTTATGAATCAGATCACGAAGATAATTCTCCCGCACTCTTTTTTAAGTTTGTTCCTAGAGAGAATTATCTTGATGACCTGCGCCAGGAAGAGTTAGATGAGGATTATAATTTGGTAAGGGATCTGGGTCGTGCATTTTCCTAAAAATATGATATAGTATCTGCTCAATTTAAAGAAAAATTTATGAATCAATCACCAAAAATTGCAAAGAAAACAAAGATCGTTTGTACGATAGGACCAGCCACAACTTCTGTAGAGAAATTGTCTGAATTACTAGAATCTGGAATGAATGTAATGAGAATGAACTTTTCTCACGGAGACTTCGCTGAACATCAAGAGAAAGTAGACAATCTAAAGAAGGCGATAAAGAAGACTGGAATTGCAGCATCAATGTTTCAAGATCTAGGTGGACCAAAGATTCGCTGTGGCGAATTTGGTACGGAGTCTGGTCGTGTAACTATAAAGAATGGTCAGAAATTTATTCTTACTATTGATAAAGTTGTTGGTGATGAAAACAAGGTTCATATTAATTATCCAAAACTTATCGATGAGGTGAAAGTTGGTCATCATATCATGCTTGATGACGGAAAGAAGAAACTTTTAGTAACAGAAATCAAAGGTAAAGATATTGTCACTAAGGTAATTGCAGGTGGGGAGCTAAAGGGTAGAAGAGGAGCGAATTTCCCAGATACAGATCTATCTATCTCATCTCTTACTGATAAAGATAAGGCAGATATTGCTTTCGGTCTTAAAAACAAAGTTGATTTCTTCGCGCTTTCATTCGTTCGTCGTCCTTCTGATGTACAGGAGCTACGTGCGATTTTGGATAAGGCAAAGTCAAAGGCAGGAATCATTTCAAAAATTGAAACTCCTCAAGCAGTAGAACATATCGAAGAAATAATAGACCTTTCTGACGCAATCATGGTTGCTCGTGGAGATCTTGCGGTAGAGATTCCTGCAGAAGAAGTGCCAATGGTTCAGAAAAAAATCATTAGATCTTGTAACAGAAAGGGTAAGCCAGTTATCACTGCAACACAGATGCTTGAGTCTATGATCAAGTCTCCTGTACCTACTCGTGCTGAAGTTTCTGACATTGCAAACGCTATCATGGATGGAACAGATGCAATCATGCTTTCAGAAGAAACAACTTTGGGTGATTTCCCGATCGAAGCTGTGCAGATGATGTCAAAGGTTGCGAACCAGGTTGAAAACGACCATTTGTATGCAGATAAATTTGCTGAATCAAAGAGACTAAAGCGTGATCATGATAGTTCACAAGTTGTTGATGCTGTGACTTCAGAAGCAGTTGATCTTGCACACCACACAAGTTCAAAATGTCTTGTGACTTTAACTACAACAGGTAGAACTGCTCGTATGGTTTCTCGTTACAAGCCAATGTGTCCGATCTTTGCTTTCACTCCAAACGAAAATACTTTTGCTCAACTTACACTTTCTTTCGGTATCGAACCGGTAATGATGCCAAAGATTAAGATTCTTGCAGAAATGATGCCTTTCGTTAGAAATCATTTGTTGAAGAATAAACTTGTAAAGAAGGGTGAGAAGACTGTTGTTGTAGCTGGTATCCCA
Source organism: uncultured Candidatus Saccharibacteria bacterium (assembly GCA_964472605.1). Lineage (GTDB taxonomy): Bacteria > Patescibacteriota > Minisyncoccia > Phycocordibacterales > CAIZIN01 > JANNXY01. The sequence goes on along the minus strand of CAYYLG010000032.1, from coordinate 2,474 downwards.
TTCGGTAAGGCGGTTGATACTAACATGATGATGGTTGATACGCTTTAAGATAAATCTATAAATATATAAAATTAAAAACCGGCCTATGCCGGTTTTTGTTATACTATAAAACATGAAAAATACTAAACGTGGTTTTGTGGGTATTTCAGTTCTAATTTTTGTATTTATTGGTTTGGTCATCATAAGTGCTTTGATGTATCTAAATTACAATCAACCAGATAGGGATATAACTCAAGAAGAAAATTCAGACCTGTCCCGTGGCGAAGCTTTGCGGGATTGGAAAACCTATAGAAATGAAAAGTATGGATTTGAGTTTAAGTTTCCGTCAGAGTGGACGGTAATTGAACATATCGGATCAAATGGATTAACTATATTTAATGAAAAGGAGGGGTTAGGAGGATTTGATGTTGAAATTATTAATAATCCAGAAATGTTAACTGCAAAGCAGTATGCACAAAGTGTAATTAAGATGAATCATGAAGGAGTTGTAAAAACAGGAGTTGGTTATGACCTCATTAATAGTAGTAATAATTCAACAGGAATAAACGGTATTCGTGCATACGTCATACACGATGTTTTTCAATTTGATCAAAGTAGTGAATTGATTTTTGTGACTAATGGCGAATACATGTTTCAGTTTTCATTTACTGTTAATAAACCAAATCCTAATCTTAAAGAGCCAGAGAAAAATTATAAGATAGTAAATCAAATATTAAACACATTCATTTTTACAAAAAATACAATGAAAGATGATTGGGTTTCGGTAACTGACGCAATCAGGAATGTTAAGATTGGAGATAATATTGGCGGATTTACTGTATCAAGAATCGAATTTCCTAAAATATATACAACAGGAATAGTAAATGTGGTCGGTAGGTATGAAAACCCAGAACATGGTATTTTCGGTCCTGAGTTTAATGTGAGTTATTCAGAGAGTGAACCACGAATTAAAGGCGATGATAGAAACTATTGGTTTTGCTTTAGAAACACTGATGAAGCTAAGGCTATGCTTGAGCCTTACAGTTCTACAGGAAAAGTTGTTGAGATTGTGATAAGGGATTACATCATAAATCTACATCAAGGAGAAGTTTGTGATAGCGCGGAATTGGTGAGTGTTGCAAAAGAATAAGAGAAGTACTATTTATAGCTACGTAAGGATGGTGGATATTTTTCTTAATAAAATATTAAATAAAAAAGACCCCGGCTAGTCTTCGAAGACTGGACGAGGTTTTTTGTTTTTTGAACGAGAACGAAATTTTGCGAGCATGCTGAGTAACTTTTGCTTTATTGTACTCAATCGATCTTTGATTTGGACAAAGATAATGCACGATCCGCGGGTGTATCTTGGATTTTCTCCAACGATTACCTTTACGGTTATTTCATGATTATCTCTGGTCCTTATGTTGACCAGTAGGTCGAAAAGTTTGTCGTATGCCTTTTCGATTCCTGTGACCCAGTCTGGGGTTGTATTCCAGCTCAGAAGCTCATCTACTACTTTTAATGTCTTCATGTTTTGCTCCGATATTTAGTTTACTTATTCGCTCCAAAAAGGCAAATTTGTTAGACTAAGCTAATGAAAAATACTAAACAAGGTTTTGTTGGTTTACCTGTTTTAATTTTCGCTTTTCTCGGGCTATTGATTACTAGTGGGTTTATGTATGTAAATTACAATCAGCTAGAATCGATCATTACTCAAGAAGAAAATTTAGTTGCTACGACCACAAATGAGACAATTGAATGGAAAACATATAGAAATAAAGAGTATGGGTTTGAATTTAAGTATCCGTTTGAATTAATGATTAATCGAGATGAATTTTTAAATAATGAGAAAGAACATCAGGGATCAATACTTATCGATGGGTCACCAATGCATTTAAGTTTAGAAGAAAAGGAAATGAGAAATACAGATACTGCAGGTAAAGATTTGGAGACAAAGATCGTAAATAGTAATGGTGTTGAAATTTTAAAGAATTATTTTGAAGGAACCGCACATGTCTCTGCTTATTATGAATTGTATTTCATTGCCGGCAATGCAGGTATTTTAATTACCTTTATACCAGATATCGATAATAAAATTGAAGCAATACAAGACTCTATTAAATTTACAAATTAGTTAAACTTCGGTAGTGTAAGGTAATGGGAAATCTATATATAGTCGCAACACCGATTGGGAATTTGGAGGATATGACACTCAGGGCTATTCGTGTGCTTAAAGAGGTTGATTTAGTGCTTTGTGAGGATACGAGGGAGACTGGGAAGCTTTTGAAGCATTATGAGATATCGAAGCCTCTAAAAAGTTATCATGCTCAAAGCAGTCTTTCAAAAATTGATGATGTTATTGAAATTTTACAAGAAGGAAAGAATATTGCACTTGTATCTGATGCGGGCACTCCGACCATTTCAGATCCAGGAAGTCTTTTAGTAAAAAAGATTAGAGAGGAATTACCAGAAGTTAAAGTCTTGGCAATTCCTGG
>CAYYLG010000031.1:0-4780 GCA_964472605.1 uncultured Candidatus Saccharibacteria bacterium | reverse complement strand
TCACCTCTTGGAATTGAGCTATCGAAAACTTTTCCATCAAGAAACTTTCCTGTGTAATTCACTGTAACTGTAGAACCCTTCACCGCTTCTTCACCAGTACCTACTACCACATCTTGTATTACTATTCCTTCCATATTGTTTGTTGTATTTGTTACCTCCTCATTAATTACACTACCAATTTCATCACCTAGAGGCGCGGGCGAAGAATTGGAAAAAAGAAAAAAGTAGAAAACAATAACCAATGCAAGAACTACTGCTATCCACTCTTTTTTTCCAAGTTTTATCATATAAATTATTAATGTTTAATATGTTTAACAGGTCTCATTATACGATAGAAGAAATATATAACAAGCGAAGAGACTACAATGCCAAGGACATAACCACCGAGTACATCTAAGGTACTATGTACTCCCAAAATAAGCCTGGTTACCCCAAGACCGAACGCAAATATAAAGAGTAATATATCGTACAACACTCTGTTATCCTTAGTACACAGATGTCTAACAAAAATAACATATATCAGTGATGCCAATGTAATACCAATTGCAGAATGAATACTTGGGAAACCATATCCACCAATATCTATCAAAGCCGATTCTGGACGAGGAATTTTAATTATTGATTTTAGCAGTAGCCCAAGTGACGCTGTTAATGCTATACCTGAAATAAGCTCGATCGCCTCAAAACTTCTTCTACGTCTAACAAGATAAAATGCCACGATACCAACAAAGATAACTATCACCCATTCGTTCGTAATAATATAAATTAAATGAATTAAAATATTGCTCATATTTATAAACATTGTATCACTTGTAATTTTATAAATACAATGTAGAATCAAAATCTTACTCAAAAATCCAAATAAGATGAAAGAAAAAATATTTAGTAATTGGAAATCTGGACTAACCGTTGCCCTCGTTTCTATACCATTATCAGTATCTCTGGCGGTTGCATCTGGTACGTCCCCTGCTATCGGAATCATTACAGCAATCTGGGCCGGACTTGTTGCTTCAATCTTTGGTGGAAGTAATTACGATATTGTGGGACCTGCTGGCGCACTCTCTGGAATTCTTGGTGCATACTCCTTAACTCATGGAGCAGAGACATTGCCAATGCTTGCGATTATTGCCGGAGCTATAATTTTTGTTTCTTATCTATTTAGACTTGAGCGTTATTTGGTTTTTGTACCCGCATCTACAATTCATGGATTCACACTCGGTGTTGGTTTAATCCTCGCCTTTGGTCAATTGAACTCAGCCTTTGGCCTGGAGGGTTTACAGAAACACGCTGAATCAATACTTAATGTAAAGGAATCTTTCACCCACATCGGCTCAAGTGACTTGGTTACAACTTCAGTTTTCTTAATTGGTTTAATCTTTCTTTTTCTTGCAGTTCATTTCATTAAGAAAGTACCCGGTGCGATAATACTTGCTCCACTTGGCATACTCTTAGGTTACCTAACCACAAAGGGTATTTTTGATTTCCACCTCATAACTCTTGCGGATAAATTTCCAAATATCACTCCAACACTTTTCATGAAGCCTGTTTTTAACTTCGATCCGTTTGTTATCAAAACAGCAATAACCGTCGCACTCGTAGCAATACTAGAGACAATGCTCTGTGCCAAAATTGCGGATGGTATGACAAAAACAAGATACAATCAGCGTAAAGAAATGCTTGGGCTTTCACTCGCAAACATTGTTTCAGGATTTATGGGAGGACTACCTGCAACGGCTGTACTTGCACGCACAGCACTCAATGTAAAGTCAGGCGCGAATCATAAAGTCTCTCAGGCAATAAACAGTATTTCAATATTGTTAATATCGTTCCTCCTTCTGTCTACATTCAAATACATCCCTATGGCGATCATTGCTTCAATACTTGTCTTTACTGCCGTGAGAATGATCGAGAGAGAGCATTTCATCAGAATGTTTGAACATGATAAAAAGAGTTTCTTCATCTCACTTTTGGTTGCTTTCGTGACTGTATACTATGACCCAATTATTGGAATTATGGCCGGAACCACTATAACTTTACTATTCTTTGTAGAAAGACTTTCTAAGGGACAGTATGATTTGGCGGCAAATAAGCTTGGTGAAGGTATGACTGAGATAATAAGTGGTGAAGAAACACCTAACCTAAAAGATCATTGTGATACTTTGGTTTACTCGATCAAGGGCCAACTTGCATATATAAATGCTCAGGCACACATATCTCGCTTTGAATCAGGAACAAATGGATACAAGCATGTTGTGCTTAGAATGAGAGAATTATACTTCATTGATCTAGATGGGGTAGATGCATTCGAGGAGATAGTTGAGATGATACAAAAGCAAAACGTAGAGGTAATCGTATCAAGCATAAATCCAATGGTTGAAAAGGCTCTGGAGCATAGCAAAGTATATAATGAGCTCAAGAGTAAAGGACTGGTATTTACCAAGGCTCGCGAAGCACTTGCGCATCTCGGATACTAGGTTTAGTATAAGGACTTAGAATGTCCCATCGTGAAATAACGTCATTGTCTCCTATCCCAGTCCTCAATTCTAAAAGAAAATATCATCACGTAACTCTTGAACCCGGCAACTATAAGTTAGTAGAGATCCCAAATCCTTTTCCAGAAGATTGGAGGAAACCTGTAGATGCACCAAATTGGTGGATTGATCAAAATACAGGTTATGGTATGACACTAGAAGCGTGGGTGGCTAATCTAAACGGCACTGTTCCAAAATCACACCTTGCTGAAACACAATTCTGATTTGGCAGGTTTTTATTTTTTCCTTTCATCTGAAATGATTTTTCCATCATCTAGTTTAACTATTCTCTTTGCCATATCACCAAACTCTTCCTCATGAGTAACCATCACAATTGTCTGACCATTTGCATTTAACTCTTTAAACACCTCCATAACCTTCTTAGACGACTCGTTGTCGAGGTTTGCAGTTGGTTCATCGGCAAAAAGGATCTTTGGATTATGAGTTATAGCGCGAGTTATAGACACTCTTTGTTGTTCTCCACCAGATAAATGGGCCGGTATACTATCTAGCCTGTGACTTAGCCCCATTCTATCAAGCATCTCTTTTGCTCTACTATATGACTCTCTCTTATCTACTCCTTGCATAAGAAGCGGTAAAGCCACGTTCTCAAGTGCCGTAAGGTCTGGCAGAAGTGCGTAGTCCTGAAATACATAGCCCAACTCCTTTAGTCTAAACTGGGTCTTTTCATCAGCTGTCATCTCGCTTATTTCCATACTATCTATCACAATTGACCCAGTTGTGGGAACATCTAAAAGAGACATCTGGTACATAAATGTAGACTTACCAGCACCTGATCTACCCATGATAGCGATGAAATCACCTTTAGTTACTTCAAAATCAATTCCCTTTAATACCCTGGTCTCGATTAATCCGTCTTTAAATGATTTTGTTAAGTTTTTTACCTTTATCATAAATTTATCTTCCAAGAATCGAATCAAGGGTGTTTTTCCTAACAATCATTCTAGATGGAATATACCCAGCAATCATTGTAGCGGTCATAAGTAATCCAATTCTAACAAATGTCTCAATAATTGGCGCCACTAGTATTCCATCACTAAATGGAAAATTTATTGGATGAGAATAAATGAATGGAACAAGAAATGCATAGAGAATAATTAACCCAATTGAAGAGCCAACAAATGCATAGAAAAATGATTGAAACATGTAAGAGATCTCGATTGTTCTACCGGTGATCCCAATCCCCTTCAATATGCCTATAAATTTTCTTCTGGTAATTGCATTAATGAAGATCACGATGAATACTGTGATAACCGCCACAGCGAGACCGATTGAACTGATCATGTTTCCAAGAAGCCTGAAGGTATCCTTGATATCTTTCAAAAACTTTGGCTGAGCATCTTCGAATGTTTGTATCCTGGCGTATTTACTAATTCCATATTTAATTAATTTTTCTTTAAACACGACAGGATCAACACCTGACTTTAATTTTATAGAAATCTCATCAACATTATAATCATCACGGCCAATCATCTGTCGAAGTTGTCTTTCAGGCATAAACACTCGCATACTTATCTCATCAACTTTGGTCTTAAGGATTCCCTTTATAGTCACCTCTCTCTCAATTCCATTTACTTTGATTCTGACTTTATCTCCTACTCCTACACCCTTAAGAGTAGTGAATGTGCTTGATTCCACAGGAAAATATTGCTCAAGAAGGTAAGCACCTATGACAATTTTATCGAAGTCATCTGGCTCAAGATAAGTCCCTTCAATTATGAATTTCTTGATTGTTGTTAAATCATTTTCCTTTTCTGGATTAATCCCAGCAAAAGTTGAGTTAGCAGAATTAGTATTTTTAGTATTATCTGTTTTTTCTTTATACCCAGCTTCAATTGATCCACCTTCCAAATATCTTGCAGAATATGTTTCAATCTCAGGTAAATTATCTAAAATATTTGTAACCACAGGAGTATTCTCAATATAATCCTTATCCAATAGTTTTGATATAAAAATATCACTGGTGTAATAAAGTTTATTTGCATCTACAGCACCCTGAATCAATCCAACAAGAACGCCCGATACTACGACCAAATTCAGGAATGTTAGAACCATAACGAAAACGATGAGACTAGTTGTCCAAAGACTAGCCCTTCTGATCTGCCTTATAGCAAGAAAAAAACCTATCTTTATCTCATTAATTAACATTATTTATTTGAAAGCTTATCTGGAGATACTACAACAAGTTCCCCTATATTTAGACCTGAGACAATTTCTATATCTCCGGA
>CAYYLG010000030.1:1372-5035 GCA_964472605.1 uncultured Candidatus Saccharibacteria bacterium | reverse complement strand
ATTTCATACTATAAATAATTATATAAAAAGCCGGAATATGAATTCCAGCTTTTTATCCACTTGTGCGTAGGGAGGGATTTGAACCCCCGTAGCCCATAGGGCGATAGATTTACAGTCTATTGCAATTGACCACTCTGCCACCTACGCAGTCTATACTTTATACACTTTATAGACGAAAGTTTCAACTATTTCTTTGTGATACTCTATTTGCAAGCTCCTCTGTCGATATACTAGATCTTCTACTTTTCTTTACATCGAAGACATACTGACCATTTTTTATTGCAATGTTTATAGTGCAACCAGATTCTGCCCTTCTTCCAATTATAAGTTCAGCTATAGGATTAAGTATCTTGTTTTGAATTAGACGCTTAAGCGGTCTCGCACCATATTGTGGATTATAACCTTCCTTACCAAGACGATTCATTACTTCATTTGTAATTGTAATTCCAATATTCTTCTCTTCAAGTCTCTTCTTAACCAAATCAATCTGGATAGAAACAATTTTCTGGATTGATTCTTCATTTAGAATATCGAAGACAATAATATCATCTAGACGATTGATAAATTCTGGGCGGAAATGATTCTTGAGCGCATCCATCACCTTGTCCTTGGCATCTGCATAACTTTTCTTCTGACTTGGATCAGCGGAGAAACCAATAGTTTCCATGCGATCAATGTATTCTGCACCAATATTTGAAGTAAGGATTATGATTGTATTTTTGAAGTTAACCAATCTTCCCTTTGCATCAGTTAGTCTTCCATTATCAAGAACCTGTAGGAGGATGTTAAACACTTCTGGATGAGCTTTTTCTATTTCATCGAAGAGTATTACTGAGTAAGGTCTATGACGAACCATCTCTGTAAGCTGTCCTCCCTCTTCATAACCCACGTAGCCTGCAGGAGCACCGATAAGCTTTGATACAGAGTGCTTCTCCATAAACTCAGACATATCAACTCTGATAAGCGCCTTATCATCATTGAACATAAACTCTGCTAGAGCCTTAGTTAACTCTGTCTTACCTACACCAGTTGGTCCAAGGAAAATGAATGATCCTATTGGCTTGTTCGGATCACCAACTCCAGCACGAGACCTCTTTACTGTATCTGCGATTTTTTTCACTGCATCATTTTGTCCAATTACTCTCTTTTCGAGCTCTGATTCTATACGTGTTAGTTTAGCAGCCTCCTCCTCAAGCATTCTTGTCACAGGAATACCTGTCCAACGAGAAACAATATCTGCAATATCATTTCCAGTAATTTCTTCCTTTAGAATTCTGTGTGTACTTTGAAGTTTCTTTAATTTTTTTGCTTTATTTTCTAATTCTTTATTTAGAAGTGGAATCTGGCCATAACGGATCTCTGCAACTTTAGCCAAATCAACTTTATTCTCAGCTTGATCAGCTTCCAAACGAAGTTCCTCTAATTTTTTCTTTATTGATTTGATATCAGAGAATAATTCTTTCTCATTTTTCCAACGTAGTTCAATCTCCCCACTCTTATCCTTTAGATCTGCTATTTCTTCATCTACTTCTTTGATTCTTGATTTTGCTTTTGGAGAATTATGCTCATTCTTTAATGCTTCACGCTCAATTTCAAGACGCATAATCTTTCTTCTAGATTCTTCAAGTGGTGGTGGCATGTTCTCAAGAGAAATCTTAAGTGATGAAGCAGCTTCATCTATGAGGTCTACCGCCTTGTCCGGCAAGAATCTATCTGCAATATATCTCGATGATAATTCAACAGAAGCTAGTACCGCATCATCAGTTATATGAACTCCATGATACAACTCATACTTCTCCTTAACACCACGCATAATAGCCACAGCATCCTCTATAGAAGGCTCTGTTACATATACTGGCTGGAAACGACGAGTAAGTGCCGGATCCTTCTCAATATATTTCTGATATTCCTTTAGAGTTGTTGCACCGATTGCACGCAGTTCTCCACGAGCAAGAGCTGGCTTAAGCATATTTGAAGCATCGAGAGAACCCTCTGCTGCACCAGCACCAACGATTGTATGTATCTCATCAATAAACAAAATGACTTTACCTTGAGACTTCTCAATTTCTTTCAAAATATTTTTAAGTCTTTCTTCGAATTCTCCACGATACTTTGTACCAGCAACAAGTGACCCCATATCAAGAGATACCAATTCCTTGTCCTTGAGTGACTCAGGAACATCACCTTGAGAGATTCTCATTGCAAGACCCTCTATTATGGCTGTTTTACCAACACCAGCTTCACCTATGAGAATTGGATTATTTTTTGTTCTACGAGAAAGGATCTGAATGATTCTATTTATTTCATTGTCTCTACCAATAACTGGATCAAGTTTATTTTCCTTTGCTAGGTTTGTAAGGCTTCTTGTAAATTTAACAAGCGCCTTTGGCTTCTTCGATTGAACAGGTTCAGCCTTGTTCGTTTTTAAATCCTCAAGAGTCTTTACAATCTGATCTCGTGAAATCTTAAATTTAGCAATAACGTCACGTGCCTTTGAAGATACATCAAATATTGCAATAAGCATATGCTCGACTGAAACAAATTCATCCTTCATACTGGCAGCAATTTTCGTGGATTGTTCAATAACTTGAGCAAGGTCTTGCGACAAATACATCTGATATGAAGGAGAAAGTGTTTGAGATGCTTCACCACCCTCTAGCGCTTCTAGTACGGAATCAGTAAGAAGTACAGTATCAACCTCCAATTTTTCCAAAATTGCTGTAACCAAACTTTCCTCTTGTAGTACAAGTGAAGTTAAAAGATGAAGTGTATTTACCTGATTTTGACCACGTTCAATAGCCAGCTCATGAGCTCTTCTTATAACCTCTTTAGCTTTTGTTGTGAAATGTCCAAATGGTGGCATAGCAATATATATTTATTGTTTATAATACAAACTTTTTCCGAGTTGTCAATCAGACTTTACTGATTTGCTGTCATGATTCTACCTAGAGCTTCGTCGATTTTGTTTACTGTTGTGAGTATGTCGTTACCATCCTTGTCCTTACCTATCTTTATCGCGATTAACTCCTTCTGAAGATTAAATATTGGTGTTCCTGAGAGCAATCCGTTTTGACTAATTGTTGTCTGAATATAATTCCCCGGGTCGATACTTGATATGATTCCAATTGAGACTGTGTCCCTATCTGTTCCTGAGAGAGCTACCGCACTTTGACCTTCCTTAATGTTTTTTGAATCTGCCTTTGTCACTGCCTCTGTTGGAGTTGTGGTTGCAAAGCTGAGGAAAGTAATACCTGTAGTGCTATCTGTTCCAAAATAACTTAAATCGTAGGATGAATTGTTAAAGACTGCTGATAAAGGTGTTTTCTTTGTTGTTACTATATCTGCATTAACCGCTATCTTGCCATCAGCACTTACTGCAACACCCATACCGAGAAGTGCTCCCGTTTTCTTATCTTTAATTCTTACCACCGACTTCTTTGCTTGCTCAATCGTTTGAGTTACAAAATCCTCTTCCCTTACAACCACCGTAACCTCCTTTGGCTCTGATGGTTTATACACGACAGTCGGAACAACCTTCTCAATAGTTCTCTCCACCACTTGATTAATCGTCTGAGTTACGCCCTGAGGTGCTTGATCTAGGAGAGACACAACTGTAATACCTGTGGCAATAGAAGTCACAAAACTCACGAGAATCATGAGTAA
>CAYYLG010000030.1:0-1272 GCA_964472605.1 uncultured Candidatus Saccharibacteria bacterium | reverse complement strand
ACCTCAAAACAGAAACCCCTGTCGTGAGATGGTGGGTTTTCTGTTTTTATATTATTTACTGCACAAAGGGATAATTTCTTTTAAGATTTTTACAGTTTTTTTGATATCACCCCTAGAGGTATCGCGACCGAAGCTGAAACGGAGAGAGGATCTAATGCATTCTGTTTTACCAATTGATTCAACTGCGATTGATTTCGGTTCTTCATCTAATCCCGCACATGCAGAGAAAGCGCTACACATAATCCTCTTACTACCCAATGTAACTACCGCAAATTCTGCCTGAAGATTTGGAATACAGATATTTAATATATGTGGAACTGATTTTTCTAAACTTCCATTTACAGAATATTCTATCTTGGCTTCATCAAGCTTTTCGATAAAAAAGTTTTTTAACTCCTTTGAATTATTTACAAACTTATTTCGAAGATCAGTTGTTTCCTTATGTGCTTCCGCGAAACCTTTCATAGCTACAATATTTTCTGTCCCGCTACGCAAACCTTTTTCTTGTCCCCCACCTACAACCGGAGACGAAATATATACTGACTCCCTTACGTATAGAATCGCACTACCCTTTGGCCCATACATTTTCTGAGCATCGAGTGTTATAAGATCCGCCTGCAAACCATCTTGCGTCACAGGGAGTGAAAGTGGAGCTTGGCATGCATCGGTGTGAATATATGGATAATCCGAATTTTTCTCCTTTCTATATTTAATTATTTCTACCGCAAGAGATCTAACCGGCTGTATTGTACCGAGTTCGTTATTTACAAGCATCATAGTTACTAGAACTGTATTATCTTTGATCTCCTTTAAAATATTTTGTATATCTACTACTCCGTTTTTCATTGGAGAGATGAGGCTAACTTCTACCTCACCCTTCTCTACAAGCATATTTATAGTTTCTCTAACTGCAGAATGTTCAAATGAGGTCGTGATGATATGTGCTTTTTTTCCGCCAGCTGGCGGATTATTTTTTTCCTGCCTGCCGGCAGGCAGGTTCCTCCAAGCATTCACTACACCACAAATTGCAATATTTATTGATTCGGTACCTCCGGCAGTAAAAACTATCGTAGATTTCTGAGCATGCATTATTCCTGCGACTTCAGTGCGGATTTTATCAATCATTATTTTAGCCTCATCTGCTTTTGGGTAGAGACTTGATGGATTATAGAAAAAATCCATAGCCTTTATCATAGCCTTCTTCACTTTTTTTGATATTGGGGTTGTGCTAGCACTATCTAAATAGATCATATACAGAAGCTTACTGTGGGA
>CAYYLG010000029.1:0-5829 GCA_964472605.1 uncultured Candidatus Saccharibacteria bacterium | reverse complement strand
CAAAAAAATTAAATGGAATTAAAATAAAAACTCCCCGATCGGGGAGTTTTTATTTTGCAAAAAGTGTATTTAGAAACTCTCTAGTTTTTGGTCCCAAAGTTCCAGTTGCAGGGATACTATATTTCTTCTGAAATTCTTTTAGCGCCTGTTCTGTGCAATTACCGAAAACTCCGGTGATGGGACAATCCTCCCTACTCTTCCCTGCAGGCGGGTAGTTCCCGTATGAACGCAATACAAATTGAAGCATGAAATTATCGAGCTTCGCCTTCTCATTTAGATTAACTTTTCGATCCATATCCCATCTATATTTAGTAACTGGTGATTTATTAAATCGATACAAGAGATCCTGACCAAAATAATTATCGATACCAACGTAGGTCGCATGGGCTAGTTGTTTTGCAATATTTTTGAAATATCCAGAATTATAACTAGCTTGTAACAGTGGTTCGTATATATATGAATATTCGAGAAGTATACCAGCGGGGCTAAGTGTGTTGTTAGCACCTATTGCTATAAGCTCCTGATCTTCTATGACACTACCAAACTTCTCTTCACCTGGCATATTGCTCTCATAAATCACTTTGTTTAAGGATTCACTTATTCTTTTGCCAATATCTATCGATGGTAAGGAATTCCCGTATTGCCTTTCTGGAACATAGATTGAAAATCCGGAGTATTCTCCTACTTTTGATCTTTTCCTGGAACCATAGTCATTGAAGTGTATGTGAACCACCAAATCAACATTATTCTCATTTGCCCATTTGTTTATAGCGTAAAGCTTGAAAACTACATCACTCGCTGCTGTTACATGCTCTGGATTATCTTCTGTATCAATCTTCCCCCTCTTCACCAGATTGTTCATTTTTTTAATATATGTTGCCCGGAATTGCTCTATAGCATCCTTGTTTTCAAAATAAGTTTTAAGAAATGGTGCATAATCATCTCCAAGGTGTGCCTCTACTACTTCAAAATGCTGATCTTGTTTTAAAATACTCGCCAATTCTTTAGCAACAATTCTGGTAAGCTCTACTTCCTTTACCCCACCAAAGACTGCTCCAGAAGAGACATTGTCATGCCCAGGAACAACTAATATTTTGATCTTTTCTCCATTATTATACTTACCAATCAAATCTTCATTTGTAATAGTTGGTTCAAAATAAGCAGAAGAAAAAACTGGAATGAAAATAACTAAAAATACAAAAGATTTTAAAAAATATCTACCTAAATTCACAAATACATATTATCACAAAGACCCATTGATAAGTTCAGTATTTCTGCTAATGTGTGGCGAGATGAAGATATACACACTGCACCTTAAAGAACCAGTTACACTAACTGGTAGAGACTTCTTCGGATTTCAATCAAGAATAACCCTGCGCCAAAACTATCTTAGAGGATGGGGCTGGTCGCGTAACGGAGATGGGTCATACCTACCTATAAATCCGCGAATTATGGCTCACAAAAATAGACGTATCAGATTCCAGCATGAATTTAGTGTGTTAGAGGTAATAGAGCACATCATGCCATTACGATTACTATTTCCAAGCCTCATCATTGAAGGTTCCGGATGGCCACCTTATGATGGATGCTCTAGAGACCTATGGGAAGCCGCGAGAGACAAATCTCGTACTATAGAGGTGGAGATTCCTATCTACAGCACAAGCAAAAAAATCGAATGGACTTACCCAGATAGACGTGCTGGCATAATTGGTCATACTACTCTTCATCCTGCAACTAGCCCGGGTCTGCAGATTGAAGTAAAAGTTAAATATGCACAGCTTGGTGAGACCTCAAGAAAATATATAATCCACCCGGGCTCGCTTGAACAATTCAATCTGGCACAACTCTTTAGAGTAGGAGCTCAGGGTATTTGGCCAAAACCCTTAAGAATTCTAGCAAAACTCATTGGTTGGCCGCATTACAACAATATTGTATGGCCAGATTCTGGAAATGCGAGACAAGTCATCAGATCCTTTGCTGACCACCGTTGCTTAGATATACTTGGAGGGCTCGTTGGCCCACTTTGTAAAGATGGCTTATTGGCTGGTCGAATAGAATCAGAGGTTTCTGGTCACGAAGCCGACTATCATGTAGCCAGACAGGCTTTTACCCACTTGAAACGTATAGCCTAAATATACACATCAAGTTTTTATATATGCCAGAACTACCAGAGGTACAAACAACCACAAACGGAATAAACAAAGTCTCGAAAGGACTAATTATTAAAGATGTTTGGACTGACTATGGAGGAGCAATACATAAGGGTAAAGACCATATAAAGAACAAGGATTTCTTCCAGAAAATATTCAAAAAAGTTATTGACAAGACAATTATCCGAGCTGAAAGAAAAGGTAAAAATATTTTAATTCATCTATCAAGTGATCTGACAATTCTGATACATATGAAGATGACGGGCCACATCATGTTTGGTAAGTATGAATATAATAAAAAAACTAATTCCTGGACTCCTACAGAGGATGGTCCTCTGCGTGATCCATTCAATAGATTTATTCATTTCGCCATTACCCTATCCAATGGCAAACACTTGGTAATGTCTGACACACGTAAGTTTGCCAAGGTAACACTTATCGAAACTCCAAAACTTAGTGAATCAAGTCACTTGAAAAGATTGGGACCAGAACCACTAGAAAAAGATTTCACTCGGAAGTTGTTCAAAGAAAGACTCAATAAAAAACCAAATGGCAGAATAAAGAATACTCTCATGATGCCAGAAATTATCGCTGGAGTTGGAAATATCTACTCAGATGAAGCATTGTGGGCATCCGGCATACACCCAGAAACATTGGTCAAAAACATACCAGATGATCGCATGAAACTTCTACACAAGTCTGTAATAGAAGTTCTAAAGAAAGGAATAGACTTCGGTGGTGACTCAATGTCGGACTATAGAAATATATACGGAGAAAAGGGTCAGTTCCAAGGTAAGCATAATGCCTACAGGAAAACTGGTACAAAATGTGCGAGAAAAAATTGCAAAGGAATAATTACTCGCAAAATGGTTGGTGGCAGATCGAGTCATTTTTGTAGCATTCATCAAAAGTCACCACTTAAATAAAAACCAACTTACTTTCGCTTAAAGGTGTTGGGTAAAGTTTAGTGCGATAAAAGAACTAATGCACTTTCATCGTTTGAAGTGACCCACGGCACACTACCGAAGGCTTGTTGAGCACCTAGGAGTTTATCAACGATATCAGCAGAATCATGTTCGATTATTTCACCATCGAGAAACACTCTCTTCCCTCTGGATCCCGCATCAATAACATGAAGTGCAATATCACAAATCAACCAAGCTATCCCAATCTTTTGAGACTTACTTTCTTCGTCGATAGCAAGTTGCCAATCACATTTGCATGCCCTGAGTTTCATGAGAACCTCTTGTGGATTCCTTGTTCCGACATCATAAACACCTTTTTGAAATTCAGAAGTTGGGTCGGGATTTCTAGTAACAATTATTTTGATCATAGGAACTTTTGGCTAAAACAGATATTACTCTTTCAGTGACCAATTGCAAGCAAATAAAAAGCCACAATTACCCAACCTTGGGTTTTTGTGGATCACGGTAATTATTTACCCCTTTAAGCATTGATATCCAGAAAAAAGTCTTAATGCGGTAACCAAAAACACGACTAATCACAGATACAAGCACAACACCGCAAAAAGCACCAAAAAATGAAGCAATCATTGGAATAACCTGATCCTGGCTTCAACTCGATCAAAGAAGCGACGGATTGGTGGAATACGACCAATCAAGGCACCTACCAGAGCAGGGAGTGCAATACTGACGAGGAACTCATTCATAGATTTAAGATTACTACCATAAGCACATAAGTCAATTAACTTTACTTTTTAGCTCAGACGTGATTTAATTGGGGTACGGCGTTAGGCCGTATTTTTTTATCTAACAATTATTTAATTTAGAACAATGGAAATCCGAAACATAGCAATCATAGCCCACGTAGACCACGGCAAAACAACAATCACAGATGCTCTAATGAAGCAGACTGGGATGGTAGAAGAAGGTGTCTCAATGGACTCAAACTCACTTGAAAAGGAGCGTGGTATTACTATCTATGCCAAAAATGCTTCTCTAACCTACAAAGATACAAAGATAAATATTGTAGACACTCCTGGACACGCGGATTTCGGTTCTGAAGTAGAACGCGTACTAAGATCTATTGATTCTGTACTCCTAGTAGTTGATGCTCAGGAGGGTCCTATGCCTCAAACTAGATTTGTACTTAAGAAGTCCCTTGAACTTGGTCTTAAACCAATTGTGGTTATAAACAAGATAGATAAACCAGCTGCTAACCCTGCTCGTGTGCATGATGAGGTTCTAGAACTCTTCATGGATCTTGGCGCTAACGATGAACAACTCAACTTCCCTATGATCTACGCTATCGGTCGTGAAGGCGTAGCGAAGAAAGAATTAACTGACCCTTCTGTAAACTTAAATCCGCTTCTAGACATGATTCTAGAGAAAGTTCCTGTAGCTTCAAAGCCAGAAGCAGAGACAAAACCACTTCTTGCTCAACCATTCAATCTTGCCTATGACAATTTCCTAGGACGTCTTGCTGTTGCACGTATCTACGAAGGAACAATCAAAGACGGTTCAACTGTAACAATCAAGAAAACCAACGGAACAGTGCAGACTGCTCGCATTACCAAACTATATACATTCAAAGGTCTATCTCGTGTTGAAAGTAAGGAAGCTCACGCTGGAGATATTGTAATGATTGCTGGTATTGCTGATGTATATATTGGTGAAACTATATGTGCAGATGCTTCTCAAGAGTCTCTCCCTGCAATTCATGTTGATGAGCCAACTATTGCACTAGACTTCCTGGTAAATGATTCACCATTTGCTGGTAAGGAAGGAAAGTTCGTAACAACTCGTCAGATTCGTGATCGCCTTGAGAAAGAACTCGAAGTAAACGTGGGACTTAAAGTAGATTTCTCTGGAGAAACTTTCAAGGTATATGGCCGTGGAGAATTACATGTAGCTATCCTTATAGAAAACATGCGCCGTGAAGGATTCGAGCTTCAAGTGTCTCAACCAAAAGTAATCATCCGTGAGGAAAATGGAGTGAAACTCGAACCGTATGAAGAGGTTACAATTGATATTCCTTCTGAATTCCAAGGTGCAATTATTGAGAAACTTGGTAAAAGAAAAGGTGTGTTAAGGGATCTGAAGCAAGATGGTAACGTAGCCCGCCTCGTCTTTGATATCCCAACTCGTGGACTACTAGGATATAAAAATCAATTTACAATCGATACCCGTGGAGAAGGTATTATCTGCTCACGATTTACTGAGTTCAAAGAATACGCAGGACCAATTGAAAAACGTGAGGTTGGGTCAATGATCTCTATGGAAGCTGGTAAAACACTTGCCTTTGCACTCGACAACTTGCAACAGCGTGGAGTTCTATATGTTGGAGCTGGAGTTGATGTATATGTTGGACAAGTTATTGGAAACACCGCTAAAGGTGATGATTTGGATGTGAACCCAACTAAAGGTAAGGAGCTTACAAACATGAGAAGTAAGGGATCTGATGGAACAACCTACCTCACCCCACCTCAAGAAATCGATATTGAAAAAGGTCTTGAACTTATGCAAGAAGATGAATATCTAGAAATCACTCCAACATCTGCTCGTCTACGTAAGAAAGGTTTAACTAAGACAGATAGAGACAGAATCGCCAGAAAAGAAAGAGGGTTGGAATAAAATAAAAATGATGAACCCCGCGAGCCGAATCGCTCGCGGGGCTTTGAAAAAACGACTACTCGATCTCTTCGATCGACAACGGCGGC
>CAYYLG010000028.1:0-6125 GCA_964472605.1 uncultured Candidatus Saccharibacteria bacterium | reverse complement strand
ATTGCTTCGATAAAGATGGGTCGAAGATGCTTTGTTATGGAAAAATCTCACATCTATGCCGAAGTCATTATGCGTCGCTGGGAGAAAGAGACTGGAAAGAAGCGTAAGAAAATCAACTAATATGGCTACCGTAAAAACAATAAAGAAGCAGAAAGAACTTCTGCTTGAACAACTACGTGCCGTCCCGATTACAAGTCATGCTTGTGCCAAAGTTGGAATATCAAGAGCAACTTTCTATCGCTGGTGTGAAGAAAGCGATGACTTCAAGATCGATGTTGAAAACGCAAGAGTCGATGGAGTGGAGTATATAAACGACCTATCCGAAAGCCAGCTCGTCGCCCTATTGAAAGAGAAGAAATTTCAAGCGGTAGCGTTCTGGCTCAGGAATAGGCATAAGGCATATATGTCTGAAGAAAAGAAAGATATGTTTATTCGTGCTCAGAAAAAGGTTGAACTTAACCAGCATCAAAAGGAACTTCTCAAAGAAGCCCTATCTCACTTTAAGTAGCCATGAAAGAATTGTCTCCTGAACTTAAACAGGCAATCATCAATGATGTTGCCGTACGAAAAGCACTCGTATATGAAAATCACGAGGCATTTTGCCGTATCTATCTTCAGAGACATATCACGTACGAGTTCGCATGGTTCCATAATGAGATGTTCCGCATTACAGAAGAATACCAACACAAGCTCAACGTGTTCATGGCATTTCGAGGTTCAGGAAAATCGACCATTCTGAACCTCTCTAATGCTCTGTGGAGTATTCTTGGAAAACATCAGAAAAAGTTTGTAGTAATCATGTCTAAAACCAGAGTTCAGTCACAGTCTCATTTCAACAGCATCAAACAAGAACTTGAAGAGAACGAGCTATTGAAAAACGATCTTGGTCCATTCCAAGCGAGCAAGGAAGATTGGGGTGCTTTCACAATCGAGATACCAAAATACGGAGCGAAAATAATATGTATCGGAGCTTTGCAAAATATTCGTGGTCTTAAATATAGAAACCACAGACCTGATCTCATCATCTGTGACGATATGGAGGATATGACATCGTTTCAAGACAGAAAACAAATCAAACTATTTAGGGATTGGTTCATGGGAGAGATTTGGTCTATCGGAAGCGAGAAAACAAATATTATTGTTCTGGGAAATCTGCTTCATCCGAGTTCGATCATGATAACTTTGTACAAAGGCATTAAACACGGAGAAATGCCGGGAATTTTCAGAGCCTACCCACTCCTCGATGATCGCAACCGAATACTCTGGCCTCAAAGGTATCCTGATGCTAAGGCAATAAAGGACTTGGAGAAGAGTGTACCTGGTGTAGATTCGTCAGAACTCTTTACGGTTTTTTCTCGTGAGTATCTGCTCGACATGTCGTCAGTTCACGTCGATTACTACATGGAAGAAAAGCACGATGAATCGATACGTCCTGGAGGAGACAAGGCTTCAGACTTTGAAATTTCTGCCCCATTGTGGGCAAGCGGGTCCATTTGGTATGTCCCAGGTCAAGATGGTCATTATGAGTTCAATATGTGGGCAGATGACGATGATGGATATAACTTCAAGCCATGGGAGCATGTTGAAGAGGCGTATATTGAGATGATGACACTCAAGAATCCAAATTATCAATATAAATACAAACGCGAAGATAAGAGTAAGCCGACAGTTCATAACCATATGTATGATTTCCCTGATTTGCCAATGCGATATAGAGCTTGGTATCGAGGCAGAGGTGAACATAAAGAGCTTAAGCCATCTGAATGGGCAAAAATCGGCAAAGCATTTGGAAGTGAATACAAAAAAGTGGCAGAGGAATTGAGAAAAAAGAATCAAGATGAAACTTTAGAAAAAACTTAGTTTATGACATAATGCTGGTATGGTTGAAATTGTATTTGAAGCCCATGGAACTACGTTTGATAACGAAGCACATCTGTCCTCGGGACATAACGATGTAGCTCTTTCACCGTTGGGCGTCCAACAGTCAAAGGAAATGGGAGAACGTTACAAGAGTGATCATTTTGATGCTATCTTTTGTTCTGATCTCCAACGAGCATATAAAAGTGCCGAAATAGGTTTCGGTAATAAATGGACAATTATACAAGACCCACGACTCCGTGAGTGTGATTATGGCGACTTCACCCAACATCCGAGTTCTGAGGTGGATGTTGAGAAACCGAGACGAATTACTGAACAATTTCCAAATGGCGAAAGTTATACGCAAACCACAGCTCGAATGAAATCGTTTCTAGAAGATGTACTTACAGATTATCAAGGTAAGAGGATAATGATTATTGGTCATCGAGCTACACAGTACGGTCTTGATAATTTGATAAACGGTGTATCCCTTGAACAACTAACCTCAACTCATTTTAAATGGCAACCCGGTTGGACATATAAATTTGAGAAATTTGCATAAATATGAAGACTGTTAAATTTTCTCCACATCTTGTCCCTTTAGTACTTTCAGGTGAAAAGACTTCAACATGGCGTTTATTTGATGATAAAGATTTGAAGAAGGGAGACGAATTGTCTTTAGTTAACAAAGAGTCGGGACAAGAATTTGCCAGAGCTGTAATTATCGAGACTGAAGAGAAGAGACTGGCTGATCTTACTGATGATGATTTTGTTGGACACGAAAAATTTGAGAGTGAAGAGAAAATGTACGAGGCTTATAGAGGATACTATGGAAATAATGTCACACCTGAGAGCATCGTTAAAATGATCGATTTTAAGCTTCTATGAATAAAGATTACAAAGGAACAATAGTTGAAGAGAGTCTCAGTGATAATCGAATTCTTAACGATATTAAGATTCTAAATTTTAGAATATCTAAGGATGAAAACCCTAATGATCGATGGCATTTATATACGGTAAATGTGTCTAAGGACGACATTAAAAAATTATCCACATACATTGGAGCTGGTAAGTGGTATATGCACTTTTGGAAAGATAACGATGTAGTCGCTGTTTTTAAAGACAAAATATTTGAATTCAAACATAACAATAAGTCTACCTGGGCTGACGCCATAGCTTATGGTAAATCAATCGGTATTCCTGATGAGCAACTCGATTTTGTTATTGATGAAAAGTGAGACACGAAATCACCAACCTCTAAAGTGTCTTATTCTGTCTCATTTTGTTAAAATACCTATATTCCACAATAAACGGAGAGGAGGCCTCAAAACCTGAATGAGACAGTGACCGAGACAGTTAGAAAACGCTTCGGTTGCTTCATTTGTAAAAAGAACCTTGAGACCGAGACGGCTCATATAAGGAGTAGAAGGGACTCCAAAAGGTGTTGGACAGGCTCGCCCTACAAGTTCACAACCGTGACAGTCAGCAAAAATCGAAGATTTGTGCGGAGGAAGAAAGTGATGAGTATCACTTTCGTCAGGGAATCGAAAGCCGGAGCCGGGTAGGCGAGGCGGGGTAGCGCAAATTTCGAGCACGAAATTATGCGTGACCGATCCCTGTCCCCCAGCAAGTGAATTCTTTGGTGCAACAGTATATGTATTTTAATCTTAGCAAAATTAAATTATTAATTTTAGGTATAGCATCGATCGTTTGCTCTAGGACACTGTTTTTATTTGTAAACGATCCTGAGGGTCCAAATTTACTTATAGTTTTGGGTTTTGCAGTAATTATTTACCTAGCATTTTTAGCAGTATATTTATACTATCAGAGAACAAAATAGTAGAATCAATTCACTTTTTCTTAGCATTTTTCAAAAGCCAGTTTTTGCCGGGGAAGCAGCAAACGCGTTTTTTGCCTGAAGCTAGTTTGGAACAGGCAACATCTATACGTCGCTTTCGGGTATTCGCTAGTTTGGCAGTAATGATCCATAATACCCAGTCTCGTCGGGCGATTGGGGTGATTGTATCCCAAAGTTCTTTGGCATTAGCATTTTCTTTCAAAGCCTCGCGCAAGTCTGCTGGAATTCTAGTCTCGGATTCTTTTATTAATTCAGCAATACTCTTCTGCGTTTTCATATGCTTATTATACTGAATCTGCTAGAATTATTATATTAATATTGAAATAAATATATGTTATCTATTAACTTTCTTGCGGTGTTTTTAGCAGCAGTTTCAGCTTTTGTAATTGGTTTTTTACTACATGGTCCAGTTTTAGGTAAGCTTTGGATGAGACTCGCTAATATCCACCCAACAGGTAATGAGAAGCTTTCAGATATGTACGGGCAACTGTTTTGGAATTTCGTTTCAAATTTCGTTACAGCACTCGGGTTAGCATTTATTTATGCTCTTACAATCGGTTCACCATTTATGAGTTCATCTCTTTTGCTCAACGGAATCATATCTGGACTGGTGGTTTGGTTCGGGTTTATTGTTAGTGGATGTTCGATAGAAGTTATCTGGATGGGGAGGTCATACAAACTTTGGCTTTTCGAGGTTTTTTGTAGTCTTTTGGTAATGGTAACCATGGGAGTAATAATTTCTGCTTTTAGCTAGCTTGTTGTGTATAAAAATTAGGTTTAAATTAGTTTTTTCGTGCTAAAATTAGGTACAAATGATCTGGATCGCCTTTATCATAGCAGTGATAATTCCAATATTAGTTGTTGGATTTTATCGAGACAGGAATGAAGGTATTTTAAGTGTGGGGTTATTGTTTTTTATTAGCCATATTGGAATTTCATGTTTACTGCTTTTATTTAAATCTTTATATACAATCCCCCTTATAATCGCTCATTCAGTTTTCTGGATTTCTGTAATTATCTGGAGAATAAAGAGGGGTGATAGTTGGCAGATACCCAGGATCCCGCCACTGCTTTTGCTCGGTATGGTGATTGTTGGGTTTGTTTTATATCAAAATCATTTCAATTACTCAGGGATGGTTTCAACAATCAATGGACCAGTGGAGATGAAAAACTTTTCATCTCCTTATCCATTTTATTCTGATGAATGGGTCGCTGCAGGATATAGTGATTACATAGTAGAAAAACAAAAATTTCCTCTTCTGAATGTATTTAATGGTGCTCCTTTTTTCAATCTCTTGTCAGTATTTTATGTAACTCTTGCTGGTGTGCTACAACTTTTCTCACTAGGTAGCATTACCGGGATCCCGTTTGTTGCAATATTTTTTAGTCTATTTATTTTAAGTACCTTATATCTGTTTCTTAGAATACATGGAGTAAATCAATACTTGTCAGCACTTGGAGTTGTTCTTCTTGTTTTTATTCCAAATGCTGGTAATTTCCCAACACTTGGCGTACTCATAGCGTTTAACATGGGGCTGATATTGTTTCTATTGACTGGAGCTTCGATTATTCATGGAAACAAAAAACTAATGATGTGGTATTGCTTCTTAACACTCGCAATATATCCACCCTTAGTTCTTTTAGCATTACCTTATATCCACGCTTTACCGACAAAAAATAGAAAATTTGTTTTTGCTGGTATAGCGAGTATTATCGCTATTGTTGCAGCTGTTACGGTATATATTGATTCAGATTTTTTTAGTAACCATGTATACAAGTATTTTGCTGAAGGGTTTATTCGCAAATTCAATGTCTACACTGCAATATATCCATGGATAGCTGTCCCATTCTTTTTGTTACCACTTTCTTTTTTGGGACTTCGCAACACATATAAAGAAAACATAACTTGGTTCTGGGCATCGATTTACGCACTTTTTGTTTGGTTTCTTTCATTAGTATTTCATTGCTCATTTATTATAAGCTCTGAAAGAGCCGCATTTCTTGGTGCAATATTTTTAATTTCACTCGCTGTGTACTTTCTAAATAGTAAATTAAATGAAAAGCACTCAAGGATAGTTTTTTGGTTGTTTATTATAGTAGTTGTATCGATTGTTCTTTCTGGGAATATATTTAAAATGAATTTGTACAAATATATCCCAAATAGGATTACTGAAAATAGAAGCATAAGACTTGGACAAAAGGTTAGTTCTAATCCACCGATCAATAGTTATCTAACAGATGATGACTTAAGAATTTTTGTAGATATAAGTAAAAAAAGATTTTTGTCATATCCATGGAAGAGTTTGGTACTAGCTGTTGCAACAGACAATATCCCTCTTCAGACTAAGGATTCTACAATATCTGTGAGGGAGCTGTCCTATATAGATTTCCAAAATGCGAATTGTGATGA
>CAYYLG010000027.1:0-6224 GCA_964472605.1 uncultured Candidatus Saccharibacteria bacterium | reverse complement strand
TTCGTTGGAACTATAGGAGCACAGGATTCTATGGTTTACCTCACTCCAGATGATAGAAGATTCTATGCAGATATAGTTTTGCCGAAAGAATCTGTCAAAGATGCAAAGATAAATCAGAAGGCGCTGGTAGAGATTGTTGATTGGCAAAAGGGTAAAAATCCAGAAGGTAAAATCCTGGAAGTTATAGGTCCAAAGGGTGAGCATGAGACAGAAATCAATTCCATTATTCTTGAAAAGGGTTTCCATGCTGGATTCCCTCCGGAGGTTGAAGCTGAGGCAGACAAATTTGCTCGAGAAGCATTCCCCGTCGCTCCCGAAGAAGTAGCAAGGAGACGTGACTTTAGAAATACACTAACTTTCACTATCGACCCAAAGGATGCCAAAGACTTCGACGATGCTCTGTCATTTAAAAAATTAGAAAATGGCAATTATGAAATCGGTGTACACATCGCTGATGTATCGCATTATGTTCGTCCAGGAACCGAGCTAGACAAAGAAGCTATAAAACGCGGATGCTCTATATACCTTGTAGATAGAACTATACCTATGCTTCCCCATGCTCTATCAAATGATATTTGTTCACTTAATCCAAATGTAGACAGGCTAGCATTTGGTGCGGTATTTGAAATTGATTCTAAAGGAAACATTCATAACAGATGGTTTGGTAAAACGATTATCCACTCCGCTCGAAGATACAATTATGAAGAAGCTCAGGAAATAATGGATAAAAAATCTGGAGATTACTTTGATGTTCTCATCACCATGAATGAGATTGCAAAGATTTATATTAAAGAAAACGCTGAAGCTGGAGCTATCAACTTCGAAACAACAGAAATAAAATTTGAATTAGATGAAAAAGGTGTACCGCTTCGTGTAATAAAGAAGGAACGTGTAGATACTCACAAAATGATTGAGCAATACATGCTCCTCGCTAACCGTGAAGTTGCCAAGTTCATCTATGATCATGATAAGAAAATAATTAGTAAATCAGAGGGACTCATGTACCGCGTTCATAATGCGCCAGATCCTCAGAAGGTAAAAGACTTGGCACTTCTCATCCGCACACTTGGGTATCATTTCAATTTGGACAAAGATGGCAATATCCGTGCCGGAGACTTAAATAAATTATTTAAGGAGATAGAAGGTAAACCAGAAGAAACACTTATAAAGACAGCGGCTGTACGCTCAATGTCAAAGGCTATTTACTCTACACTCAACACCGGACATTTCGGTCTAGCCTTTGAATACTATACTCACTTCACGTCCCCTATAAGACGCTACCCTGACCTCCTAGTACACCGAATACTCGAGACATACATACAAGGCAAAAAGCTTTCAAATAATGATGTAGCATTCTTTGCTGAAGCAGCAGAATCTAGTACAGAGCGCGAGATCAGTGCTTCTGATGCGGAACGATCAAGTATCAAATACAAACAAGTTGAATACTGGGCACCACGTGTGGGCGCAGAACTTACGGGAGTTATCTCAGGAGTTACCGAGTGGGGTATGTATATAGAAGAGACAGAGACAAAGGCTGAAGGTATGATTCGCCTCAAGGACCTAACTTCAACATTTGGAGAAATGTTCACCTTCGAAGAAAAAGCTTATTCAATTGTGAGTCAATCAAAAAAACATAAATTTACTCTTGGAGATACTGTGAAAGTGAAACTACTTCGTGCTGATGTTGAGCGCAAGACACTGGACTTCGAATTGGTAAAATAAAAAAGCGAGCATATAATCTATGCCGCTACACTCAAGGCATTTGAGGCTAAGGCAAATATCTCACGCTTTTGATCATAACTATAGCCAGTAATTACAGCAAGATCTCCTCCGAGAAACTCAACCGATTCGCAACCTTCATGAGAAGCTGATTCACCGATTCGGATTATTGGCACTAAACCACTAGGTTCTACTTGTCCCTCTACGCGTTTAAATTCAACTGGAAATTCTTTTTTTTGAATAATGAAAACATAGATGAAATGATCATTTGGTTTGAGATGTTTGAGTGCGGTCTTTTGAAGTAGCATATTCCAGGGAGTATACTACTCTTCTTATTTCGCGACTGCAACTGCTTCGTCGAATTTGATTGAAAGGAGTTTAGAAACTCCAGAAAGCATAGTCACGCCGTAAAGAACTCCAGCCCGAGACATTGTCTCTCTGTTGTGAGTGATGACAATTAACTGACTTCTGGACGCCAAATTCTCTACCATGTCTCCATACTTCTTTGAGTTAGCCTCATCGAGTGCGGCATCTGTTTCATCGAGGATGATAAATGGTGGTGGATTAACTTGTGACATAGCAAAGAGTAGTGCAATAGATGTAAGTGCTCTCTCTCCGCCAGATAGCATCATGAGACCTTTCACCTTTTTCTTCGGCAAATCTACTGCAATATCTATACCCTCTGGTGATTCCTCCTCCGGAATTTCCTCGCTCATTTCCAAATCTGTATCATTCTTCCTTCTCTTTTCCTCTTTAATAACCTTGAGTGATGCTCTTCCTCCACCAAAAAGTAGTTCAAAATATTTTTGGAATTCGGTATTTATTTTCTCAATACCAAGTTTGAACTCTATGTTAATTCTATTATCCAAATCTTTAATGAGGAGTTTCAAATCTTCACTAGACTTGATTAAATCAGTAATCTCCTTCTCTAGGAATAAATCCCTCTCCTCTGTCTCTTTGAATTCCTTCATCACATCATCTGCTGAGCCAAGGCCTAATTCCTCTAAACGGATTTTTAATTTCTCAAGTTGCCTCTTGCGTTCATGTTGGACTGTCCTGTCTTCATTTAAAATATTTTCTTCGGGAACAATAAGCATTTTGTATTTAGATATTTCTCTATCTACAACGAGACAAACTTCCCCCAACTCACGCTTGAATTCATCCTCCTCAATTTGTAGATTATTTCTCTTTGAACGTAAAATTGAAATCTCTCCCTGAAGCACTGTCTGTCTCTGCATGATCTCAAACATTTCTCTCTCCGCATCTCTGTTTCCTTCCTTCTCTTTCTCAATTTCCAATTTCAAATCATTGATTCTACTATGCAATTGAGTTTCATTTTCGCTAAATACAATTAGGGATTCTTCATATCGCTTTTTCTCTGCCCCCAACTTCTGCAAATCTTCTTCGTATTGAACATACTCATTTGAATCAGTCTTAGTTCTATGAGCCTCTACGAAACTATTAAAGAGCCCTCTAACCTTGGCTAGCATATGACGAATGGTCTCCATAGCTCCAGAAGACTCAGCATTATTGATCTCAATCTTCACTTCATTTATAAGTGACTCAACATCACGCAAATAAACTGTGGTATTTCCTGACTCCTGTGCTTTCTGCTTTGCCCTCTCTAGCATGCGACTAATAGATGATATTTCACCTTCAAGCCTACCCAAGGCATGAGATGCTCTTTGCTTTTCATCTATTACCCTGCGGAGCTCTTCTTCGAATCTAATCAAATCTAGTTTAGTTTGATTATTACCTTCTCCGACATTTAATTTCTCTTTAATTATTTCTAATTTATTTGAAAGATCGTGAAGCTCTGACTCGGGCGCATGTATTGCAGAATCAATATGCTCACGCGCATTAGCCAGATACACTTCTTCTCGCTTAAAATATTCTTTATACTTTTCTACCAAGTCCTTGCGGAGCTCCTCCGCCTTTTCTATCTTCTCCACTTGCTTACGTAGGAATTTCAAATGTGGAGCAAGCTCACGACGCAATGACTCAACTTGTTTCAAATTTTCCTCCGTCTTGTCTAATTTCTTTTCACTTTCTACCTTTTTGTATTGATAGATTTTAAGCCCTAAAGCATCCTCAATCATCGCTCGACGATCCTTAAGATTCGACATAAGTATCCTGTCCGCCTCACCTTGAGAAATAATGTGATGACCTGATGCGCCGATATGCGCATGAGAAAGTAACTCTTGAATATCCTTGAGGCGCACCGGTGAGCCGTTGATAAAATAATCATTACCTCCATCCCTGTGAACCACACGCTCGATTGATACCTCATCGAAATCAATCGGTAAAAGTCTTTGTGAATTATTGAAAACAACCTTAACAGAAGCTCGATTCAACTTGCCTCCCTGATCCGAACCTGAGAAAATCAAATCTTCACCCTTCTTTCCACGCATACTCTTCAAACTTTGCTCTCCAAGTACAAAGCGAAATGACTCTGCTACATTACTCTTGCCACTACCATTAGGCCCAACCACAGATGTGATAGGCGAGGTAAATTCTAAAACACTCTTTTTTCCAAAAGATTTGAAACCATTTATTTCCAAAGACTTCAGATACATCCTATTATTTTAGCAGAGAAACGACCTCACCCCAACCCTCTCCTAAGTGCAGGAGAGGTGTTAACAATCTAAATACTTGTACCAGAATTCAAATAGGTAATAGTGAGCTGGAGACATGTTGCAAATACTACCCAGAGAAGGTATGGGATATTGGCATAGGCAACCCAACGCAAATCAGCAGAGGTGTTCCAGACTGAGGCAAGCGCCCAGATGAGTGTACCGAGAACAAGGAGTATATCGATAGCTGCAAGTAGATTATTCTTTAATCCAAACTGAATAGGTGTGAAAGCAAAATTGAAAACAAGGTTAAGTGCAAATGGTAAAAATACAATCCACGGAATCTTGTGAGTAAAAGCTTTGTAAAAAACGGTGCTGAAGGATACGGCTATAATAATGTACAAAACCGACCAGACCGGACCAAAAACCCAACTCGGTGGCGCCCATGTCGGCTTAATAAGCTGTGAATACCAATTGTATGTGTTCATGTAATTATTCTACCACTAAAACAAAACTAAAAAATAAAAATCTGTACTGAGTTACCAATACAGAATTCGAACTCATTTGCTTGCAGTGAGATAACCGAGCTCAGGATCAGATGTATATCCGCCCCAGAAGTCTGCCCCCAAAAGCTTTATTCCTTCATCTGAGATGATAGGCTCGTGCCATTTCACTTCACTAAAACCAATCTCCTCTAGCAATCTGGTTATCGTCTCCTTGGTGAAATATACACTTCGAAGATCACAAACTTTATCACTTCCACTCCAAAGCTCGATAGAAATTTCTGTCTCATCCTCTGCAGGACCAAGAAATTTCTTTACCGCTCCGAATCTTTTCAGATTTTTCCCATTCGGCAAATCCACAACCAAAACTACTTTGCCTCCCTGCCTCAAACCATTGTAGATCTGGGTTAGGAAATGACGAAGTATCGGCACTGTCCGAGCATAGTTTGGAACGAATGGTGCTACCACCACGTCGACAGAAGTAATCCGATTAACAAATGCATCAGAAAGAAAATACCTAACATTCGGATGAGGAGATATTTTCCTTGCGATATCGATCTGAGCTACAGAATTATCCAACCCATAAACCATGGACGCACCTAGCTCAGCAAGCGGGACAGTGAAGAATCCTCCACCACATCCAATGTCGACAACTTCCTTACCTTCGCAGTCTCCAACAAGTTTAAGAACTGTTGGTAGTATTGAATACTGTTTGTCTGGCTTAACGTTGGATCCTTTGTAGCTCCCCGCCAAAGAATCGTAATTATTCATTCCTCGACTTGAACCAAAGTAGAATCCATCAAGCCATGAAACAAACGGACCACAACTTCGTAAGATAAAGCTCCATATGAGGTATGCGATACCATTGTTACGTGTAGTGCAAAAATGAAACATTTTGTTCCTTTCGTGTTTGTTGAGTTTTGAAATTAAAGGGCGAAAACTAGTAAATGATTAACACAAAATATGTATCATGACAATATCAACAATTCTAAATATAAATTTATTTTTCAAATCCTTCCCGCGGATAATGTTCGAATTCCTCCTCACTCCTCACATCAATTATTAGTGCTCTGAGCATTGGTTTTTTATGTGGATAACTTAGCTTTATGTTTCGGTTTCTGTTCGGTTATAATAATATTGTAGCGAAATTGATTTTTTAAAGCAATATGTCAAATCTCACAAAAAAACAAAAGCATGTGTTCGATTTTATAAATACATACCTTGCTGAAAATGGCATCTCCCCTACTATTGAGGAAATAAGAAAAAAGCTAAAACTAAAAGCAGTATCGACAGTCCATGAACATATTAATTCACTTAAGAGAAAAGGATACCTATCTAGATCAGTAAATTCTGCCAGAAGCCTACTACTTAAAAAAGAAATAAAATCGATCATTGAAATACCTATAATCGGAAGAATCGCTGCTGGGTA
>CAYYLG010000026.1:0-6274 GCA_964472605.1 uncultured Candidatus Saccharibacteria bacterium | reverse complement strand
GTTCTCTCAACTGCCTGCGACTCATCTCTAGACTGGGTTACAGAAAGTTTGGGGAAACTAAATATATCATCTCCATCTTCAATTTGTTTCTGAGCCTTTGGATTAAATTCTTTATATGCCCTCTTATAAACCTCGGTAACTTTGATAGCCATTGGTGAATCAAGGAAAACTGGTATGGCAGGCAGTAGCCCAGACTCAACAAAATAATTCATTTCATAAAGAAAATCTTGTGTCTTCTCGAGTGAAAACATTGGTATAAGAATTGTTCCGCCTCGTTTTATCGCTTCTTTTAATTCCTTGAGCAAATTCTCTCTTCTTATTTCTTTACTTGGATGATTCCTGTCTCCATAGACACTCTCCATCACCATATAATCCGCATCAGTAATGTATTCTGTATCATTTAGTATTGGAGAAGGTGTATTACCCAAATCCCCCGTAAAGGCCACGCGCCTGCCATCTGCCTCTATAATCGCCATGCCAGAACCAAGTATATGTCCCGCATCTTTGTATTCCAAAGTTACACCAGGTAAAATTTCTTTTTTTGTATGATAAGGAAGAGTCTCCCAAATAGACAGAGCATTCTGCACATGGCTTATATCATACAAAGTCGCAACACCCCGACGTTCCGCATCCATAGAAATAAGCTTGCAAGAATCCTCAAGCATTATTGGTGCAAGTTCCTTTGTATAAATTGTAGAAATAATTTTCCCTTTAAATCCGTCCTTAACTAGTTTTGGAATTTTACCAATATGATCAATATGGGCATGAGTCACTACGAGAACATCTATCGAAGCTGGATCATATGTAAACGGTTTAGCATTTACGGGATACGCATCCCCACCCTGAAGCATTCCGCAATCAACAATTAGTTTCTTATCCCCTATCTCTAAGAGGAAGTTTGCACCAGTCACATCGTTAACTCCACCAACAAATGTAAGTTTCATTTCTTTCATCTTTTTTTAAATTTAAAATAGATATAAGAGTAACCAACAAAACTTCCGCAGATAGTTGTCCAAACATCCATCTGTGTATCATAAAGCGTTCCATCAAACGGTTTTGCAAGTCCCAACCTTCTTTCAAAATATTCCCAGGCTAAAGCGATAATAGCTACAACTAAAACCATAGATACCCTCCTTATAGATCCGTCCAAACTCCAGCCAACAACCTTTCTTATCTCAAAACACCTTAGAATGAATAATGAAATTATAGCTCCAGCAGTAAAATGCATCACATTATCCAACCACTTATATATCCAATACAAATCAAGTTGACTAAAAATATAGTGAACAACAAAAAGCCCTACTAGGGCCATTGTTGTATGTTTAAGATTATTTTTCACACCTAGATTATACCAACTTTTAGTTCCAAATACCTAACCAACCAAGTATAGAGTTCCCGAGAAATTTGAGAATTGGGGATGATTGAGCGAGAGCTTGATATTGGGTTTTAAAGTTTTCAAGACCAGATGTTTGCATATTTGATACAACAGCAGTGTCAGACACTCCCCATGGTATTCCCACAATTGACACCCTGTACTGCCCAGATGTTCCAGCACTTGGAAGCTGAACCCCAGTAGTTAATTCAAATGTATGAGTCTGGTTTTTGGGAATTTTAAAGTTTCCAGCAGTAGAGATTGTGCTTGTAGAACTATCTATAAGTGTTGCAACAACTCCAGAGCCGACTGCAACACCAGCCCTATCAACCCTAACTGATAATCTACCTGTGGCTGGATTTGTACCAACCAAAGCAATCTTACTTGGAATATATACATCCCCACCAACCGCAGTAACTCTATATTTAATTGTAAAAGTCCCAAAATCATCATTTGATTCCTCGCCTACATTTACACTCGTTGCTGAAGATACTAATGCCACCGCAATTGATGAAGATGCTGTTGGATTTGTTTTTTCACCTATTATTGTAATACCGTCCGTTTTATTGGCTGGCACAACCATAACCAGCGGATTGCTAGCTTCATCAACTACATAAATCTCTTTCAAACTCATGAGATATGTTCCTGCGTACATGTTTTGTGGATTTACAGTTCTTACAAAAGTTGCTTTTGTAGATTGTCCTGCCGGAAGAATATAAACTAAACGCCCGTCTTTTAGTTGCATTGATTTAAGGTCTGCACTAAAAGAGGTTGAATTAGCTGAACCATTTATGTTATCTGCAACCCTTGAACCATCTACTGTTCTGGTAGTAGCCCAAAACGCATTTGATAACAACCAAACATCTTTATCGTTCGCTGTTATATTTACTTTAAAGGTACCAGTAAGCGCTGATTGATTATCCCCTGAATAATCCAAATTTATTGAAGATGACTCAAAAGTAACATCACCTATTCCTACCCCACTTTCAGGTCTAACTTCAACAAAATAAACCTGACTCCTGCCATTGATACCACTTTCAAGTTGGATATTAACAGATCGGGTTGTTGATGGCAGTTTCAAATCATTAAGATTGAAATTAACTTGCCTTGTATCAGGTATATTGGTAGGTAAGCTTGTTAATGTTTTTACATATACATTATTTACATAAAGCTTTAATGTTGCATCAAATCTAACCCCAAAAATTGCAGTATCGCTAGCTGATCCATCTGGATTATTCTTTGAAGCTGACCCTGTGATGTATGGTGCCTTTTCACCAATAACCGTCACAGTGTTACTTGTATTATTTCCACCCTCTGGGATATTAACTGAATATACTCCATTATCATTATAAAGAAGCATGCTACCTATGTACGTCTGATACCCTCCAGCAAACATCTGAAGAGGGTTATATGTTGATTTGATCCCAAATGTTGCACTCTTACCCTTTGCTAAAACATAGTACGGATACCCTTTACCTGGATCAGTAACCGTAGCTGGTTTATTTACGGAATATGTTGTCGGTGAATGAGTTATATATGAACTAGTTGCACTTGTATTTCTAACATACGTATAAAATCCTTTTTTAGCAATTTTTATAGACCTATCAGCTGGAGCGTATATTGTGATTATATGATTACCAACCAAAGACTCCTTCTTGGTAGTTGTATTATATGTTCTAGTCAATATATTCTTATTCAATATTTTATATTCAGGAACAAAATTTTCTGAAGTCACATCTGCTTGAGCTAGTATCACCGATGCACCTTGGGAACCATCCACTGGAAATGTTTGTATCCAAAGATTCGCTAAAACAGAAAACAATGCTACTGCTACCACCGCTAATAAATTTTGATTTCTAAAGAAGTCTTTCATGGTAAATTTGTAATTTTTAATATATCGTTTATTATAGCCCTTACATGAAGATTACACCTAGACACTTATTAACAGGCGTTGTTTACATATTCGCTATTATTGGGCTATTTTTCGTAATTGTCTTTGTAGCAATGAGGCTTGGGCTAACAAACTCATGGAGTGGGATAGACCGCCAACAAGAGACTTTCCTTACAGAAATGCCTAGTAAAAAAGTTTGGTCAGCTAGTGCGGAATGGAACGTTTTTGCTGAGGCAGTATCAAAAGATATACCACTTATTAAAAAGGCTTCCGCGGTTGCTGACGTTGATCCAAAGCTAATTACTGCGATTCTTGCAGTAGAGCAACTTCGTCTTTTCTATACTGAGCGAGCTGTTTATGAACAAATCTTCTCCCCACTTAAAATCCTTGGCGTTCAAAGCCAATTCTCTTGGGGTGTTATGGGTATAAAACAAGAAACAGCTATTGCAGTTGAAAATAACTTAAAGGATAAAAATTCAATATATTATCTAGGCAAAGAAAAAGAAAATCTCCTAGATTTTAAAACAGAAGATCATGATACCGAGAGATTTGAACGAATTACCGATGAGCATGAGAGATATTATTCATATCTCTATAGTGCAATCTATATAAAGGAACTTATGGTTGGTTGGGAAAAATCTGGATCAAAGATAGATAACAAACCAGGAGTCATTGCAACACTCTTTAATATCGGATTCAATAACTCTAAACCAAAACTTAATCCTCAGATCGGTGGAGCGATATTAGATATAAATGGAACTGAATATACTTTTGGAGGATTGGCTGAAGAGATTTACAAATCTGGAGAGTTAAACAAAATACTACAACCTCACCCCTGATTTTATCTAGACCCTCTCCTAAAATAAGGAGAGGGTAATACTTTTCCCTTCTCCTGCACTTAGGAGAAGGGTTAGGGATGAGGTAATTAAAAAACTCGAGGATAGTCCTCGAGTTTTTTATAGGGTTACAAAGAGATTAAACTTAGCTATAAAGCCAAGTGGGTTCCCGCAAATAGGCGCCAAAGCACATACTGATATAAGGATCCCTGAAAAAACGTTAAGCTTTTTTAATTACCCTCTATAACCCTTCTTTCATTATATTCTTCCTCAACTTCACCGCAAGACTTTACAAAATTTCTTTTGAATCTGTATTAAATTTTTATCAAAATCTTTATGATATAATTAATGGAAGCCTAAAAAATTCCTTCAATTTCTTTTGAATAAAGAATCTTCTCGTGTAAATGATTGTAATTAATCAATTCTATATCTGAAAACCAATGTTTTATCTCATTATTAGCTTCTTCTACTGATCCCGATGCATGAACCAAGTTTCTGATTGCTCTATTGTCTACATCTGTCATCTGGTATGAATCTAAAACATAATCCCCTCTTATAGTTCCAACTGGAGACATTAAGGGTTCTGTGCCACCTGTAATCTTCCTTACAATAGAGACTGCATGTGCACCCTGCCAAACCATCGCTACTACAGGACCAGAGGTCAAATAATTCTTTAATCTAGTTAAGATACTTTCAGCAATTTCTAAAGGATCTTCACTTGGTGGAACGAGTCCTTTGTCTAAATACCCCTTAATTGACTTCTCTCCTACAGACTTCTTCCAACTACCATCGAGCGTATAATGACTTTCTACAAATTCTGGTGTTAATTTAAGTATTTTTAGACCAATCAATTTTAACCCTGTTCTTTCGTATCTACCAATTATTTCTCCCGTAAGGGCACGCTGTATTCCGTCTGGCTTTATAACAACCAAGGTTCTTTCTTCTTTGTGATGCATTATTCTTTATTATATTTCCTCATAATATCAGCTTCTACTGTAGCACGATCACGACCATATGTTAGATAAGATAATTCTTTTAACTTTTCTCCAACCTCACTATCTCCTATTGGTGGCAAATCTTCCTCTAAATTAAATGGAGTAGCAGGTTTACCGTGAGCAAGCATTTTCACATAACAGTTCAGATTCTCGATGTTCATTATATCTTTCGATGTAAAAGCTGGTGCAAACTGCTTCTCTAAGAACTCTGCATCATCTACACCCACACGAAAGACTGCCATATTACCAACATTTCCAAAGATCGCATTTTTAATACCTTCATCAAGCTGTTTTATGTATTGATGAGCAACGTTTAGAGAAAGTTTATACTTACGCGCTTCTGCAAGGATTGTAGAAATAGAATCGGTAGTAAAATTCTGAAACTCATCTATATACAGGTAAAACGGTGGCAACTCTGCTTTACCAAATGAATCAACTCTAGAAAGCGCTGCCATAGTGAACTTACCTACAAGTATAAGACCAAGAAGATTTGAGTTGATGTCTCCCAATCTTCCCTTTGCCAAGTTTACGAGAAAAATCTTTTTACTATCCATCATCTCGCGGAAATTGAGTGTAGAATTTTCCTGAGCGATTATCGGACGCATATAATCATTAGCTAGGAAAACATCAAACTTGTTTGAAACATACTGAACATAGTTTGCAAGCCCTTGCTCACCTGTCGTCTTCTCAGCATTTTGCCAGAACTGAGTAACGAGCGGATTCTTACATACTGAAACCTTGAATTGTCTGTAAGCTTTGTCTGACAAAACACGAGAAACATCTATGAGTGTATTTCCTGATTCTGGATGATCCATCACAAGAAGTGCTGAGTTTCGGAAATACTGCTCGAAGGCTGGACCCATAGACTCTGGCACGGCACCGTAGAGCTTTTTAAATATTGAGAAAAGCTCATTTACCACAAATGTCTTTTGCTCTGGAAAACGCTCATCATATTCTAGGAAGTTTAATCCGATTGGTCTGTCTAGATATGATGGATCAAAGTAAATAACATCCTTGTATCTATGAGGTGGGACAAGTGAAAGAATACTCTGCACATCTGAGCCGTGCGGATCTATAAAACAAACACCTTCTCCATTATCTATATCCTGTTTGATCATGTTTCGGAGGAAAACCGATTTACCTGTTCCTGTCTGACCTATAACATACAAATGACGTAGTC
>CAYYLG010000025.1:0-7062 GCA_964472605.1 uncultured Candidatus Saccharibacteria bacterium | reverse complement strand
CCCTCCTCCTTTTCCAAGGAGGAGGGTTGGGAGGTGGTGGGGTTGTTTCTAGCTACACCCCGCTTCTAGATAATAATGTCTTAATGGTCTGAAGAGCGATTTTGAGATCGAGCATGAATGAGCGGTTCTTTATATAGTAGAAGTCATATGAGAGCTTGGCCTTTGTCTCCTCTACACCAATCTTGAACTTTGGAGCAACCTCCTGGTGAATCTGCGCCCAACCAGAAAGTCCTGGTTTTATAAGATGGCGAACATTGTAGTACGGAATCTCTGTTTCATAATGCTTAACATACTCTCCTATCTCGGGACGTGGACCAATAAGCGAGATATCGCCTTTTATAACATTCCAAAGCTGAGGTAATTCATCGATACGAGTCTTGCGCAAAATATTTCCAATTTTGGTAACCTTTTTTCCTGATTCCGTATCAGACATACTTCTGAATTTCAAAATCTTAATTACCTGATTATTTTTACCAATTCTTTCTTGTGCAAAAAACAAATCGCCATCATCATCGAATTTTACCAGGACCCAAGCAACCACATAAAATGGTAGTGAAATTATGAAAAGCGGAATGGTAACCACAAGATCCATAACACGTTTTAGAACATCATACATATACCTCGGTGCTATAGAAATATTTTCAAGAAACCAGTTGTACTTCACAAGTGACAATGGGACCCTATCGAAAATATCTTCATAAACCTTATGCATATCAACGAACTTCACCTGAGAAAAAATCAAATTGTACAAATGCTTAAGTATTGGTCCAACTTTTTCATTATGAAGATCGATAGCTATCACAGAAACTTCCTCACTATATACCCTCTTTAAAATTTCTTCTTGGAAATCCAAATTTTCTGATTTGTTTATATCGATACAAGAAATAAATGAAAATTCATAACGGGGATTACCGTTAACTTCATCATATAAATCCTTGATCTCCTCTCCACTTCCTATAAGTAGTGCCGACTCCCTCTTTGGAATATGAATAAGATTAACCCCCTTGATTCTCCATAAAACCATGAGTCCGAAAGATACAACAATATAAATAAACAATGTGATCTTAGGAGTAATGTTGAAATAAGGAATTATGTAGAAAAACAAAATAGCCAAACCACTACAAACAAACTGTGC
Organism: uncultured Candidatus Saccharibacteria bacterium; assembly: GCA_964472605.1. Lineage (GTDB taxonomy): Bacteria > Patescibacteriota > Minisyncoccia > Phycocordibacterales > CAIZIN01 > JANNXY01. The sequence continues at coordinate 5,927 of CAYYLG010000025.1, read as the reverse complement.
GTTGAGTATTAGGGTTGGGATTTTACTTTTAAGAAACATTGTATGCTTCTCATAAAGTCCTGAGATAAAATAAACCAAAATCCATGAAGCAATAATATAACCAAAAGCCTCTAGGTGACCCAAGAAGAGCCCCTTAGAGACCAGTTCAAACTGACGCAAAAAAAGCGCAATCCATAGTGAGACAACTAATATGACTATATCGCCGAATAGAAGCAAAATAGCCTCTTTTTTATGACGGAATTTCATGCAATAGTATATACTACAGGAAAATAGGGCTTTAGACCAGATGACACAACAAAATACCAAAAAAACAAGAATACTTTATATTATAACCAAATCAAACTGGGGTGGTGCTCAGAGATATGTCTATGACCTTGCAACCAACCTACCTAAAAAGGATTTTGATATAAAAGTTGCTCTAGGTGGTAATGGAGTTCTAGCAGAAAAACTCCGCTCTGAAAATATCGAGGTTATTTCTATACCCGATCTTGAAAGAGATATATCAATCGTGAAAGAAATAAAAGTTTTCTTAAATTTAATTAAATTACTAAGAAAAGAAAAACCTGATGTATTACACCTAAATAGCTCTAAGATTGGTGGCCTAGGAGCACTCGCAGGGAGAATTGCTTCAGTTAAGAATATTGTATTTACAGTTCACGGATTCGCATTCAATGAATCAAGAAACTTTTTATCTATCTTAATAATTAAAATTTTAAGCTTCATTACCCTACTACTTTCAACAAATGTCATCTTTGTAACAAAGTTTGACCTAAACTCACTTCCCCGATGGATTAGAAATAGCGGGAAAAATAAAGTAATTCATAATGCAATCAAATCTCCTGAATTTTTAGAAAAGGATTCTGCCAGAGAGCTCCTCTTGTCAAAAGCAGGTATCTTGGAAAACAATCTACCCATTGTTCTAAGCATTGGTGAGCTAACAAAAAATAAAGATTATGAAAACGCACTACTTGCAAAAAAGTTAGTTAATAGAAATTATAATTATTTAATCATTGGTAGCGGTGAAGATAAAGAATGTTTAGAAAACTTTATTAAGAAAAATAATATTAAAAATGTTTCTCTTTTAGGTCAAGTAAAAGATGCTTCAAGGTACATAAAAGGCGCAGACCTTTTCCTCCTATCATCCAGAAAGGAAGGTTTGCCATATGTAATACTCGAAGCCATAAGTGCTAATGTAAAAATCGTTTCAACGGACGTTGGTGGTATAAGTGAGGTTTTGGATGAAAAATCCCTAGTTATGAAAGAAAGTTCAGATAAACTAGCCCAAAGAATCGACCAAAAACTGCTTTCGGAGGAAACGGGTCTTGTCCCCAACTTCAACTGCGAAAGCTTCGTAAGTGACACAATTAGAGTATATAATTGATACCATGTCAGGTGTCGAATTCGACGAAGGTCGAATATATAATCAAAATTTAAATAATAACTCTATGTCAAAACACGAGTCTGGTTTATCTGGATGGCTGGTTAAACATCACTTAGCCAAAAATTTGAAACATGCCAATATTATATTACTGATATTGGCATTAATTTTCTTAGGTTTTAGCATCAATATATTTATGAGACTTTACAAGACTCAAAATAGTACCCCAAGAATTGAAATATCCGAAGAAACATTAAAAAGCCTCCCTGATGAAATTCGTCAGAAGATAATCAACCAAAATGCAAACTAAATTTAAACTAAATAGAGCTTTTACCCTAATCGAACTCTTGGTGGTTATATCAATAATTGGGATACTCTCTAGTGTGGCACTAACATCACTTAGCACATCTCGAGCAAAGGCAAAGGACGCTAGAACAGCTCAAGAATTACATCAGATTGATCTGGCAATACAAGATTATTATGTACAATATGGAGTATATCCAATATGTGAAAGCGGAGCTAATGCTATAGAGTGCTGTATCGGTAGTAGTTCCTGTATAGATCCGACTGATTCAAGTGGGACAAGAGTGATAAATGATAAACTTGATTTTGGAGCTATAGCATTAAATATACCAAATACTAAAACTGATTCCGGCCTTGCAGCTTCTATCGGCTCTGACTTGAATTTTACTGATAGAAACTATGTATACTATCCTGCCTCAACCCCAACTGTAACCTTTGCATGGACACAAACAAATAATTACAAGACACTCCCTGTCACGGAATTATATAACTTTAATCAAGCAGTGAATGTTCAACAAACAAACAATGATATCGATGGTGACAATGTCTCAAATATTTCTGATAATTGCCCAAGTGTTGCAAATACAGACCAAGCAAATTCTGATGGCGACTCAGAGGGTAATGCTTGCGATGCTGATGATGACAATGATGGTATTTTAGATGGAGACGATTCTTGTCCGTTAGACAATAAAAATACATGCACACTAGTATATGGATGTACCAATTCTAGCTATCTAGAATATAATTCTTCAGCAAATACAGACGATGGTTCATGCCTAACTTTAAAAATACCTGGTTGTACAGCTTCAAATGCATCTAATTACAATATATATGCAAATTTTGATGATGGTAGCTGTTATTATCATCCTGGTTGTACAAATCCCAATGCAACTAATTACGACCCGAATGCAGATCATGATGATGGTACTTGTATAGCACAAATGACCTGCCAAGGAACCCCATCAAATAACTGCAACAGCTACAATAATGATGAATATGGTTGCAACTATTACACAAATAGCATGTGTGCTTTCCATACCAACGGAGAGGGATCTTGTACGAATGTAAATGGAAACGGAGTTGAAGAACAAAATGACTGTACAACAGAATTTAATAATTCAGGAATATGTCAAAATGGATGCTACCAAGAAAACGGCGACTGCACCGGAACATATACAACATATAGAAACTGTACGCCATCTGATTGTCCTGGTAATACCTCTACACAGTATTGTACTTATACCCCACCAACAACAAGTTGTGACTTAAATGTCTCCTGCCCTACAACATCTGACAGTTATACATGTTCTCAAGTAAACGGTTGTTATCTTCAGTAATAACTAATTTACCAAACCTAGAAACTCATTCTTTATAGAGTCTCTGTGAGCACCACGAGAGTATCTGCGCATACTCATAAGTATTCCTAATGCAATAAAGGATGTGAGCATATTACTCCCCCCATAACTCATAAAGGGTATCGTAAGACCTGTAACAGGCATAAGCCCTAGGTTCATACCGACATGAACGATAATATGACTCATAAAGAAAAAGGATAGCCCCAATCCATAAAGCAACTCGAAGTTTGATGCTCCATGCATAGCGTTATCCAATATTCTCCAAAGCATAATCCCATAAAGAATAAACAAGAAAAGTACCCCAATAAATCCCCACTCCTCAGCAAATGCAGCAAATATAAAATCAGTCTCATATTCTGGCAAAAACTTAAGTCTGGATTGTGTTCCAAAACCAACACCTTTACCCAAAATCTCACCAGAGCCCACGGTGATAGTAGCTTGATAGGCGTTATACCCCGAACCACGAACATCTGCAAGTGGATGCAGGAAGTTTAAAATACGCTTTTTTTGATAATCATGAAATACAAAATTCCAAAGCAAAGTAAAGGACACAAGACCTATGCACCCTACTATCATAAGATGTTTCTTGGATATTCCTGAAACAAGAACCATACCGAACCAAATAGCGAATATTATGAGTGCTCCTCCAAAATCAGGCTGTAGAAATACTAACAAAAATACAATCAAAGCATATAGACCAGAAATAATAATATGCCTAACATGAGCAATCTCCACATGACGACGAGAAAAATATTTAGCTAAAATTAAAATCAAAACTAATTTTGCTGGATCGATAGGTTGTATAGAAAAACCACCAAATGAAAACCAACTTTGCGCCCCTTTTGAAACCGTTCCGAGAATAAACAAAAGCCCAAGTACTGAAAGAATAATAATATATAACGTCACTACAACATTAGTCCTTTTGAGGAAACTAACATCTATAAAGCTTACAAAAAAGAAAGCAACCAAGGATACTGAAAACCAGATAAGCTGATGATCAAAATAAGCATTGGAAAGTGCGAAAGAATTCATGGTCACAAGACCAGCTCCTATAATTGGCAAAATTGAACCAAGAAGAATCCAATCAATAGATAACTTAGAGGATTTAAAAAAATCAACCATGAGGAACAGTATATGCTTTTTCTTCTCTAACGCAAAATGATTATTTCCTTTCGAAGGACAGGATTCTCGAATGGTTCTGGCCAACTAAAAACAACCTTTGTCCTAGAGCTTCCAGGAACTTTATCTACCACAGTCTTCGATACCGCAATTGCATTATCATTATTGTCATACACTATTGCGGCAACAGGTACTTTGTCTATGTCTTTTACAGTAATGTTCTCAAGATAAGCTTCGATTCGTGGAGAAGATTTCTCGTTATACAATATCTCATCAACTATAGTTATAGGTAGTAGTTCATCACCTTGTCTTGTCCAAACAGGATCATCCATAAATTCAAAAGACATACGAACAGGTGTTCTTTCTCTTAGCAAAATCGTAGCTTCAATTACCGGAAAAGAATATTTTGGATGGATATCTACAAAACCTCTTCGCTCATATATAGAAACACCATCTGCGTCATACAGACGAACCGTGTAAGGAACATTACTTGCACCAGCGCTAAGATTTGGATTTTGGATAAAAGCACTTGCTGTATATATTCCTGGAGCAACTTTAAATAATCTCTGCCACAGTACAACAGGAGGTAAGGCCTCACCTTTGCAATACAAATCACATGGACCTCCACAATCTACCCCTCTCTCATTCTGATTTTGCTTATTATCGAAACAGGTAGGAGCCTTATAATATAATTTAAAAGCTATAAAAGCTGTAGGAACTATAGAAATAACTAAGATAGCTAATATGATTGTATTTTTTCTTTTTTGTGCCCAAATAGACATCTTTTATTAGATAATTACTAAAGCAGAGACAGCAACAATAACTATTATACCCACCGCAATATACAAATAGTTTTTTACTTTCCTTCTATAAACCATCTCTATTTCTGGAAGAAACTCAGATTTTGTATCTCTTAAAAATCCTGCAAAGTAATGTGCATATATAAGTGATACAGGCATAATAAACAAATGCTGAATTATCATCCAAAGAAACATACTTAGAGTCTCACCATAAGGCATTATGAATACACCTATGCTAAAAAATATACATAACAGACTGGCCAGAACTACAATGAATCCTAAAATAAGATAATTCCATATTACCTTAACTACTCTACCTTCGACCATATACAAACTCTGACCTAGTGCTGAGAGATTTCTTTTGCCATCTTGTGCTAAAGAAATTATTGAAAATGAAAAAACAAAAGATGCGATAATTGCTGGTAAAAACAGAAGAGGGATTGCTCCTAATATAATAACTGCAATAAGTATCGTTATAAGAATCGCTGGTAAAAACAACTTCAGACCATGCTCCATAACATACTTAATATCTCCCCTTTTGTGTTTCAGGTAAGAAAGAATTCCAATTTGCATAGAAAGTTGTGTGATGCTGGCAAGTATTGTTATAACAATGGAGATAGCAACCACAAGCATTTCTATTCCAATATTTACCCCTTTAATTGCTTTAGACAAAGCGTCGAAAGTTACAGAAAGAATAGAAAAGATCAAAGGTATAAGTGAAACTCCCAAGATCACCCTGTAATCCTTTTTATATGTTTCTATAGATTTCTGTATGAGAGAAATAACCTTTGGAAATTCTTTTTCTTTGTGAGTGTGCATAAAATAAACAGTTATTAAATAACAGTATTATTATAGCAAATTTAAAATAAAAATATTCAAACTCTATGTTCTGGCGATTAGCTACTCTCCCCACAGTGTGAGTACCATCGCTACTACAAGGCTTAACTTCCGTGTTCGGAAAGAGAACGGGTG
>CAYYLG010000024.1:0-7581 GCA_964472605.1 uncultured Candidatus Saccharibacteria bacterium | reverse complement strand
GGGTCGCATAATAGACAGGTTTAGAACTTCTATACCTCATAGATAAACCCGTTTCTACTCCAAAACCATAAAGGTGGGTGCATATCGATAGGATCTATATCACTTCCCTGAAGCAAGGTTCTCCATTTTTCAGATATTTCATCCTTCTTTAGGGTATTGGCTTCTTGTGCAGTAATTACACCAAGTTTGACTGAACACTGGGTAATATGAGTGTCTGGGGCTATATCGATATATTCACGATTATCAAGCTCTATTCTACAGTAGGTACTAATAACAAATGACCAATAATTAAAAATCTTTGGTCCTGACAGATATGGAAATCCTTTCTTATATTTTATTTTTACCAATTCCTTTAATTTTAAAAAATCATTTTCAGATGCCTCAAAGAATTTCACAAATGACCCCCAGTTCTCATAAATAGTTTTTGCGATCGTTCTCCATGTATTTACATGTTTGTTTGGCTGAAGAGCAACTTTGTATTTCATAAGAGCTTTTCTAACTTCATCCTCCGATGCTTCACAAACTTTCTTTACATCAAATAAAAACCTTGTCTCGGAATCATTATATGTTTTCAAAGCTGATTCCCAGAGCTTATAGCTGTCTCGTTGGTAGTTGAGAGCCATGGGTAAAGTAAAATATGCAATCCTCGCTTCCCTCTCTCCTTCTTTGAAGCATGGATTGGAATCTTCAGGCATTACAGTCTGGCCAAGATACCCGTCCTTATATGCTTGAATAAGCTTTTTACATGTATCTACTAGATGAGACATGTAGAAAGTATACCTCATTTTGAAACCCTCTGAGGACACACGAAAACAGACCGAATTTCGATTTAGACGAAAGGAATTATCGTGGGTGGCCAACGGGGCTTGAACCCGTAACCGCTCGCGCCACAGACGAGAGCTCTACCAATTGAGCTATGGCCACCATATACAATATCTTAACAGATTTTTGCTAAGAATTTTTGCTTCTCTACCTTATCATGATGAACTAAGAAATGGCAATTCTGACAAAGCCAAGTTAGATTTTCTGGCTTATTATTAAAATGATTTTGATCTATATGATGTACTGCTAAAACCCTTTTATCATCTAGTCCACATCTCTTACAAATACATCTTCTACCTGTCTTCATCAATATATTTCTGTATGTAAAATTTCCCCCTTTCCAATTTGGATGTTTATCCCCGCTAAAAACTCCATTTCTCCATTTCGTTTGACAAGATTTTCCGCAAAAATATTTACCGCTCTTAGATCCCTTAATAGCCTTAGCTGTTTTGTATATATTTTTACCACATTCGGAACAAAATACCTCCTTTCCTGTCCTTGCTGATTTATGATGGCATTTTGCAGAGCAATATTTGGCATTGCCGTATTTAATCCATGACGGCTTTGCGTAAAATTCTTTCTTGCATAATTTGCAAAATACTATTGGCATAAACAAATTGTATCAATAATTGCTTTATAGGTAAACACTACTATTCATTTAAACCAACGTTTTTACCTATTTATACTCTGGAGCCCTTTCTTTAATTCCAGACAAATGGTTAGTTAGTCTAGCCATGGCATATAGAAGTGACGAGAGACGATTTAGATATGCTTTAGTAAACTCGCCTACTTTCCCCTCTCCTACATCGCATACAGCGATCACCCTACGCTCTGCGCGACGAATCATTGTCCTACAAACATCAAATGTTGCTCCGAGCTCTGTCCCACCAGAAATGAAAAAAGTTTTGATTGGAGGTAGGATTTTCTCGGCAGTATCTGTATATTCTTCAACCTTCTTTACTCTGTCTTCTGTCACGGTCATCTCTGCTCCAGCGAGCTCAGCTTGGACAATAAATAAACCCTCCTGAATCCAATGAGTAATATATTCAAAAGAATCATTTAAAATTTTAAAATCAGTTTCTTTTGATTTAACCTTAGCTAAACCAAGAAAAGAATTGATCTCATCACAAGCACCCAAAGCTTCAGCAATTGCTGAGGCTTTGCTCACTCTACCTCCACATCCAAATGTCTTGGTTGTTCCACCATCGCCTTTGCGGGTATATAACATAGTGCTCGGGAGAGGACTTGAACCTCCACGCCTTACGGCACACCCACCTCAAGGGTGCATGTATACCAATTTCATCACCCGAGCATGCAGGAACTATACTCAACTTTATATTTTTAATCAACAAAAAACCCGGCATCTTGCCGGATCTCCTTAAGCTTTTGTTTCTTCCTTTTCTTCCGCTTCTGGTCTTACCATCTCCATCTTCATTCTCTTCTTCATTTCCTTTACGGCTTTGTCTCTTACAAAGTATAGTTTTGCTCTGCGAGTCTTTGAAGTTCTTGTAACCTCAATCTTTTCGATAACTGGAGAGTAAAGTGGGAAAATTCTTTCTACACCTATACCATCTACCACCTTACGAACAGTAAATGTTGCCCCAGCGTCAGTACCATGCTTACGAGCAAGCACCATTCCTTCGAAAACCTGTACACGGTACTTGTCTCCGTCTTTTACTTTCTGGTGAACACGAACAGTGTCTCCTGATTTCATCTTTAGAGCTTTTCTTTCTTCAATTTTTACGGGTGAAATTACTACCATATATATGTATGTTTGTGACGGATACTCTAACACAAGGCGCTGAACTCTGCAACCGCCCTACTAAAGTCCTCTGGGTAGGGAGCCTCAAAGCTAATCCTATCGCCACCTAGATCCAAAAATGATAACTCTTTGGCATGAAGGGCTGTTCTGCCAAACCCAAGCATGCATTCATGGTTTGGTGCATAGAGTTTGTCACAGACAACTGGATGATTTATGGCCTTCATATGTACACGAATCTGATGCGTCCTACCGGTCTTTGGCTCTACCTCCACCAAAGTCATCCCCGCTCCTTTATTAAGTACTCTATAATTCGTTACAGCATCTCTCATCTCGCCCCTAGCTCCCCTCTGAGCAGAATATTTACGAAAATCAGAAGTGCTTCTACCTATCGATCTATCTACTACACCTTTTACAGTTTTCATCTCTCCATATACAAATGCATGGTATTTTTTCTCCACCAATCTATCTTGAAATTGTTTTTTTAAACAATCGAACATTTCTTGATTCTTGGCGATGATCATTATTCCTGAAGTATCTCTATCGAGTCTATGGACAATACCTGGACGATATATAACTTCACCCTCAGGATTAGTCCATGCCTCACCAACGTCCTTTATCTCTGGATATTTAGCTAAAATCCAATCAGCCAAAGTTTTTTCTTTGGTCTTTCCGTCACCATGAACCATGAGCCCAGCAGGTTTGTTTATAACCAAATAATCTTTGGTTTCTGAGATAATAGTTGGAAACATTTTGTGCGCGATGAGGGACTCGAACCCCCGACCTTCCCGGTGTAAACGGGTTGCTCTACCAACTGAGCTAATCGCGCATTAATAAAGAGATTACCTGAAAAATGAAATTAATTCAAGCTACTGAACATTCGGATCTAAATCATTTGAATCTACTGAACCATCCACACCATCCGCATCATCGTCATTATCACAAGCATCTCCCCATGCATCACCGCCAGGTAAATATTGATCGAAGTTTTCTTGTCCTGGATTTGATATTTGAGGACAATTATCATTATCATTTAACACAAGATCTTCGTCTTCATCATTACCACAGGAAGACAGGGGGTTATTTTGACATCCAGGTAGCTCATCTTGGTTTTGAATACCATCACCGTCCATATCTCCACACGGATCACTTGGATCACAAACCATCGCACAATATTGAGAATCTTTACAACTCCAATGACCACCATCATTATAACATTGACTCTGATCCCCTGGCCCGCCAATACATTGAACTGGAAACTCCTCAGAATATAATCTACAAGAACCACTACAATATGGTTCATAACCATTTAATGTTTCTCCATACTGACAATTATCAACATAATGTATAGCAGGATCACATACAGGATTATTTGTTACAATCTGTGAACAATCTTGAGAACAGTACCACTTACCCGCAGTACTCTGAGATTCCTGACAATAACCAAAGAGTGCAAATGCTCCAAAGTTACTTGGGTAATCACTCTCTCTGCATGTTGAAGTGTAAGCATTTGGATCCGGATTATCCCCTCCACCTATTCTTGGATATTTATCTAGATCAATACCAATATTTATATAATCATCATCACCTTCAAGTTTTTCGTCAGTTCCATCAAAGTAAGAAATATACTCTCCGTCAGAAAGACTGTATATTAAACCATTATCCTCACATGTAGGCTCATCTGTTCCGCATGATACATATACAAATCCTTGGGACAAACCATCTTCACCTGTAAAGCTAATAAGATCAGACAATTGAAAACCCTCACCATTATCAACAGTATTTCCTGTTGTTGGATCTATGTATGAGCTAATAGAATGACTGTTTATGGCACACTCAGTCCCTCCTACACAATAAAGAGCCGCTCCTTGTCCTCTACTTGGGTTTGGATAACCACCATGCTCAGCTGCATACGCCTCTATCACACCCTTTACCAAAACTTTTTCCTGCTGAACCTTTGCATCCTTAGCCCTATCTCTAGAAAGAGAAACAAAAGAAATTGTAACAACCGATAATACAGAGATGATCGTTACAACAAGCATTACTTCTACCACGGTAAAGCCTCTTTTGAAATTCATAAAGATATTGTATCAAAGTAAAAAACTATGACCAGAAAGTTAGTAACAGTTTGTGCCTCTGGTTGGAATCGAACCAACATTGACGGCTTAGAAGTCCGCAGTTCTATCCATTGAACTACAGAGGCAAATAATCACAAGAACAATCGAATGCTATCATTTTATCGAACAACGTCAACCGACATTGCTGATTTCAATCTTTCAATTTTTTCTCCCACCCTCTTTATATCTACAGATAGATCGATAGCATTCTGACTGTTTTTGGCTTCTATTAAATTCTTTGAGTCTTTATATACAAAAAAACCACAAATGGAGATGCACAGCATTAAAACAAAAAATAGACCTAAAACTATCATCCAATCTATATAACGGTTAGAACCAAAGAAAGACAACGTTTCAAGTCTGTCATGGTTCCACCTGCTGAAAGAAAATTTTGATATTTTATTATTCATATATATTAGTTTTCATTATTTAGTATTGGAATATATATCTCCGCATTTGCCACCCATGATACAACCTTTTCTTCCTCTACTCTGGCAAACTTAAGTTTATCAACATCAACCATATATGAAAAACTTCCAATATCTCTAAAAAAGTTGAATAGATTATCCCTATCCCCTCTTAACCTTAGGCTAACACTGATCATATTTTCAGTTGAATCTCCCCTTGGACCATTGTTAATATTTTCGATACTTAAAACAAGTTTTTTTGAGGAGGCAAATTTTTCTAGCTCATCAATTATTACCACCGTATCATTTCCAATAGAATATTTACTATTTATTTTTTGAAACAAATTTTTATTTGATTCATTAAGTTTGTTGTATGCCTCAGTTTCCTTTTTTATATTTTCCCCATTTATAAGCTTCTGATATTCACTCTCCACGAACACAGACTCCCTATATATTAAAAAGTACATCGCAGCATATACCAAAAATATACACGCTGTACAAATAATTGCTAACCCTAATCCTATTTTTTTATCATTATTTATTTTCATTTGTAGGTATAGTTAATACTGCATTAAATGATATATCCTTATCTTGAGCAAAAACCTTTACTGGTAAGTCTACATTTGAAATCCATTCTTGTAACTTAAGCTTCTTCTCAAAATCAAACAAATCCGAACGTGTTGCGCTTATTCCACCTATAGTAAATACATCTTTATCTACACTAATAGCAGTGATACCGACTCCTGAGTTTTTTAAAGCTAAAACCTTTTCAATTTTCTCAACCGCTTGCTTTGAATCTGAAATATAAGAGAGATTGGTATCTATCTTCCTTTCTAATGACTTCAGTTTTGATTCTTCAGTACTCGAAGCCATATCACTCCCGACACTACCTAATCTACTGCTTATATCTTGCTTTTCGAAATGAACCAAAAGATACGCGGGAATAAGTGAAACAACCCCAACAATCCCTAGACAAAAGATTAACCATACTGACAAAACCCCAAATCTATATAAGTAGATTTTCCTAATCTTGTCTCTATATTCGTTTGGTAATAAATGAAGCATATTATTCTTGTCCAACTAATAAACCTACACACTCAGCATAATCAAAGGAATCTATTTTGTGTATGATCGGAACATGATCAGTAAGTGAGAAGCAATTAACCCACACATTACCCTCCTCAACTAAAACCTTAAGATTAGACTTCAAATAATCAATAAAACCAGGTATACAAGACTCGTCCCCAACGACAATTATCTTGTCTAGTTCTTTATGTGATGAATTAGTATTCGCTTTATGTGTTAACCAATAAATATAATATTTATTTAAATTATTTTTAATCAGTGATGAAATTTCTAAAAAGTCTGCCTGAATTTTAGGATTTGTATTTTCACTTATAAAATTAGTATGGTACTTAATATCCTTCAATTCCTTTTCGTTTGCATCTGGAAACTCCCTCTTTAGTACAGCATCAAATGCAGCACCTCCTGTATCAACAGTTGTTGATAAAAACACTCCGCCGTTTTGGACTAAGGTAATAACTGTTTTATTTTCTTTTATCGAAACAACCATTACATTCTCTGTATTCCCTTTCTCTACAACAGCATTCACCACTGCCTGAGCCTCAACTTTAAATGTGATTGGTATGAAACCAGCACTATTAAATGTTTCTATATATGAATTTATTATTGGCAATGGAACAACACCTACAGCTACTTTATATATCTCTGGATCAAAATCATCTGTTATTTTATACCCAAACACAATTTCAGAAAGTGACACAGGGGCTTTCTCTTCAATTGTAAATGCAACAGCGTCTCTAATGTCTGCACCTTCTACCTTTGGAATCTCTACCTCAAATAAATAACTCTTAGATTCAGGGATACTAACCTTAACGAATTCGGTATTATATTTTTTCTTTAACTCTGATAACTTTTGCACCAAATCTGAAACATCATCATCATTTTCTCTCTTGAAGGTGACAATTTCTGCTTTGGTTGGTATTAGAAAATCACCTTTATGATCACACTCTAAATATATAATCTTATTATTGGAAGTAATATGCACACCGGCATACTTCATGTCGATTATTTTAGGTATCGGAAACCAATGTGCTAATGTGCGATACAGATTATGCATGCACATATTATAACTTACTTAAGAAAGTTTTGTCCCCTCTCCGATTGAGTTATCTACATTTAGAAGTGAGAAGCCTCCAGAATTTTTATCTGATGCTGCAAGAATCATTGCTTGGCTTTCTAAACCCATGATCATTCTTGGTTCAAGATTTGTCACAAAGGGATGCTTGGTATCAACAAGCACTGAAATATCAGGAAAGTACTTTGCAATACCAGAAACAACCTGTCTTGGCTTACTACTACCATCTTCATTTCTTTCTCCAAAATCAACAGACAGTTTTAGGAGTTTCTCACTTCCCTCTACAGGTACAGCAGAGATAATCTTTCCTACAGTCAT
>CAYYLG010000023.1:0-7650 GCA_964472605.1 uncultured Candidatus Saccharibacteria bacterium | reverse complement strand
CGCTTTATATTGATAAAGAAAATAACAGAGTTGGAATCGGCACCACAAGTCCTGCTTATAAACTTGATGTGAATGGTACGGTCCATGCAACTTCTTTTGTGGGGGATGGGTCTGGACTTACTGGTATAGCCGGGGGATCGTCACAGTGGACAACATCTGGAGATGATATCTACTATGATAATGGATATGTTGGGATAGGGACTACGACTCCACAAGTCAGGTTAGCAGTTGATGGTTCAACCGCAATTAGTGGTGCCTTAAGTGTTAATGGTATAACCACTACAAATTTAAATGTCTCAAATGAGTTTTCGGCTGGTCAGTTGTATCTGGATTCTTATGGATCAGAATCTGAACCGGTGATCACGTTTAATAGTGACACTACTACTGGTATATATGCAGATACGAATTCCTTAGGGTTTTCAACTGGCGGTATTGGTCGTTTGTTTATAAATTCATCTGGAAATGTTGGAATAGGTAATAACAATCCTTCGCATGAGCTTGATGTTACGGGGGATATTTATTCAACAGGAGATGTTTGTGCATCGAATGAATGCATAAATAATCTAGATAGTAGAGTAGATACTTTGGAAAGTTCAGATGCAAGATTTAAGGAAAATATTACACCAATTTCTTCGTCAGCAATAGAAAAAATACTTGCTTTGAAGCCTGTAAGTTATAATTGGAATAGTACATTTTTAGGCATGAATCCTTTGGTTACAGATGCAACATCTACAAAAATTGGTTTCATTGCTCAGGATATAGAAAATATAATACCTGAAGTAGTAATTCATAAAAAAGATGGTTTCCTTGGAATTGATTATGGAAAGATTACAGCAATTCTCACCAAGGGAATCCAAGAACTAGCAGAAAAGGTATATTCTTTTGCTGATCAGATAATTACTAAAAAAATTACAATTAAAAATACAGATAATTTGAGTGCAACAGGTATAACGATCTATGACAGAAAGACTGGTGAACCTGTTTGTATGTATGTTGAGAACGGTGATATGAGAACTGAGAGTGGAGAGTGTGGAAGTGCTAGTTCTAATGATGGTGGTTCTGTAAATAATGTTACATCAAGTTCAAATTCAGATCCTGTAGTAGATGAGGGTACAAATGAAGTAGCTACAACTACAGAGGTTATACAGACTGAGTCAGTAGTAGAAAACCCAGATCCTGTACAACCTGAAGTGACTGAGGAGGTTGTTGCACCTGAGGCAGAAAGTGCTCCTGCAGAAGCACCGGTAGAAAATGTGAATGTTACAGAATAGCATATTATATGTGTTAGAATATTTAGTATGAATGATTATTACAATAGACAGGGTGACACATATAACCCTATAAACACAGAAGTTAAAAAGAGTGGTTCAAAGCTTGTTTTGATTATCAATATTATACTTATAATTGCACTAGCTTTGCTTGGGTATGGTTATTATTTGAAGCAGAAGGAGCTAAAGCTGCTTTCTGATCCAACAGCCAAGACAGAGGCGGTAAAGAAGGCTGTAGAAGATATTGTTGCTAAAGCTGGTAAAATAGCTCTCTTGCCCAAGGGTGAGTTACCAGAGGTGCTTACGATAAATGATGCAGAATCTGCAATTAAGCAACAACCTAGTCTTGTTGGGGTTGTAAACGGAGACAATATTCTTGTTTATGCCAAGGCAAGCAAAGCGGTGATATATAGTCCAAGTAGAAATATTATTGTTAATGTTTTACCAATATTTTTTCAACAGGATAAAGGAACTGATTTACAGCCTACGCCAAACATGGAGGAAAAGTTAAATAATAAGACAAATAATTAAAATTACATTTATGTTTAGTTCAAAGAAAAGAATTGCAATTAATGGAGCGGGGAGAATAGGTAGAGCTTTTTTCCGAGTAGCACATAGTAGAAAGGAGATTGAAGTCGTGGCCTTCAATGACTTAACATCGATTGAAAATATCGCTTACTTGCTCAAATATGACACCGTATACGGTAGAAGTGATTTTGAAGTAATGGTAAAAAATGAGACAACTCTTCTTATCGATGGTAGAGAAGTGAAGTATTTGTCAGTTAAAGATCCAGCAACACTTCCCTGGAAGGATATGAATATTGATGTGGTTGTAGAATCAACTGGACTTTTTACAGAGTATGAAAAGGCTCGTGCGCATATAACTGCCGGTGCAAAGAAGGTTGTAATCTCAGCTCCAGCTAAGGGGGACCCGGTACTTGCAGATGAAGCTATGGTGCTTCTTTCTGTAAACTGCGATTCACTCAAGGATACAAATGTAAGTTCAAACGCCTCTTGTACAACAAATGCTTCAAGCCCAGTAATTTCAATTCTTAATGAAGCTCTTGGTATCGAGAAAGCTATCTTAAATACAACTCATGGATACACTGCTTCACAAGCACTCGTTGATGGTCCAAGTAAGAAAGACATGAGAGAGGGTCGTGCGGCAGCAATGAATATGGTGCCGTCTTCAACTGGTGCGGCCAAGGCGGTAGGAAAAGTGATAAAGGAACTTGATGGAAAGTTCGATGGTATCTCAGTTCGTGTGCCAGTTGTTGCTGGATCAATTGCAGATATTACATTTATTTCAAAACGGGATACAACAGTTGAGGAGGTAAATAAAATCCTTACTGACGCTTCAAAGACTGATAAATGGAGTAAGATTTTTACTGTAACTAATGAAGATTTGGTTTCATCAGACATTATCGGTAACAGTCATGCTTCAATTGCGGACTTGGCCATGACACGTGTGGTGGGAGGAAACTTGGTTAAAGTTCTGGCTTGGTATGACAATGAATACGGGTACACCAATACTCTAGTTGACCATGTTATAAAAACTGCTAAGTTTATCTAATGCAAGATATTAGAACAATACATATAGGGGCGGATCATGCGGGGTTTGATATGAAGGAGGAACTTAGGGAATACCTACAGTCTCTTGGTTATGAAGTGGTGGATCACGGAGCTTTTGAGTTTGATGAAGATGATGATTATCCAGACTTCATACAACCCGTAGCCGATGCTGTGTCTCGTGATGTGGAGAAATTGTCTAAAGGGATTGTGATAGGTGGTTCTGGTCAAGCAGAAGCTATTGTTGCTAATCGTTTTGCAAATGTACGAGCGGTGGTCTATTACGGTGATCCAGGTAGATCACAAACAGATGCCAAGGGTTCCGAGTTAGATATTGTAACTTCAACCAGATCTCACAATGATGCTAATGTTCTGTCTTTAGGCGCTAGATTTATTTCGAATGAAGAAGCTAAAGAAGTTGTAGAGACTTGGCTTGAAACTGCTTTTTCCGGAGAAAGTAGACATGTGCGAAGAATAAATAAAATCGACTAATATGATTGTTCCAGCAATTATTCCAGAGACCAAAAAAGATTTATTTAAGAAAATAAATTATGTAAAGGATAGTGTAGATGTTGTGCATATAGACATCTGTGATGGTAAATATGTTCCTTCGGTGAACTGGCCGATAAAGTTTGAATGGAATGATGTGGAAGGTCTTGAGACTGGCGAGGAAGAATTACCAGGTTGGGATAAGCTAGATTTTGAAGTTGATCTTATGGTTGCAAAGCCACTCGAGGCGTTAGATCATTTTGTTAAGATTGGAATCTCTAGTGCGATAATCCATGCAGAAAATCTCAAAGAAGATTTTGATCATATTTTAAAAACCGCTCATGAGTTCGATGTAATGCTTGGACTCGCTTTTCTTCCGGGTACAAATATTAATGAATATAAAGATTGGATACTCAAAGTTGATTTTGTTCAATGTATGGGAATTTCTAAAATAGGCTATCAGGGTCAGGATTTTGACGAGAGAGTTTTTGATCAAATAGAAAAAGTTAGGGAAGTACGACCAGATGTAGAGATTGTGGTTGATGGTCATGTGGATGAATATAACATTCAGGATCTAGCTAGTATGGGAGTAAGTAAATTTGTGGTGGGTTCAGCAATTTTTAATTCCACAAGTATTCCACAAAAAATTTCAGAATTGAAACAACTCGTGAAGGAAGTCTGATATAATTTCAGGTAATGGTTCTTACCGATGAAAAAGTTAAAGAGTTAGAGTTACAAGCAAATCATATTCGCGAGTCGATTATTGAAATGCTTCTTTCGGCTGGTTCTGGACACACCGCCGGGCCACTTGGCATGGCAGATATTTTCACGGCACTATATTTTCATATTTTAAATCATCGACCACATGATCCATTCTGGAAAGATAGAGATAGATTAATCCTTTCTAACGGTCATATTTGTCCTGTGCTTTACGCCACTATGGCCCACGCTGGGTATTTCTCCAAAGCTGAATTAGGGAAACTTCGCAAATTCAAATCTCCGCTTCAAGGTCATCCACACCGCGAATGGCTTCCTGGACTTGAGACTTCCTCTGGTCCGCTAGGGTCAGGACTATCACAAGCTGTAGGTATGGCAATTGCGGACAGAATGGATAATGGTAGGTCTAGTGGCAGACAATTCATTTGCCTTACTGGAGATGGCGAGCTTGATTGTGGGCAAGTCTGGGAAGCCGCAATGCTTGCTGGCAGGGAGAAAGTTCAGAATCTCACAGTTGTGGTGGATAGAAATAATATTCAGATTGATGGATATACAGAGGACATAATGCCGTTAGAACCCCTTGCAGATAAATGGCGAGCATTTGGATTCCATGTTCAGACAATAGATGGACATGATTTCAAAGACATCATAAATGCATTTGGTGAAGCCAGGGCAACATTTGAGAAACCTTCTGTCATAATCGCCAAAACTATTCCTGGTAAAGGTATCGGGTTTGTTGAGCGTAGATATGAATGGCATGGTATACCGCCAGATGCGACAGATGTAAAAGGTGCACCACCAAAAGGTAAGCAAGGAGAAGAAATGCTTAAAATTCTGCGCACTTTGGATGGCCGTATAAAAAATGAACATGATTAACAAGGATCAAAAATTAAATCCGAAATTGTTTACAAAGGATATTGAGCAGTTGCCAATCCGAAAAGGTTTTGGTGATGGTTTAGTCATTGCAGGCGAAAAGGATGAAAAAGTCGTTGGTCTCTGTGCCGATCTTACTGAATCAACACAAATGCATTTGTTTAAAAATAAATTCCCTGAGAGATTTGTAGAGATGGGAATTGGTGAACAGAATCTAGCAAGTGTTGCATCCGGTATGGCAGCGATGGGTAAAATTCCATTCATTACTTCATATGCCATGTTTTCTCCAGGGCGCAATTGGGAACAAATTCGTACAACTATTTGTTACAACGATGTACCGGTGAAAATTGCTGGATCTCATGCTGGTGTATCTGTAGGTCCTGATGGTGGAACACATCAGGCTATTGAGGATATAGCCATAACTCGCGTTATACCACGCATGGTGGTGATATCTCCTTGTGATGCTATAGAAGCTCGTAAAGCCACAATTGCAGCTGCCAAGACTAAAGATCCTACATATATTCGCCTCGCTCGCGAGAAGACTCCTATAGTTACAACAGATGGTAGTCCATTTGAAATTGGTAAAGCGCAAGTTTTGTTTGAAACCAAACATCCCCAGGCTACAATCATTGCAACTGGCGCGCTTGTATACAAAGCATTAACTGTTGCTGCAAATATGGACCGAGAAGGTGTGCATGTTGATGTAATTAACTTAGCAACTATCAAGCCTCTTGATGGAGAAACTATTTTGAAATATGTGAAAAAGTCTAAAGCGGTGGTAACAGTAGAGGAACATCAAATACATGGAGGTATGGGAAGTGCAGTTGCAGAATTCCTTTCTGCACATTATCCAGTGCCCATGGAATTTATTGGAGTTAATGATCTCTTTGGTCAGTCAGGTACAACGGATGAATTAATAGAACATTATGGTATGGATGAAAAGTCTATCCGTCACGCAACAGAAAAAGTTATCAAGCGAGGCAAAATGCTTTTCTAATTAAATTATTTTCTTATTCCAATCTTGTGGAGCGGTTTTGAGGAATTCTTGAATTTTGTTTTGAGAGAGGAGGCCTTTTTGAGCACCAACTTCTTGAACAACTGACATGGAGTTAACAGAGCCCCATTTCATAGAATCTTCAATTGATTTACCAAGGATTAATCCTGCAACAGTTGTAGAGGCGAAGCAATCTCCGGCACCAGTCCTTTCATAAGCAGGTTTCTGATCAGGGAAAGCGGGGAGGAAGAATTGTTCTGCACCATCGTCTGCATAAGATCCGTTTGGTCCATCGGTTATCACTGCTATCTTTGGTCCGAGCGCACGGATA
This sequence comes from uncultured Candidatus Saccharibacteria bacterium, assembly GCA_964472605.1. Classification (GTDB taxonomy): domain Bacteria; phylum Patescibacteriota; class Minisyncoccia; order Phycocordibacterales; family CAIZIN01; genus JANNXY01. The sequence goes on along the minus strand of CAYYLG010000023.1, from coordinate 1,409 downwards.
CCAGATAGTAATTCTTTTATTATTGAAACACCACCTGATTTTCCTAGAATTCTTTCAGCTTCTTCAACATTGCAGAAGAATATCTCAGATTTTTTATAAATTTTATTTAGTCTCTCTACACCAAGCTTCATCTGGAATGTTCCAGGTTGGAAAGCTAGTTTGGTTTCTGGATTTTTGTCGAGGAAATCCGCAATCTCATCATGAAGTCCTACCGCGTGTTCACCCAAAGATGATAGGTAAATCCATTTTGGTTTTGCGTTTTTCGGAAAATTATATTTGAAATCCTCGTGTTTTACTAAGATAGTTCGATCTTTATCATACCAAAGCACATAATGATAATTAGTTTTTTTACCTTTATTTATTTCTACATAATCAGTTCTAACATTTTCTCCCTCTAACTTTAGAAGACATTTTTCTCCTTCCTCGTCATCTCCAACAGATGCTACGAGTGAGGACTTGAGACCAAGTCTAGATACGGCTACTGCCGCATTGGCACTGTTGCCTACGGCGCGCACGATTTCTACAGATTCGAAAGGAACTTTATCGCCATAAGATATGCAGAGTTCACATTTATCACCCAAACAATTTACATGCCCCTCCTTTATGCGAATAAATGCATCTGTTACGATGTCTCCCACGGCTAAGAAGTCTGTTTTATTGTTTTTGAAAAATGGAAATGTCATTTGATTATTATAGCAGATACCCTATAATCCCTAAATGGGAATAAACTATAAATCTATTGCTTTATCTGGGGATTCGGGTACTGGTAAAGGCGCTACCAATAAAATCTTGTCAGAAAAACTCAGATTTCCAATTATCTCTGCAGGTAACCTAATGCGAGCAGAGGCTGACAGGCTCGGTATTTCTCTTGTGGATTTGAAGAAAAAAACCAGTGGAGATCAATTTCTTGACTATTGGCTCGATACAGCAACAAGGCTTGCAATTGTAGAACATAAGGATAGGGGGGTGATTATAGAGGGGCGTCTCGTGGCTTTTACTATACCCGAAGGAGTCTTCAAGGTCTTGCTTGTGATTGAGGATGAAAATGGAAACTTTGATTATAATGAGAGATATAGGAGAGTCGCGTCAAGAGATAAAATTTCACTTGAGGAAGCAGAGAAAGTTACAAAATATAGAGAAGAAAATATGGACAATAGATACAAGGAATTTTATGGATTATCCTATAAAGAATTGTTTGATAAAGATTTGTATCATGTAGTGGTAAATACTAGAAACAATAGTCCAGAAAAAGTTGCCGAGATTATACTTGAGGCATATAACAATTTCCTAGAATGTAAATTAGATAAAAAAGTTATTCATAGAACTCTACCGATTTTTGAGATAGAATAAGAGAATGAAAACACTTAGAGAATATATAAAAGAAGCAAAGGAGAAAGGGATTGCGGTCG
>CAYYLG010000022.1:0-10091 GCA_964472605.1 uncultured Candidatus Saccharibacteria bacterium | reverse complement strand
ATGGGAATGGGTGGACACAACGTACCCATAATCAAGGACAAAAAAGGTATAAGAAAATTAACACCATTAGAGTGTTTTAGAATTCAAGGATTTCCAAATACTTACGTACTACCAAAAATTTCTGATTCGGCTTTGTATAAACAAGCTGGAAATTCTGTAAGCGTACCTGTAATAGGGGCAGTTGCAAGACAAATGATGAAAGCAATGAAGGACTAGCTTTTCGCTTTTACAATATTTTCCAAAATAGACCAGTTTTCCTTATATTGAATAAGTTTAGTCAAAGATTTTGATGTCCCCCATTCTGAAATATCCTCAATCGGAATGATGTAACAATCACCATTTGTGCTATCGACAGCAAGTATCAAGTCACAATCCTCTGGACCATATTTATAGACTCTTGACTCAGCCTCCCTACTGATCTGCTGTCCACTTCTTCCGCCACCAGTAAAACTAACTGAACCATTACCACTTCCTTTAATTTGAACTCGAAGTAATCTTTTTCCTTTTCCTGGATCTATTACAGCATCGTATCTACCGTTAGTTACTTCTACTTTGGAACAAGCGAACCCCGCCTTGATACATCTCCCAATCGCGATGAGTTCATTAGCATTACCGTTAATTGTGCGGTAACTACCCTCCTCCATTTCTGTTATGTTTCTTGCCCAAGTCATATAAGCAATATTCCCATATTTAGCGAAATTTTACAATTTCAAACAGACGTCGGTCCTATATAATTCACTTATTTAACATCATAACTTCTCCACATGATGCGATCGCCCCTGACCCATCCATTTTATAAAGACCAGAGTTTAGCGATTCTGGATTCTCTTTACAAAAAGTTAAGGCATCTTGTTTTGCTTTTGCTTGATTAATCTGCTCAGGTATACTCTGTATCATTGCATAATCAATCTGTTTTTTTGCTAAATAAATTTGTACAGCAGCCATAACTGCCATAATAACTGTTATAATCAATAAAATGTTGTTTGTTTTATCTCTAGTATATTCATCGATAGTCCTAATATAGAAAAAATCGGTCCAATCATTAATACCTCCAGAAAAAAGCTCTCCTGTGAAATTATTCTTCTGATAAGTAATAATCTCAGTACCTATTTTATCAGGAACAAGTACAAATTTAATATTAGCCAATCCGTGCATATATGTGCCGACTCGACCCATTTCAATGGTTATATTTTGACCTGGATTAATCTCCCCTATATGAAATTCTTTTTCAATTGGTTCGATAATTTGCTGATTATTAGCTGATCTTATCTGAATATCTTTAATTGTTGCCCCAGAGAATGGAACATTATCAATATTCTCAACTCTAATAACCAATTTAAAAGGTTTCGTTTGAATTACTTTATTATTTTGGATAAATTCAATTTGAATTTTATTTTTCATATCTTCTACTTCCACTTACTATCCTTCAACGCAGAACTTGCAGCGGATTGCTCAGCTTCTTGTTTTGATTTTCCTGTACCCTTGGCCAATTCTTCATCACCGACATAGACCGCTACGGTAAATTGCTTGTCATGGTCTGGACCTGCTTCCTTCACAGTTTTATACGCCGGAGTGATACCGGTTTTCTCTTGAGCTATTTCTTGGAACTTACTCTTGGCATCGATCCAGAGTCCCTTGGCTACGATCTCGTCCGTTAGTGGTGTGATATGCGCATAGATAAATCTCTTTGAAGCATCATAGCCTTGATCAATGTAGATAGCACCGATTATCGCCTCGAGTGTGTCAGCTAGGATGTAACTGCGCGCACGACCCACGTCCTTGGATTCACCCTTTGATAGGAGGAGATATTCATTCACCTCGAGCTTGGTTGCAACTTGGGCAAGCGTTACAGCATTAACCAATGCTGATCTGTATGAAGTCATCTCACCCTCTTGGCGATCTGGGAATTTCTCAAATAAATAATGTGTGATCACGAGCTCAAGCACCGCATCGCCTAGGAATTCCAGACGCTCATTATGCTCCTTCTTTACGGTACGATTCTCGTTTAGATATGACCTATGGATAAAAGCCTGCTCAAGTATGTCAGGGTTATTGAAGCGTATATTGATCTTCTCTTCGAATTCGTGTATTTCCTTCATCCCGTTAGAGTTTTAATTAATTAATACTTAACTACTAAATAAACATTTTCTTACTAATCACTTTTTGGGTTTTACAAAATATTCATAAAACTCTAACGGGATTAATTACCTTATCCCTTCTTCGCAAGGAGGAGGTTTACCGCCTTGGTGAATATCGGCACTATATCATTATATAGATTGAGGTCAACAATCTCAGAAAGTTTGAACCATTTTGCATCATCTAGTCCACCCTCCTTCTGTGGAGTGACTTCTCCATACTCTGAGCGAGCGAGGAAGTAGTGCACCTGCTTGCGAATCTTGCCAAGGTTCGGGTCCGAAGCTACGTATTCATTGTTTCCTAGTTCATCCTCTACAGTCACATCAAGTCCCGCTTCCTCCTTACACTTTCGTATCACCGCTGCATGGATTTCTTCATCTGGTTTTACCTTGCCTTTAGAGAGTGTCCAATGACCAAAGACGTCATGAACGAGTGCTACAGAAATGTCCCCATCATGCATGGCATAGATCACAGCACCGACGAGGTTCTGTATAGGCATTTGCTCAAAAGGTATATCCTCAATCTTTTTCTTCTTACTCACTTCGCCTTTACCTGGTTCACCGATTTCTTTGTATACAGCACCGAGTACACCGTTTACGAATTTACCAGAATTTTCTCCGCCATAGGCTTTGGCTAGTTCGATAGCTTCGTTGATCGCCACCTTGGGTGGCACTTCACCACGCTCACTAAATAAAAGTTCATAGAGTCCGATGCGTAGCACGTTTCTATCTACATTAGAAATTTTTTCCAAAGGCCATTCTGGTGCAGCTTTGGTAATGATCTTGTCTAGGTCGGTTTGCTTTGAGATCACACCATCAAGGAGTTTAACCATAAAAGGCTCGTCCCCCATACCAGGAGCGAATTCAACAATATTGCGAGCTAGAGAGGCTTCGGATTCTTCGCGAGAGCGCTTCATAAAATCCCACTCAAAGAGTGTTTGGAGAACTACCGATCTGGAAAGGTGCCTGTTTGCCATTTGGATTAATTATATATATGTATATTGGAATGAACAAGTTAAAACAAGGAACAAGTGGGGATTTATTTGGTCTCTTTAGTCTTCTTAGCTTTCTTTACCGCCTTCTTGTTAACATCGATAATTTGCTTACCTCTATACATACCAGTTGTGGTATTCAAATGATGTCTGCGATGCATAACGCCTCCGTCCATAGCAATAGCCGGATTAGTCAAAGCATGGTGACTTCTTCGGTTTCGCGTATGCGCTCGTGTATGTCTCATTCGTACTACCATAGTCCAGATATACTAACCTAGATTTAATTTTTTGGCAACTTAAATACCATTTTTATCATCTCAACATTGAAGGCTAGCGCTGAGGCCTGACTTTCTGTATAGGAACTAGAACCTGTTTTATCTATCTCAACATATATAGACATAAGTGTTCCTAAGAACCTTCCAGATTGAATTCTGGCGCTATCTATATCGTCCACTAACCCTTTATCAATTGCCAAACTAAAATACCCTTCTATACCAGAATATTTATTTCGTAACCAACTAGATAATTGCTCATGATCTGGATATTTACCAGAAACAACTTGATCTAACTCATCGTAGAGTTTTGAAATAACATCCTCAGCCGTCTCCTGTTTAATCGCTGGTTCTGAATTCATGAGGAAGATTGTAGCACAAAATAAAAATCCTTTAACCTATAGACTCCGCCCAAATAGACGGCAATGCCTTTGAGGCATAAATCAGTAAGTAGGATAAGTTGCTTCTTCGAAAGTGCTTGTGTTCTCAAATCGATACCAGATCGACGGAGATGGTTTACAAAGGACTTATTTGACATCTTGATACAGCATTTGAAAAAACCTTAACACAGTATTATCAAAGTTGTTCTCAAGAAAATCGATCTTCCTGAAATCAAACACCCCACAATGATGACGTGGGCTAACCTTCAAAGTCAGATCGAATCTCAGCCTGTGACCACTATTTGTATCGAAGAGTCCATCTGCATGGTGAACTGTGTCTAGATGTGTTCCAACTCCACAATACAAACGCAATCCTGGTCTGAGGTATTTAGGTAGTCTGTCGTGAATAAACCTAAAAACTTTTTCACTCAAATCCGTTTTAGGATTTTTTGGATCCCAACCAATCTGAGGCTGAATTGTATAGAGCATCTCTATACTCTCCCTCAATGTCGGTTTTTTACTTACCGTCCTTGGTACAACTCCACTTTGTCTGACTTCTAGATGAGATACTCCAAAGAATGCTCTCTCAAAATCCTCACCTGTGGTTATGTCTCGAAGATTCATTGTTCAGATTTGAACTTGACCCTGAGTGCTTTGGCTAGCCTCCTCAAGTTACCACCCCGCCTACCATGCCACCATTTGCGACTTGAATTGGATTGAGACCTCGGTTTTCTTGGAATTCGTTTGCACGGATGTTTTGTCTTCATGATTGAAATGATCTGGGTATAATATAACCACACTTTGTAGATAAAATCAATAGATATTCAGAAAAGCTGACTTATATCTATACAAAAGTAGCTAACTAAAAATCTATTTAGATTTGTGAAAGAACTTCAACCCTGTTCGCACGAGACTAAGCAGGGTTGAATCAGAAAATAAGCGAGCTGGACAATACTGGAACATACGACAACGAGCCTAATTTCTGAAAATTTCCCTCCCCTGCTTTCACAGGAGAGGGTCGAATTGAGGAGAATTGCGCAGCATAGAGAACAAAAACATACGCTATTCTTCTGATTCGAAATACAAATCAGTCCCGAGCTTGCGCAAGGGACTGATTCAGAAGAATACGGGAGATTAGCTTAAGAGAGTAAACCCTATATTACCGTTGTGCTTCTGAAATTTTGTGAAAGAACTTTGCAGGAGGAGTTACCTCCTCCTGCTCCGAACCAGACGACAGCCAAGAAAACCGCGGTTAAGTGTGCTATTGTCTACTGAATTCGGAAATTTTTCCTCCTCCACTTTCGCGGAGGAGGTCGGATAGAAGAGTATGGCAAACTGAACGGAAGAACAGGATTGTTATGTGCATATTTTCTATCCGAAATACAAATCCAGTCCTGCTTCGAATTATCTAACAGGACTGGTTCAGAAGTGCAAACTAAAGGACATTAAAGAACAACAGTCTTCATCTGCACACACTGAAATTTTGAAAGAACTAGGCGGAACCGGAGCAAGCTCCGGTTCCGCGAGCTCAATAGAGAAGTGCTGGTTAACTGACGCAACTACAAACAACCATACTCTAGGGAGCTACAAATTTCCCTCTCCCGCTTTCGCAGGAGAGGTTCGAGTAGTCCAACTAACTGGAGACGAGTGCACAGAATTCTGCAATAACTTAAACTCTCGAAAAAACTTTCCAAGAGCCCTTTCGAGCTCTTGGATCAAAAAGAGAAGAGCATCATAGCCGACTCGAGATTAGACTTGAACACGCTAGATAACTTTTCTTCATTTTTGAAATTTTGTAAAAGAACTTCCTCTCCCGGTTTTCATAGGGAGAGGATCGATACTTAAGATGTGACTACCTGAGTCAAGTCTAGGCTACTTTAACATTGCTTAAATATCGAAATAAAAAGTGACACGAAATTCGCATCACACCAAAGAAGAGCTTGGCGGAGCCTCGACCGAAGTCGAGGCTCCGCATCATTAGCATAAGATGCTACAGATTATACCTGAACAGAATACTCTAACGAACTTAAGCTAAACTACTTTTCCTTCAAAACTCCCAGGGCATGCTTACAGCATTCATCGAATGTCAGACGACCTTGATAGGCATCCTGGAGCCACGCCGGCAAATTGTGCCGGACAAAGCTCTTGAACTGCTGAGATATAAAGAATGTTACCCCCTTATCTCTAGCACTGCGGATATTTCTTCCGCGAGCCTGCAAAGCACGAATCACCACCCGATGTTGACGCACACCCCAGACACCGCCAGAGCCGAAACGACGTTCCTCGAACATTGCTCCTGGATCATTCGGGCTTGGGTAGCCCGGACGAAGGACAAATGTCACCGGACAAATGCCATCCGGCAGATCGATACCCTCACCGAAATTTGCCTCCGTTCCAACAAGCATATCCCCCATACCATCGCGAAAAGCTTGCGCCACATCGCGAGGCTTGGCATCTTCGTTGTAGGTGAGAACTTCCACACCCTCCTCCGCCGCAAGCTCGGCAAACTTCAGGCGTTCAGCATTGGAGACAACGATCATGAGCGACCGGTACCCCTTCTTTTTGAACTCAAGCCCTGCCTTTGCGATTCGACGAAAGGTTTTGTTTGGTTCACCTTTAGGGCACTTCTTATGCGACAGATCAGGCGTATCAATGGGCGAATAAATCGCCGTATGCTCCACCGGAAAGTCGGAAGGAATGCTTACAAAAGGAAACCTGATCCCCGTCTCGAACTCAAATGTCCGCGGATTGCCCACCGTAGCCGAGAAGGCTCCCGTAAAGCGCCGGAACATTTTTTTGATAAGCGGTGCCACATGATGGCATTTGACCACCAGCTTGCAATGCACTTTCTTCCCGCTTTCATCCCCTTCATTCTCGCCACCTTCACAGGCTGCATAGATGTAGTTCAAAGGATTACGATTGCCTTCCGGCAGACTGTAGCGGAATGCCGCCACATATCTCTTCACATCGCGCACCAGAGATTCGAGACGCCGAAGCGTCTCGCGGTCTTCCTTAGGATCTACGGTCCCATATTTGATCGCCTCGCCGATGAGCTTCTGGAGCTTTTTGTAATCGATACCCTCGAGCATGTCGAGAAGCTTATTGATCTCATCTTCCTTGAGAAGCGGGGTCCCGCGAGGCTGCCTGAGCATGGTCATCGCAATAATAGCTTTGGCAAATGCTCGGAGGATTTTCGCTTCTTCTTCTCCACCTACGAGATCAATGATGTCAGCCGAACGAAAGAGATGGTAGTCGGTGATTTCGCTTGAGAGCAGGCTACGGAGAGACTCCGCCAAACCGTGCACTTCGTCGATGACCAAAGCTCCATTCTTGTCGGCTTCATCTTGACCGAAGAGATGATTGAAGACGAAGTAAGCAAAGGTCGAGAGAACGATCTGCTCATTCTGCTTTGCCTCATACTTTGCCAAAAGATACGGGCACGGCACCGCGCCGAGCTCGTAAGTCTCTCCGGTATCCAAGTTCACCCGATGAGGGCACGTGTGCAAAACCGAGCACGGAATTTCATTTGCACGAAACTTGGTAGTCTCGGGCGACAAATCCCGCTTATCCTCTTCGTAGAAATAGCAGGGATTCTCACCACGACCATACACGACCATTAGATCCGGATACATCAACTTGAATTGCTCAGCGATAGCTTTGGTCGGCACAATGATGTGCCGAGGGCCCACACCGATCGAGCCCAATGCTTTGAGAAAAGCATATTCTATTGCGCTTTTACCCGAACCTGTCGGCGACTCGATGAGAGCCTGCGAATTTTCCGCAAGCCAAGCCATCATTCGATTCTGTCCTTCGCGCACACTCTTAAATGGGAAGTGCGTTTGTATATGTGCCTCCGAGAGGCGTCCACGATGATCCATATAGTTTCCTTTCTGTTTTTTCGTTTGTTTTTAGAACTTCGCCACTCGGCGATTCCGGCGTGAAATTACCACAATTTTATATAAAAAGCAAGACCGGCCTCGAGAAACTCGAAACCGGTCTTTGGGTAGTCTAGGCCAATTAACTGGTGAGGAGTACACGCAAGCAGACCTGAGTCAACCTTAAATTTTGCGGGAGGGTTTTCACCCTGCCCGCATTCCTAGTGAACTTTAATCCAACCTAATACAGATTAGGGCTCATGAATACAAGTTACAGGAAATTTTGTGAAAGAACTTCCTCTCCCGCTTACACAGGAGAGGTTCGTCAGTTAAGCGTAGTGAACTCAAGTGAACTATGACATATCACGGCTGACGAAAATACAAATTCCAGTCTCTTTTGCCGAAGCTAGAGAGACTGGTTCAGAAATATACCACACCGAAGGGGAGTTTAGAACAAGAAACCAAACCAGGGCGAAGGTAAAAACATTTCTGAAATTTTGAAGGAACGAAATTTTGCGGGAAGGATTTCACCTTCCCGCATTCAGAGCTGAGTGAAGCTACATAGAGAATCACAGTCTAGCTAACCCAACACTAAAATTGAAGAAGATGTTTTTTGAAAGAACTCCTCCCTCGTTTTCACGAAGGAGGTCGAGTAGAGAACGATGGCAAACTGAACAGAAGATCAGGATTGTTATGCGCATTTCCCAAAACCCGAAATACAAATCCAGAGAATTACCGAAATAACTCTCTGGTGCTTAGAGGGCAAAGGAGCAAACTAGACTACTCAAGCGCAACTAAGCGAATTTGAAAGAACTTCCTCTCCCACCTGAGCAAGAGAGGATCGATACTTAAGTGTAAGCTGGAAAAATAGACTGTAGTCCACGCTATCTTACTCCAAGATCGAAATACAAATTCCAGTCTCTTTTGCCGAAGCTAGAGAGACTGGTTCAGAAGAGTAATGAAATGCTGAATACTTCAACGTAATTTACAGAACACCACCTTACTGCAATCTGAAATTTTGTGAAAGAGCTACGGAAGCGAAGCGTTGCTTCGCTTCCGCGTTCGATATACCAAAGCTATGCATAGACTACTCAAGTCTGGACTACCATACAATGCGATGCTGAAGCATACCTAAATTTTGCGGGAGGTTGCCCTCCCGCATTTCCAACAAAGTTTAGTGGTGTGTACCACAGATAGCTTAAGTTAAACAGTGAGGAAATTAAAAAAGAACTCCCTCTCCCACTCTCGCAGGAGAGGGTCAACATCACAATGTAGCGTAGTAGACAATAAATCAGATGACTAAAGCTCAGCTATCTTGATGTTGAAATAAAAATCCGGCTCCGCCCTGATCTCATAGAGATGGATAGAGCCGGGATTGTTGTTACGGTTTAGTTGCGGGCGGCAACGACTTCTTCCTCGCCATCGCCGTTTTGACCATGCTCGGCTGCATCATCCTCAGCCTTCGCCTTGCCCTTGACTTTCTTGGCCGGAGCAGACTTGAGCATCAGTTTGTCAGCGCCCTCAAACATCTCCGCAGTCTCGACTGAATCGACGATGAAGGTGCCAAACGGCCCCTTCTTTTGGGGACGGAAGTCCCCGAGTCCGGCGATTTCACCAGCTTTGGAGAAGAGCTCCACTAGAGTTGCCACCGGCATCTTGGTAGCATTGAACTCCACTTGGATGATAGCTTGCCAACCAGCCTTGACCAAGGGGCGCACGATACCAGTTGCTCCCTCGGTCGCGGTATTGACACCGCGCATGAGGTTGGGCTCCCAATCCACGTTACCGTCCTTATCCGCACCTTCGAACGGGAAATCCATTCCGCAAAAGGTCAGGAATTCAGGGAGCTTGGTTGAGTCGGCGGTGGCCACTTTAGCCTTGCCATCGCCATAGCCGATCTGACGACCCGCATGCGACAGTGCAGCCCAGAGCCAGGTCTGGGGGATGCACATCACCCCCTCGAGATTACGGATGATCTTGCCTTCGCAGATCTCTCGCTCGTTGCGATCCTTGGCTTTGGGAGCCGGCTTTTGGCCAGTTGCCAAGCATTGGAGCGTATGGTCATCCATCGGGTTCATGAGGAGCCCGGGTGGAAGACCTACGAGGGTCAGCCGGACAACATGAGTCCGACGCGGTTCTTTCTTGATTTCCAGTTTATGGAACTGGAGGTCCGTTTTTTGCTGCGACATGGATTTCTCCTATGTTGTGTACCTCGAGATAACTCTCTCGGCACGGGTTTTGTTTGGCCCTTGCACTTACGGTTACCGTAAACTATATGCGAATGAGCGCTAGGACGATATATTACACATTATTGATTTTATGTCAAATAGATTGTCTAGTATCCAATCCCTCCCATAGGCATCTGTGATTCAGGTTTATCCTCCTTTGGTTCGTCCGCGATAGCTACCTCGGTTGTAAGGAGGATTGCAGAGGCAGA
>CAYYLG010000021.1:0-11300 GCA_964472605.1 uncultured Candidatus Saccharibacteria bacterium | reverse complement strand
AAGAAAGGTGGTATGGATTGGCTACTTAAAGAGTCTCCAGATTTCTTTTGTTTGCAAGAGACTAAAGCAGAGGCAGAGCAACTCGATCCAGAACTTCGCCTTCCAGATGGCTATACTAGTTATTTTGATCATTCCAAGGGGCGTAAGGGATATAGTGGGGTTGCCATATATACAAAGCATCATCCTGAGAAAGTTGAATATGAAGTTGGTGTAAAGGAGTTAGATCAAGAGGGTCGTTTGCTCACACTATATTTCAAGGACTGGGTTCTCATCACTTGCTACTTCCCTAACGGTGGCGGTGGACCAGTAAGACTTAAATACAAATTGGATTTTTACAAAGCCTTTTTCAAATATATAAATAAACTACAAAAGCAGGGCTATAGAGTTATTTTCTGTGGAGATGTAAATACTGCCCACCATGAGATAGACCTCGCGAGACCAAAGGAGAATGAAACACATACAGGTTTCCTTCCTATTGAGCGTGCGTGGCTCGATGATGTAGTAGAAGCAGGATATATAGACACATTCCGCCACTTCTACCCTGAAAAGAAAGATCAGTATACTTGGTGGGATATGAAAACTTTTGCCAGAGAAAGAAATGTTGGTTGGAGAATAGATTATTTTTTCGTCTCTTCTGATTTAAAAAAGAATTTGAAATCAACCAAAATTCATGCAGACATCACAGGCTCTGACCACTGCCCCATAGAATTAAACATAGATCTGAAAGTTTGACATTTAATAAACAAACTGTAATCTGCCTATAGATGTCAGGTTTAAACCTTTGCGTTAGCATTGGGCTTGATTAAGAACAATACAAAAGAGGGTCTTTGTGAAAGAAACAAGAATCAAACATGTAAACTTTATGGCATATATTACTCTGGATGATGGGATTCGATATGCCATTTTACAAAAACGTGGAGAATTTAATCATGAGACAATGTCTCCGGAGTCATGGCCTGGTGCTTGTCAGCCTACTATGCATGGTGATGTGATGGAGGGTGAGGATCCAGAGGATGCATTCGATAGAGAATTTTTCGAAAAGTTAGGCATAGGATTTTCACTTCTAGGATATCCAAGAAGCAGAGTTGAGAAAAAGGCCCCCGAGGATATTTCAGGTGAAGATTCTTTAGACTATGTCTCCAGGGTTACAAGCAGATTTTTGCCGGATATTAGATTAATATTCTCAACAGGAGGGATGAGATTAATTAATGAAAGACAGGCGCTTGAAATTGGCCTTACTGAGATAACAACCTTAGCAAAAGATAGGGCAGTTCCTCAAAACATTCTAGCGATGTCTGAGCATGACTATCGTTTACTAATTTGGGGCTTCGATTTTTTCAGACAATATAAATGAGTTAGGGTATCGATTTGTCTCATGTAGTATAAAATCTGCATGAACTTTTTATTTAGGAATAGTTATCCACAGATAAAGGACTACATGTCCTTTACATGTCTTTTATAAGGGATTATTATCATGAATGGAGTTATGGTTCTTTCCAAAACTTCATATGGGTTGTCCTCATAAAGGACAGATCCAAAAATAGCGCGAGAAATATGTTGAATCATAGAGTCTCTGCGGAATCAGGTATGTTTTGGGTTCCCAAACATATATATTTTTTTGAATCTTCAAAACAAATCACTCATTCTGCGGATAACTTGAGGGTCAACTACACTCCAATTAAACCGCTAGATGAGCACATCATCGTTTGACTGAGTAAGTTAAACACTTCGCCCACCATGGGTGAAAAGTTCTTTGAGGCACTCTGCCTCCCCGTCTGATACGTTAATAGGCCGTATCCAGACTTATCGTGCTCTAAGCGGTTTTTCTATTTATTTTATTTTACCCCGTGCTTTCCTTTGATTTCCTCTAGAATTTTCTGTTCTTCCCTCTCTTTTGTATCTTTCCCTGCTTCACCAAGCTTTTTGAGTTCGTTTAAATTGAGTTTCATTAGCTCATTTGCCCTATTTTCTAGGTATTCAGGAGTGTTTTTAGCAGGATCCTCTATTACTTCTTCTAGTAATGCATGTAGTGTATACCCTATTTTAGGTCCAGGTGTTTCATGTGTAACCTCCATTACCCTCTTGCCATCTATCTTTAGCATCCCTACTGATACAGGATCATGCATAGCTTCCTCTAACATTGCATGAAACTTGCGTAGTCTGTATGGACTTTCCTTTGGTCTACCAGTCCCTATACGGTCACATATCCTTAGATTCATTAGGTCCCAAATGTTCTCCTTCCCTACATTTACTATTAGTCTCCTTACGGCAGATAACGTTATCTGCTCTGTATCAGAGAAAAACATATGCCATCTGACGAGTTTTGATACCTTTTCAACCAGTTTCACAGGAAACCTTAAATTTGTAAGTGTTTCATGTGTAACACGAGCCCCTACTACATCATGACCATAGAAAGTTGTTTTACCCCCCTGCTCTCTCTTTGTATATGGCTTACTTATGTCATGAAACAGTGAAGCCAGGCGTATATCAAGCCCCCAACCCTTGTCGGATGCGTGTTGTAAGGAGCGGAGCAAATGCTCAAAAACTGTATACTTGTGTGCTTCTTTGTTCTGCTCTACCCCTACTGCCTTGGCTAGCTCCGGTGCAATATATGGGAGCATGCCAAGCTTCTCTACCATGGCCATACCAAGCATAGGCTCATCTGACATGATTATCCTAGTGAATTCATCCCTTATTCGCTCCTTACTTATCTTATCTAGGTGTTTCACATGTAACATGATTGCCTCCAGTGTTTCATGTGAAATGCTGAAGCCTAGCTCTGTAGCTATCCTAACTGCTCTAAGCATGCGTAGAGCGTCCTCACTGAATCTCTCTGTAGCGTCCCCTACTGTTCTTAACACCTTGTCCTTTAGGTCCTCTTGTCCTTTATAAAGGTCAATTATATCTCCTGTCCTTGGATCTAATACTAAGGCATTGATTGTGAAATCTCTCCTTTTTAGATCATCCTCTAGGTTTTTGCTGAATACCACTTTGTCTGGTCTACGGAAGTCAGAATACTCAGATTCTAGGCGAAAAGGTGTTACTTCTATAACCTTCAATGTTTCATCTACCTCCCCTTCCACCTTTACACCTACAGTACCAAAAGTGTTTTCGTAGAAAGAATCAGGAAAAACAGCTTGTATTTCCTCTGGGTTTGCATCTGTTGCTATATCCCAATCCTTAGGTTTCCTCTTGATTAATAAATCTCTTACACATCCTCCTACAAAATATGCCTTAAAACCGGCATTTTGGAGCTTTTCTGCGACATTTAGAGCTTCTTTAGGTATATTCATGTTAGTTTGTTAAATTATGTGCTCTCGGAGGGATTCGGCTATTACTTAGCCAGGTAATTTTCTCATTTTTCTATTGAAAAATACAGAAAATTCCTTCGAATCCCTACAGAAGCTCATAAATGACCTTCTTCCGAATTCGCTGTGCTCTCGGAGGGATTCGAACCCCCAATAACGGTTCCGAAGACCGGTGTGATATCCATTTCACTACGAGAGCTTATGGACATATTAGCATTTTTATTTATTTTATAGTATCTTATTAGTCATCAAATATGCGGGTATAGTTTAGTGGTAGAACGAGTCCTTGCCAAGGATTAGACTCGAGTTCGATTCTCGGTACCCGCACAAAAATGAAAGTAGTGAGTTTTGTGGGGTAAAAAAGCTCTATCAGAGCTTTTGGCCGAGAATCGAAGCCCGATTGAGGTAGTTTGCGAGTCTCCGAAGCAAAATACCCAATTGGGATACTGGTCCTGTAAGGACCGATTTTCCTCCTTCCCTATTGGATAACCTCTGGATTCTGTGGATAACTATGGGGACATGTGTATAAAAGACAGTAATTTTAAGGACTTATTTGCGACATAATTTTGACCTTAATTCAAATATATGTTTATTTATAATGGTTTATATAGATAACAATTAAAAGACGGGTCAAAAGGACGTAATCCACTGTTTCATATGTAACGTTTCACGTGAAACATATATCCTTAGGGTGTAAGGCCTAAGGATAAATTAAATAGAAAAGCCTTTAGTGCTATACTTTTATTTATGTTTTCACAGAAGAGACAATTCGGAAATAGGGCAGAAGACGCTGTTGTTTCTGATCTAGAAAGTAAGGGATATCAAATAATTCAGCGAAATTACCTGAAGAAATGGGGTGAAATTGATATTATCGCGCTCAAAAACAAGGTTCTGCACTTTGTAGAGGTTAAATCTGTATCTGGCAAGAAGGGAGGTGATTTCCGCCCAGAGGATAATATGCATAGGGATAAGATGAAAAAGCTAGGTAGAACAATCCAAACTTTTTTAGCTGAAAATGAAAGAACCATGAATTACGATTGGGTTTGTGATTTGGCCTGTGTATATCAAGAAGAAGGGAATGATTCAGAGATAGAATATTTAGAGGATATTATCCTTGAATAAACAAATTTGTCGGGGTACCGGGATTCGAACCCGGATCGTACGCTCCCAAAGCGTGTATGCTAGCCGTTGCACTATACCCCGAAGTCATTCGATATTATCACACAACTATGGTAAAATATAGTGGTTAGAAATATTTTTATTTAATTAATCTATTTACAATGAAAATTGTTACTCATAGTGGGAGTTTCCATCAAGACGAGCTTTTTGCGATTGCTACATTACTATTTATTTATCCTGAAGCTGAAGTTGTGAGAACTCGTGATGACAAAGTTATCGCAAGTGCAGAAATAGCAGTGGATGTAGGACTTATTCATGATGAATCAAGGGAGAAGTTTGACCATCATCAAGAAGGTGGAGCGGGGAAGAGACAAAATGGAATTCCTTATGCTTCATTTGGCCTAGTTTGGAAGAAATATGGTGCGGTTGTTTGTAAATCCGACAAAGTTGCAGACCTCGTAGATAAGAAAATGGTTCAGCCTATAGATGGTGCGGATACGGGCTACATGCTCTACAAACCAACGCATAGGGAAGTGTCGCCGTATCTTTTTGATAATGTCCTTAATGCACTTACTCCAACATGGCGAGACAAAGAATCTATTGATGAAACATTTTTTGAATTACTTTCTTTTGCTCAACTAATTTTGAAAAAGGAGATAGAGAAGGCTCAATATTTCTTCGAAGATATTCAAGAGGTAAAGAAAGCATATAAAGAAGCGCAAGATAAAAAAATAATTATCCTAGAGCATTCTTATCCTTGGAAATCAATTTTATCTAATCAGAAAGAGCCGATGTTTGTGATTCATCCAGATCAAAACACGGGGGAGTGGGTTGTGGCTTGTGTGAAAAAGAATCCAAGATCTCCAGAATATAGAAAAATTCTTCCGGCTACTTGGGCAGGAAAGAAAAAACAAGGTCTAGCAGATGTAACAGGTGTAAAAGATGCGGAATTCTGTCACTACAAACGTTTCATAGCCAAAGCCTGGTCAAAAGAGGGGGCTCTAGAGTTAGCTAGGCAAGCACTTGCCTTTTAATATATTTTGTGCTATAATTGTACTAGATTAAAGGTGGCGGGTTTATACGTTGAACTTCGAGTTCAATGGCCCAACAAAAACCACCTTTTCTGCCCTTTGAAAGGAGGGATTTAACTGTGATTAAAAAAATTGCTACGCACGCTCGCCCTGATGGAGACGAGCTTCTTGCACTCTGGATGCTTCGCAATTTCGCGGAGAAGACCGAGAGTTTGTATCCTGGTGCAAGCACGGCCAAAATGGTCAACTTCACTATGGATATGCTCCCGCCGGGTGTGGACCCTGACACGTTTCCCTGCGACATGCTCTTTGTGGGCTGTGGTAAGGGTGAGCTCGATGAGCATCATCGAAAGAGCCCGAATCAATGCGCTGCTACCCGCGTCGCATTCAAACTCGGTGTCCGTCGCGAACGTTCGCTCGAATGGCTCCTTGTGGATACGCTCGAATGCGATCGTAGTCGGGCAAAGGCGCCGAACTCGCTCTATGACGCGATCAAGCTGGTTTCCACTTGCTTCCTCGACGAGCCGGAGCGTGCTTACGACTGGGCGATGGTTGCTTACAACGCAATCTATGCTCATGAGAAGAATTCGCCGACGGACAACATCAAGCCGATCGATATGAACCTCGCAATGAAGTTCATTACCGAAAATCTCGGTGCTCCAGCTGCGGTTAGTTGGATGGAGGTCTATCGGCAAGCCACGACTTGGCGTGAAGGGCAAAAAAACAAAGCTCGTCACATCTGGGATGGAACATCTATCTCCGAGCTCTACCTACCAGATGGCAGGGCAGTGAAGCTGGCCGTTGTCCGTTCGGATAATGATCAGGTGAACTTCATTGGTTGGAGTGAGCGTCAGATCGGCGTCCTTATCCAAGTGAACAGCTCTGGCAACGTCCAGATCTACACCCTGCAACGGATGAAGATCTCGCTCAAGCCAGTGGCAGAACTCATCCGTCGTCGCGAGATGGAGCTCCGGGGGGATACAAACATCCCCCATCCAAACGTGCTTCGTGCAACCGACACGGTTGCCGAGGTTCCATATTGGCATATGCCAAACTTCGCCAATCAACCGATCCTCTTCAACGGGAATCAGCTTACGGCGCCAGGTGTGGATCCTACCAAGATCCCTGTGGCAGAAATCGTTGAGCTCGTGGTGAAGGGGCTTAAGTTGAGTGAGGAACGGGTGCTGAGTGGTCAGCAGTTCTTTTCTCAAGGGCAACCTCACTACGTCACTGAGAAGAAATAAGGAGAAAAAGAGTTCTCCAAAGCCGGGGTGGATTCGTCTGCCCCGGTTTTTTATTTTTAAATAACATATTGACTTTATCTATGACTGTAGTATAATTGAATTTGGATTTGAGTGAATCAAGTGCTCCCAAGGGGTGCGAAAATAGCAAGATTCTATTTCTCTGCGAGTGCAGGGTAAATAAGGCTTCTAGAAACAAGGATTCAATCAATCAAATAGATCGTTCCATATATGAAACAACATCACCTACCTCAGTTCTGGATCGCATGCACTGTTGATGCCATGACCAGTGGTGGAAACAAGGTTATTCAGAAGGTTCACCGTGTATACGGGGAAAAAAGCAATGCTCGCTACGGGGATGTGTTCAAGGGCACTTTTGTGACTTTTGATCGTCATCCCGATCCCGAGTTCAACAGTATCAAGATCGCTTCTTCGATCGAAGTCGACGAGACAGGGCTTGACTACAAAATCGGCAATGAAGATGCGGGGCATCGGTTCGTAAAGGATCTGCAGATTTCGGCACTAGTCGAATTTGACAAGTCCAAGGAGATGAATGATGCTGGTGGCTTACGCATCATTGCTTGGAATTTGCGCCAGGTTTACGAGGCTGCAAAAGCCGTGATCGATGCAAACCTTACTGCTGATCGGCGAACGAAGGAGCAGGAGGAACAGGAAGCTGAGCGAATGAAGCATCAGCTCTTCAAGGTTTTCCTGAGTGGCGGAACAATCGACCCGAACAAGGATGGTATCGCGATGGAGTCACTTTATGACTTGTGTCGGTGGTTTGAGTTCATCGCTTGGCCTCCGGGTATCGTTTTTGCGGTCCTGGTAAATCGACGTAAGTGGGAGATCGTCAAAACTCCCCGGATGCTGAAGAAGCCTGGGTTCGACCTGGGTCGGCCGAAGTGGAACAACCACGAGCTCGAGCGCCTTTACAAAATCGTGAAGGATAGGGATGCTACTAAATCGGCACCTGTCGCTAAGGCGGTGGTGACGTCCTCCTATCCCGAGAGGATCTCTGAAGGAGGGTCCGCGTCTGAGGATCAGGCGCTGGAAAAGTTGTTTGAGAAAGCTGGAGCCTAGACGGCATTCGGCGATCTCTGTGGCTTAGAACCACATCGCGCGTCCATTGCAATGCAGTGGGCGCGCCTTTTATTTTATTGACTCATAAGTATTAATATTGTAATCTCACAATAGAATGTGTGATCAACATACTTCATCTAGAGTTCTTGGGAGCTTCTATATCAAAAACCCAGAAACCATTTTCTACTATAAAAATGGACAAGAGGAACATGAGGGTTCAGTATTCGAACATGCAAGTAGAATTGCGTCCGGAATACAGTCATTTCAAGGTAATGCAAAGTGGAGTGCAATTTTGAAAAGAAGGCTTGTGGATTGTTTGGAACCAGAATCCTTGAGTGATATTTTGCAAGCAATGAGTTCATTGAACGCATCTAATGAGAAGCCATACTTTGAATATGATGGCTGGAGCCCCTCGCTTGGGGATCATATAATTTTAAAGGCAGTAGTTGATGCTGTCATATAATTTTTTATTTATGTCATCTAGTTTTATAAAAAAGGCAGAAGATTTTGTTTGTGAAAAGTGTGGTAAGGATATAATTGGTAATGGGTATACTAATCATTGTTCGAATTGTCTTTGGTCAAAACATGTGGATATAAATCCTGGAGATCGTGCAGAAACTTGTGGTGGAATGATGGAACCTGTGAAAGTTGAAAATGAACAAGGTGAATGGATACTTACTCACAAATGTGTGAAGTGTGAACATGAGAAAAGAAATAAAATCTCAAGTGAGGATAATTTAAATGAGATGCAGAGGGTTGCAAAAAGTTTTGCAGATAGATCTAGTATTTAGTTTAGAATATCTCTAAGTAGCTCTCTTGCAGTTGAATATGATTCCTTAAAGTTGTTTTTGTATTTAATTGGATCTTCTATGTATGTTTCTAGATTAAGGTTTGTTTCCTTGTTGAATATACTTTTAAGGTAGGGAATGGTTAGAGCGTTTATTGATTTTCCATTTACACTCACGATAAGTGCCGAGAGTTCTCCGTTTGTGTTTGCAACAGCACCACCTGAAGATCCTTCATAACCTGTTTCGCTAGCACTTGTTGATATGATGTCGGTATTTGTTTCACCAAATGAATATGTTGCGGTTATAACAACCGTGTCTCTTACTTGGTAAAGTTTGGTAAAAGGGGAGAAATTTGGAAGATTACCTGCTGGATAACCAACTGTTACAACAGAATCATTTTTCTTCAGTGATTTGTTTGAGAGTGTTATAAAAGGTAGTTTTGTATTTGTTTCTGCTTTAATTAAAGCAAAGTCATTAGCTCCAGTGCTCTTCACATGATTTCCATTTATAAAATCACTATTAGATTTGATCCATGTTGATGGGATATATAGTAGTGAGACTCTGAAGTTTGATCCTCCCGAAATAGATGTCCTGATGGTACATTCTCTGTCGTTTAGTATTTCTGATTTTAAAATTTCAATTGCAACATGAGCGTTTGTTAGTATTGTGCCATTTTCTGATACTAAAACTCCTGTACCTGTAGTTGAGATGGTTGCATTACCAACTTTTTTTGTACAAAGGATGTTTACTACCGCATCCTCGACAGAATTATTTGGAATTTCTTTTATTATAGGCTTTGGTTCAGCTCTATAATCAGGGGCTTTGGAGTTGCTAGGTGGAGTTGGTTGTTTCTCAGTTTTTTCTTTTGTTTCAACCTCTTTTGTGGTTTCTTTCTTTGATTCTGGTTTTACTTCTGCAACTATTTCTACATTTTGATATTCTGGAGTATTGAAATCATCTTCGGGTGTAATTTGCTTTTCAAATAAAAAATCTAATTCTTCTTGAGGAAGGTTTTCATGAACAGTGATCGGTGTCGATGTTGGTGAACCGAGATAAGTGATGGCAGAGGTGAGTCCTATGGCCATAAATCTTATAACAAGTCTTAAAACTAATCCCATTTGAATATAATACCAAATTTGCTATATTACACATACCGCGGGATTAATTTAGTGGTAGAATGACTGCCTTCCAAGCAGTATACGGGAGTTCGATTCTCCCATCCCGCACAAAACAATGATATCTAATCTTTTACTTATAGGTGGTGCGGCATTGGTAGACAGTATCAATCCATGTGCTTTTTCTATACTATTTCTAACAATTGGTTTCCTTTTTGCTCTAGGTAGAGATAGGAAATTTGTTCTAAAGACCGGATTTCTCTATATCTTCGGTATTTTTCTTGTTTATTTACTCATAGGCCTTGGTGCACTTCAAGCATTATCATTCTTTAATGTACCAAATGGTTTAGCCAAGATCGGTGCTCTAGCCATTATAGTTTTCGGTGTTATCCAAATAATCAACGAGTTTTTCCCAAGTTTTCCAATAAAACTCAAGATTCCACAGTCAGCTCACTTGATTTTGGCTAAAAGAATTGAAAAAGCGACCCTTTCAGGTGCGTTTATCATAGGAATACTGGTCGGAATGTTTGAATTCCCTTGCACAGGGGGGCCTTATCTCTTTGTTTTGGGTCTGCTTCACGATAAAGCTACTGTGTTACAAGGTTTCTTTTACCTTGTTTATTACAATATTCTCTTTGTTTCACCGCTTGTGGTAGCGCTCCTTGGTGCTACAAACAAAGTTGCCGCTGAGAAGATTGATATGATTCGTCGTCAGGAGACTCGCAAATCAAGACTTGGCTTAGCGTTTATAATGATTGCACTCGGTGTTATAATTTTCTTTATATAAATTATGGCAATTACATCCGAAGAACTACAAAAGCGTATCAGTGAAGCAAAAGTTGGAGCAGTTGATCTAACCTCTGAGGAGGATTTGGCTTTGGGTGTGATGAACCTTATTGCTATTGAGGAGCATTTATTCTTTACTCATGAAAAGACTGGAAAAGGTGAATATCTAGATTCTTTAAATACTATTCGTCAGATGAGAAAGGAGCTAATGACAAAGATGATTCCTCAGTATGAAGGTGAAGCTTGGTGTACATGTAAACATCTATTGTCTGCAACCATGAGATTCTCTGAAGTTGGTACCAAATTCCTTGGTCAAGGTAATAAAGACGAGGCAAAAGAGTATTTTGACCGTGCATACAAGCTATTTAATATATTCTGGGCTATACGTTTGAAATTAATTACAATCCCGGAGCTTACAGAGATGGCAAAAGAGGAGAAGGCTAAGTCTGAACCATGGACACTCGATGATATTATGAAGAAAATGGTTGATTGTTGTGCTGAATAGGGGTCGCTCGGAGTTCATTTTTCCGAGTACGCTGATTTTCTACTAAAAATCAGCTCAGTCCTCGCGCCGTCGCTCTGCGGAGCCTCTCCAAAATAAACTCCTCGCTTTAGTATTTTAAATAATATAGAATATTGTAATGAAAAAATATTTAGGTTGGGTAATTATATTGGTTCTAATTGTTGGTTTATTTGGATGGTGGAAGGCTTCTCAAGTTGTTCCAGAGGGTAAATACGATCAGTTTGCACAATGTGTAGCTGGTAAAGGTTTTACTATGTACGGTGCTTACTGGTGTCCTCATTGTAAAGCAGAGAAAGCTCGTTTCGG
>CAYYLG010000020.1:0-11863 GCA_964472605.1 uncultured Candidatus Saccharibacteria bacterium | reverse complement strand
ATGAAAACACTTAGAGAATATATAAAAGAAGCAAAGGAGAAAGGGATTGCGGTCGGCCATTTCAACGTATCGAACTTAGAAGGTGTGTATGCGATAGCTGATGCTGCAAAGAATTTGAACGTGCCAGTAATTGTCGGGGTGTCAGAAGGTGAAAGAGATTTTACTGGAGTTTTAGAAATTGCTTCTGTTGTGAAAGTTCTCCGTGAAGAACGTAATCAGCCAATCTTTCTCAATGCTGATCATACATATAGTGTAGAGCGAGTGAAAGAGGCTATCGATGCAGGATTTGATTCTGCGATTTTTGACGGCGCTCAACTTCCACTTGAGGAAAATATTTCAAAAGCTAAAGAGTGTGTCGTTTATGCAAAATCTGTTGGTAGGGATGTGATTATCGAGGGTGAACTTGGCTACATCGGCACCTCATCAAAGGTTCTTACAGAGGTTCCAGAGGGTGCGGCTATAACTGATACAATGCTTACAACTGTAGATGATGCCAAGAAATTCGTAGCAGAAACGGGTGTAGATATGCTCGCTCCTGCGGTAGGCAACATTCATGGTATGTTCGCTAAAGGTATGGATCCTGCGCTCAATATAAATCGAGTGAAAGAAATTTCTGAAGCTACAGGACTACCACTTGTACTTCATGGTGCATCAGGAAACAGCGACGCCGACATACAGAATGCTATTAAGGCCGGCGTCGCAGTGGTGCATGTGAACACCGAACTCCGTGTGGCATATCGTGAAGGTCTCGAATCTGCCCTCTCTGCCAAACCCGACGAAGTCGCTCCGTATAAATATGAAAAAGTTGCAAAGGAAGCTATGCAAAAAGTTGTGGAAGAAAAATTAAAAATTTTTAACTTTTTATAGTATGGAAAATCAAAATTCTATTACTGAGCCACAAGTGCAAGTAGAACCTCAGCCAAAAGTATGGTTTACGCCTGGTGTATTGGGGAGACTGGTGGATGCCCTATTTTATACAATCGTATTTGATATTGTTTATAGAATTATTTTTGCTCTTGCAATATATAATAGCCTCGCATTGCCGTTTCTCTTGTTTACACCATGGTTCGGAATTCTCCTTACTGATCCATTAATCCGATGGCTTGGATTGATTGGAGTATTTTATTTGTTATTACTTAAGTCAAAAAATGACCAGATTGATAAATTGAAATTAATGTTTGTTATAATTACTTTTCCTATACTTGGATTTTTGTTTGTTCATAATGGAAAGGTTAAGCCCGAACTAGTAATTGATTGTGTATTTTCTGATTGCGATTCTATTGAGCGAGAGGCTAATAAGCAAAATAATATAAACATTATATTATTCAATTATGATGAAGAAAAAAGGAGAGAAATTCTCTCTCAACAATCTGAAGAAATAGGTAGTATTGAGGGGTGTAGAGAAGCAAAGGATATTGATTGCGAGTTACGTGTAATTAAAAGTCAGGGTAATTATGAAAAGTGCTCAGAAATAGCCAGTGTTAATTATAGAAATAGTTGTTATACATATTTTTCAACGACAAATAATGATCTGAATATATGTTCACTTATTACAAATAATTCAGATTTAGATTATAAGGGTGGTTGCTATGAGTATCATGCTGTAGATAGAGGGGATGAGAATATTTGTGAATATATTGAAAGTCAGTATAAAAAGGAAGGTTGCATAAGCAGAGTTAAATGGGGCTCTAATAAGTCTATTAACTAATCTGCTATAATATCTCAATGCCTAAAAAAATATTTGTAACCAGAAATATTCCTGACAAGGGATTGAACATGTTAAAAGCAAAGGGATATGAAATTGATATTTCACCCAAAGATCGTCCGCTAGAGAAAAAAGAATTAATTAAATTTCTTAAAAAGAAACCTTATGATGCTGTATTGTCTCTGCTTACAGACACAATTGACGGAGAAGTATTTGATGCTTGTCCTACTGCCAAGATTTTTGCTAACTATGCTGTAGGTTTCAATAATATTAATCTAGCTGATGCAAAATCTCGCGGAATCATGATTACAAATACTCCTGGAGGACTTACAGATACTGTGGCTGAGCATACTTTCGGATTGATTCTTGCACTGACTTCAAGAATTGTTGAAGGTGATAATTATATAAAGAAGGGTAAGTACAATGGTTGGGATCCAATGCTTCTTCTAGGTACAGACCTTGAGGGCAAGACTTTGGGAATTCTAGGGACAGGGCATATTGGCTCAAGAGTTGCAAAAATCGCTAAGGGTTTTGATATGAAGATTGCATATTATGATGTGAAGAGAAATGAGGAGCTTGAGAATTCAACTGGTGCACAGTTTTCTCCTACAATTGAGGATGTGCTTAAGTTCGCTGATATTATTTCTATACATGTTCCACTTATTGATTCTACTCGTCACCTCATAAATGCAGATAGACTTAGAATGATGAAGCCTACAGCATACTTGGTAAATACTTCTCGTGGCCCAGTTATTGATGAAGCTGCTTTGGTAGAAGCCTTAGAGAAAAAGATTATTCGTGGAGCCGGACTCGATGTTTTTGAAAATGAGCCAAAACTAGCCAGGGGGCTCGCTAAACTTTCTAATGTTGTTTTGACCCCCCATATAGCTTCAGCGACTGAGTCTACCCGCCAGGAGATGTCATTTATGGCAGGAAATAACATTATAGAGTTTCTAGAGGGCCGTGTCCCACCAAATGCGGTGAAGGCTTAATATCAGCTTGCATTCATAATCTTTTTAAGGTAAAGTATCCTCCTATGTTTACACTTAATGTATCAAAGAGAAATATCAAGGCACCTTTAAAGGAGCTTCGCAAATCAGGTTTTGTTCCTGCTGTATTCTATGGTGCCAAGGAGCAGTCTTGTTGCATTGCTGTTAAGGAGACTGATTTTATCAAGGTTTGGAAGGAGGCGGGTGAGTCTTCAGTTGTTGTTCTAAAGGATTCTGATGGTGAATACGAATCATTGATTCACGATGTTCAAAAGGATCCAGTTTCAGGAAAGCTGGTTCATGTGGATTTCTATATTCTAGAGAAAGGTAAGAAAGTATCTGTTAAGGTACCCCTTGAATTCATTGGAGTTTCAGATGCCGTTAAGGCACTAGGTGGAACCTTAGTTAAGGTTATGCATGAAATTGAAGTTGAAGCCACTCCAGCTAACCTTCCTCATGACATTAAGGTAGATATTTCTAAGCTTGTTACATTTGATGATCAAA
The DNA here is from genome assembly GCA_964472605.1 of uncultured Candidatus Saccharibacteria bacterium. Taxonomy (GTDB): domain Bacteria; phylum Patescibacteriota; class Minisyncoccia; order Phycocordibacterales; family CAIZIN01; genus JANNXY01. The sequence goes on along the minus strand of CAYYLG010000020.1, from coordinate 8,665 downwards.
TTCACGTATCTGATCTTGTTCTTCCAAATGGTGTTGAGCTCGAGCATGGTGTGAATCCTAATGATGTAGTTGCACTTGCAACTCCACCAAAGGAGGAAACAGAAGAAGCTCCATCAGTTCTTGATCTTGATTCAATCGAGGTTGAAAAGAAAGGAAAGAAAGAGGAAGAGGGTGCAGAAACTCCAGCAGCATAAAGAAAATCCCGAGCGAATGCTCGGGATTTTATGTTAAAATAACCCAATGAAAAGATTTGGTATTTTTATATTGTCTGTATTTCTCGTTACTGCAGGTTTTGTTTCGGTTTTTGCAGAGAGTGTGGAGCACAGAGAGGCTAGATTAAGAGAGGAACTTCAAAAATATGAGGAGGAATTAAAGGGTTTAAATGCTGAGTTAGGTAAGCTCAAACAACAGAGTGCTACTTATGAACGTGATGTAAATATACTCACAACTCAGATCAATCAAGCCAAGACAAATATCAAAGCTAAGACACTTGCTGTTCAGGCACTGGGAAAGGAGATTGAGGAGAAGAACAAGACAGTAGTTTATTTGGACTCAAGAATAGAAAAAGGTCAGGAATCTTTGGCACAGTTAATCAGAAAAACCAATGAACTTGATTCATTTGATTTGATAGAAGTTGTATTGGCGGAGAAGGATATGTCGAAGTTTTTTCAAGATATTGATTACTACTCAAGAATTCAATCTGAATTAGAAATATTGTTTGAAGAGATTCGTGGCAACAAAGTTAAGACAATTGCCGAGAAGGAAGAGTTAAGGAAAAAGCAGAATGCTGAACTTGATGCAAAGAAGACTATAGAGGCCGCGGAGAGACAGATAGCCAAGAAACAAGGTGAAGCCAAAACCCTTTTAGGTGTATCGAAGAATCAAGAGGCAGGATACAAAAATATTATTGCAGACAAAGAGAAGAAGGCTGCCCAGATTCGTGCTGCTCTATTCGAGCTTCGTGGGTCAGAGGGTATTCCATTTGGTAAAGCTTATGAATATGCAAAAAATGCTTCGGCAAAAACAGGTATTAGACCAGCCTTTCTTCTCGCGATTCTTACACAGGAATCTGATTTAGGTAAAAATATTGGATCTTGTTTAATTAACAATTCTGAAACTGGAGATGGTGCAGGTAAGAATACTGGTAGTCCATTTGAACAAGTAATGAAGGCACCTAGGGATACTGTACCATTCCTTGCCATCACAGAGAGGCTTGGAAGGGATTGGAAAATGACCCCTGTTTCTTGTCCTCCTGGTGCTAAGTATTTTGTAGGAAGAGGTTTCGGTGGAGGAATGGGGCCATCACAGTTTATCCCTTCAACATGGGAATTGTTTAAGAATTCTATCGGTACAGCACTCGGACTTAATGCTGACAAGGTTGATCCATGGAACCCTGAACATGCATTTATGGCTACCGCTGTTTACATGAGGGATTTGGGCGCAGGTATTGCTGTATATAGCGCTGAGAGAGATGCTGCATGTAAGTATTATTCTGGAAGAAGGTGTGATGCGGCAAAACCTGCCAATTCTTTCTATGGAAACCAGGTAATGGCTAAAGCTCAAAACATCCAAGAAACAATGATTGACGTCTTGGAAGATAATTAAAAATACCTCAATTCAATTTTAACTTATTTGAATCAAAGGTTTAAGCTCGTGAGTCTTCATTTGATGTATCACATCACCTTCAAATCTTACCCTAATCACATCTTGGGTAAAACCATTCCTGTAAGGTTCAGAGATTTCAAGAATACCGCCGATACTTCCCTTGGGAATAATTGTATTATCGTCTGTAACGACAACAGCTTGGCCCACTTTGAATTTTGCCACAATTCTTCCGGTCACATTCATTTTGAGTCTTAGCATAGTGGGTTTCTGACCTCTGCCAGATAAGACCCATTCAGGATTAAATTGCGAAAGAACGATTTTCATAATCCCAATATAACCACTTTATTAAATAAATAGCAATGACACCTAAATTGTCCTATAGGATGATTTAGGTGTCATAAAGTAAGTTTAGCCCACTTGCATAAATAGAATCGGGGGGGGTAAAATGGTGTAATGGAAAACCCAAATGAAAATATTAAATTAAAAACAAAAGCAGAAATTGATGCTCAGATTAATGATCTTCAAAATGAAAGATTGGGTATTGTTGATGTGGTGCAAAAACTACAGTCATATTCCAAGGATTTGTTCAGAGAATACGCTGAAGCAAATGTTATTCATTTACCTGAGTTTAAAGATTCTTTGGAAAGACTTACAAAAGAAATTGATAACCCAACTCTATCAGAGAAGTTATTGAGAAAGTTTGCTCCGCTTTTTGATGATAAGAATGATCCAAAAAGTCGAGAATCATACATAAACAGATGGTCCCATACTAGAACTGTAGAAAGTTATAGAAAAGAAAGAGAGGATCTTGAGGAATCTGTAAATAAAATTGCTGATCTCAAGGATTTAATCAGGGAGCTTATAGGAGAAGATTTGTCATTTACTGGTGGCAAAATTGAAGGACAAGAAAAAAGCAATAGAGAGAAAGCGTTTGAAAAAATTGCTGAAAAAGTTAGAGAATTTGAAGCAAAAGTCAGTCTTTTAGATGAAGAAATTAAGCAAAAAAGAGAGGAAGCCTTGGAAGTGTGGAAGAGGGAAAATGCAGAGGAAGCAGAAAGATTAGAAAATGAGCAAGAAAACGCAGAAGCAGAAAATGCTAAACTAGCTTTATTTGAAGAATTTAAAAAGACAAAATATACAGGTGATGAATTGATAGATATTATTTTGTCAGCGAAAAAATCTGGTCTTCCGAAATTTATGAGAGCTACTTTAGAAGAGTTTGTTAAATTTGGAAATTGGAATTACGATGTTTGTCTAAAAATAGCTAATGAAAATAATTACCCAGAATTTGCGAATGTTGTACTCGAAATTTTTGAAAAGGGATATGGTATTTATAATGATGATATAGAAAGGTATTTTAAGCTTGCTTTCAGAGATGATTCTGGTATTACAGAGGATCAAAAAAATAGAATACAAAATAAGATAAGGAATAGATATATGGAAAAATACGGTAGGGAATTTCTTTATGATGTTTTAATGCGTAAAGATTCTAAAGAAATTTATGAATATTTTGCTAATTTAGCGAGTCAGGATAGGTATTTTAAAGGGGATATTATAAGACAGATAACTAATACAAATAAGATCGATTGGATTTGTATTGCTGAAGTATATGGAAGTGCAGTTAATTTGATATCAAGGCTAATATTAGAACTTGATTTTAATAGTATAGCTAAAGATATGGATTTATATAATTTAACCAGATATAAGACTAAATTACTTGGAGCTAGTTGTACTACGTGGACAGAGTTAGATATTGGTAATGAAGTTCAAGATAAGATTATTGAAACTCTTACGGAAGGAATGATACCTAAACCAAGTAATTGGGGTGAATGGCAAGTAGAAAAGATTTTGTCTGATATAAAAGATGAAAAAAATAAATTCTATCTTAAATTAAAAACTAAATTAAAATATATATTAGATCAATGGGTAGATCACAGAACAAGAAAAGAAGATGAGGCTAAGTCAAGGAAAGAGTCTATTATAGATGAATTAAAAAAATAGTTGCATATGAAGTCATCATTAAATACAATCAATTTTCTTGAGGGTGGTAATAAGTTTCAAACTATGGATGATGTCCAAAGTGAACTCAGACAACTTGGTTTTGTTGATGTTACGGGTATGGAATACTTTGATCCCAATGATGAAAATCATACAGGAAAAATAATTGGTAAAATAAATACCAATGCCTATGGTTCAAATAATGGTAGAGAAGTTGTTTATACCCAAGATGGTAGAGTTTGGTTGCGTGATCTTATTAGCGCCCCAAAGCATGAACATGATCTACCTAGAATAACTAATATAAAAGATATTGAAACTTCCTTAAAAAAGATTGGTTATGATACATACAATAGTTTACCTGATGAAAAGAGGGCTGGTAACGAAAAATTAATGGATTTTCCCACTGGAGAATATGTACCAATGTCTAACGGTGAGAAATTTGTAGGTAAAGCAGATAAGGAGATATTTGATCCATTCAGTATAAAGTCAAATGCAGAAAGAAGATTAAAGGAGATTGCTGATATAAAGAAAAAACTTGATGAAGAATTTAAGTTACTTGATCAAACAATTGAAGATGTTAAGGAAAGGATAGACAGCGGTAATTAATGGTATATTTGCAATTTTTGGCTTTTCTGGTAAACTCTAGAAACTATGAAAAAAGATATTCATCCAGCTTATTTTGCAAAGGCCAAGGCTACTTGTGCTTGTGGTGCTGTATTAACTATTGGTTCAACTAGAGAGGCTTTTGAGGTGGAAATCTGCAGTGATTGTCATCCGTTCTATACAGGTGATACAAAAGTACTCGATACTGCTGGGCGTGTAGAAAAGTTCAAGGCTCGTGTCGCTGGTGCTAAGACAACAAAGAAGAAGTCAGCAAAGTAAATTAATCAATAACAAAAAACCCGAATAATCGGGTTTTTTGTTATTATACTCATATGGAATTAACCCAATTTAAAGAAAATGTTAAAACCGCATTCCTAGCGGGAGAATACGAACGCCTTGAAGGAGAAAAGGTGCGCGTTTTGGATATGAAAAATTCTGATCCATCGATGGCTGAACTTGCTGATGAAGAACTAAAGACAATAGAAGATCAACAAAAAGGTCTTATGGATCAAATGAAATCTATCTTAGATGAAGAAGCCAAGGAGGAAGAATTTCCAAATGAAATAATTTTAGAGGTACGTGCAGCAGCGGGTGGTGATGAGGCAAATATATTTGCTCAGGAATTGGCGGAAATGTATAAAAAATATGCAGATGAAAAAGGTTGGCAGTATAGAGATATAAGTGATAGTTCATTTGAGTTTAAGGGCGTAGGTGTATATAAGGAGCTTCGTTTTGAAACTGGGGTGCATAGAGTTCAGCGTGTACCAGCAACTGAAAAGAATGGAAGAATACATACTTCTACAGCAACTGTCGCGGTATTACCTATTCGTAAAAAATCTAAGATCGTGATCAATCCTGCGGATATACTTATGGAATTCTCTCGTTCTGGAGGTGCAGGTGGGCAAAATGTAAACAAAGTAGAAACAGCGGTAAGACTCGTGCATAAGCCGACCGGTATTGAAGTGCGTTCAACCGCTGAGAGAAGTCAGCTCAAAAACCGCGAGAAAGCCATGCAAATCCTTACAGCCAAGCTCGATGAGCTTCATGAAGAAGAGGAGGCTAAGAAGCATGCCGCTGTTCGTAAAAATCAGATCGGAACAGGCGACAGATCAGAGAAAATCCGTACATATAATTTTCCTCAAGACCGTGTGACAGATCATCGTATTCGTGCCAATTTCCATAATTTACCAGGTATTATGCAGGGTAGACTTGCACCTATAGTTGAAGCCCTAGAAACAGCTTCTGAGACTGGTATTGTGGGTGGGGATGCGGAGATAGAGGATTAAAATTTAAACCCTTGCGTTATAGAGGCATTTCTGGTAAATTGGTCCCTACACATGACAAAAACCACACCACATATAGAAGAGATGTTTCAGGCAGGCGTTCAATTCGCCTTTGTTAAGTCACGCCGTCATCCTTCAGTAAAACCTTATATTTTTGGAGTTAAAAACAAGACAGAGATTTTTGATCTTGAGAAAACATCTACTCTTCTTGAGAAAGCTCTAGTTTTCGTAGCTGATTTAGCTAAAGCCGGTAAGACAATTCTATTTGTAGGAGGCAAGGCTGAGGCTCGTGTAGCTGTTGAAGAAGTTGCAAATTCACTAGGTATGCCATTTGTTGCATCTCGTTGGATTGGTGGAACTCTTACAAATCTACCTGAAATTAAGAAGCGTGTTGAAAAGCTAAGAGATCTAAGTGTTCAAAAGGAACGTGGTGAGCTAGCTAAATACACAAAGAAGGAACGCCTACTTATCGACAGAGAGATTGATAAGCTAAATATGATGTACGGCGGTCTTGGAGATTTCAAAGAAGTTCCAGGAGCAGTAGTTGTTATCGACGCTAAGCATGAAGCTATCGCGGTAGAAGAAGCAGCAAAGAAAAACATTCCTGTTATTGCGCTTTGTGGATCAGACAATAATCTAAAGGAAGTTACATATCCTATTGTTGGAAATGATTCTTCAAAATCAAGTATCCTATTTTTCCTAAAACAGATCGCTAAAACTTATTCTGGTAGCAAGAAATAGTTTTGGTTCGTGCTATAATTTATCTTACGTTTTTTAATTGATAATCAATTATTTATATGGCAATCACAACTGAACAAATCAAAGAATTAAGAGACATGACAGGTATTTCTGTTATGCAATGTAAAAAGGCTCTAGAAGAAGCTGGTGGAGATATGGAGAAGGCGGTAATCATACTTCGCAAGCAAGGAGCAGTTGCAGCTGCAAAGAAGGGTGACAGAACACTTGGTGCTGGAATCATTGCTTCTTATGTTCACAGTAACGGAAAACTTGGTGTTATGGTTGAACTTGGTTGTGAGACTGATTTCGTATCAGGTAATCCAGAATTCAAAACTCTTGCATACGATATCGCTATGCATATTGCTGCTTCTAATCCAGAATTTCTAAAGAAGGAAGAAATCAATGAAGAGGTAAAACAGAAAGCTACAGAAGTATTTGCAAAGGAGGTAGAAGGCAAGCCCGAAGAAATGAAAGCTCAGATCCTGCAAGGTAAGCTAGATGCATACTTCAAGGATAAGGTTCTGTTAGAACAGCCTTTTATTAAGAATCCTGATGTAACAGTTGGAGAGCTTATAAATGGTGCGGTACAGAAGTTCGGAGAGAAAACAGAGATCACTCGTTTTGTGCGTTTTGGTTTGTTCCAGTAAAATTACTTTAAAATAAAAATATATGACAACTTGGGTATTTGTTGCATCCACAGCGGGGGTAATAGCTATCATCTTTCTCCTCATCAAATCAATTGAGCTAAATTTTGGCTTACCAAGATTTTATGAAAATCTGAGAACAAATATAGATTCAAGTTTGGAAAGTGCTTTAAAGAGAAACAAGATCAAGTCATATCGTTTTGGTATTGAAGTTAAAGATGCTGTGATGCGTACACCGCATATGTTTATACACTTGGCCCTTATTATAAGAGACAGGCTTCGTGGTAGATTCTCTCATTATATAGATGAGGTAAAAGGTAGGAAGCCAATTAAGGTTTCTCAGACGAATTCAGAGTATCTAAGTGCTGTTAAAGAGCATAAGGATACTAATGCCGGTGGACTTATTGAATAAATAAAAGGTTTATGATAACCTATTAGCACCGCCATCTTAGCTCAGCTGGTAGAGCAGCCGTTTTGTAAACGGCCGGTCGTCAGTTCAAATCTGACAGATGGCTCAGACGAAGTTAGAGCAAGAAAAATCCCCCGAATAGGGGGATTTTTCTTTGTCAGATCTGAAGGTTGGAGTGCAACGATGCGACCAGTCTGATAGATGGTTTCAGTAATTTTAATCTAACTATTTAGTAAATATTTTGTTTCTGCCAAGTACTTTTTAATTCTCTCAACTCTGTGGAAATACCCGGACTTGTGCCAGAAGTATATTTTTGTGTATGCATTTAGAAGTACACCAGCTTGAAATGCTCTTCTATCAAAATCAAATTCATCACCGTAGTAACCCTTTAACATTTGTTCGATAGACCAATTGGGGTTAGATGATCCAGTAGCAGTTAATACTATACTTCTGCTTATATCAGTTACTGGGTGATTGATCAGCGGGTTTGGATCGAAAACTGTTATAGGGTCAGTATTGAAAGTGTTTCCTCTTCCAAAATCATTATGACAGTAAGTACTTCCTGGATTTTTTTCCACGAAATCAATAAGTATTTTTAATGCTTGGTCGATTGATCCATGTACTTCATCATCTAAGATTTTTTCTTTTTTAACATATTTGATTCTATTTTGTATTGAGGAGTCCTGTAGCCAGTCTGTAAATTCTTGATACTCAGCTTTGTGATCCTTTATTCTCCCATAACCTTCTGCCTTGGACCCATGCATTTGTCTGAGTGTCTTACCTAAGTTTAGTGAAATTTCTTTTCCGGCTAATTCCTCTTGTGTACAATCAGCCAGTCTTTTGGCATCTACAAAGCTCATCAAAATATATGGATGATTATGTATCAATCCTTCATCTATAACTTCTGGTACGCTTACACCAACAGATTCCCATGCTTTTAAGCAATCTGATTCACCGTCGGATAGAGAAGAGGTTATGGGAATCTTTAGTACAAATTTTTCTTTTGAATTATCCAAAATACAGACTAGAGAAGAGACTCCTGAGTGCGAGAATGTAATCTGTACATCGCCACCGAATCTCTCATTTGTTGAGATGAAATTTTCAACATGAGGGATGAGCTCTAATTTGCGCCCATGCTTTTTCTTATCATTATCTGTGGCATCTTCAGCTAACGGTTTTATTTGATTTAAGTAACTTATTGACACAGGAATTTTTGTTACATTTTCCATTGATTTATTTCTTTGTACTTGTAGCGGTAGTTGTTGTGGCGGTCTTAAGTCTCTTTAGTTCTGGCATTACTTTCTCGAAGTCTTCTAGAGAAGTAAATCCATAATAAACATTATCCCTTATAACAACTGCTGGAGGGTTGTTTTCTATTTTGTTTA
>CAYYLG010000019.1:12670-14459 GCA_964472605.1 uncultured Candidatus Saccharibacteria bacterium | reverse complement strand
GTCTTTTTAACCAAAAAATGTGAGTATTTATCCCTCTTTGCAATTTCAGAAATGTCTATAATATCCTGTCCTATTGATCCTATACCTATTGATTTGTCTTTTCTGTTTTCGTCCATTTGTTTTCATATTAGTCTTTTATTACCAAAAGTCAAAGTTCTATAAAAATTTATAAAAGACACTTAATGTCCTTTATAAAGGACATTGTAAAAGCCCTTGTAAATTATGAGTTATTTGGAATTTCTTATATAATTTGTATATAAATTTATATGGCTAAGAAAAATAAAAATTCTAAAAAAATTGAATCTGATGATGAAGGATTTGTTGAATCAACTTTAGAAAAGTTAAAGCTTAAGGACGAAACGGTTGAGGCAATATGGGCAATTGTTTTTATTGTATTTTCGGTCTTCATGATTCTGGCTTCAGTTAAAAGTGCAGGTAAACTCGGTGACGGAATTTACCACTATTTAAGTGTTGCATTTGGTGTCGGATATTTCCTCATACCTCTATTACTTCTTATGCTCGGAGTATCGTTCCTTAGGTCACTTAAGCATAATTTTGCTACCGCTAAAATAATTGGGGCACTCATGTTTTTTGTATCAGGTTTAGGGATGGTTCATCTCATGCTACCTGACCGTGGAGGTATAGTTGGAGGCTTCATAGCCCGGCCAATAATAGGACTAGTTGATGTGCAGGCAACCTTCCTATTTCTATCTGCCATCATCGTTATTTCATATTTAATTATTTTTGATACAGCAATTTCTTTTGGTTTTATTAAAAATTATTTTGAAAAAAGAAGACTAGAAAAAGAGGCTCAAGAAAAATTGGAAGATGAGGATTCTCATATGAAAGTATCAGGTTTAACTGATGCAGAGGTAAAAGCAATGGAGCTTGCGCGTGAGCTCAAAGCAAAAGAAAAAGGTGAGGAAGTTCCATATGAGGAGAAGACTGATCGTGGTACTTCAAACGAACCTAGGGTTAAAGAATTTCAAAATGAAGATGTTGGAATCTTCGACAATATTTTCAAGAGAAAAATGGTTAGCACATTTAACCCACCGCCACTAAACCTACTTGAAGGTGATCGTGGCAAGCCTGGCGTTGGAGATGTGAAAGCTAATGCAAATTTAATCAAAAGAACTTTACAAAATTTCGGTATACCTGTTGAGATGGATGAGATAACTGTGGGACCTACTGTAACACGATATGCCTTAAAGCCAGCAGAGGGTGTGAAACTTTCTAAAATCAGTGCCCTACAGGACAACCTGGCGCTAGCTCTAGCAGCTCAATCTATACGTATCGAAGCACCGATTCCTGGTAAATCACTAGTGGGTATTGAGGTACCTAACACAACCAAAACAACTGTCGGACTTGCGACACTTCTTGGAACAGATGAATTCCAAAATTCTGATAAAGCACTTCTTGTAGCACTCGGTAAGTCAGTATCTGGTAAACCTATATATGACAATCTAGGTAAAATGCCTCATTTACTTATCGCTGGTACAACTGGATCTGGTAAGTCTGTAACTGTGCATGCCATACTAACCTCCCTTCTATATAGAAATTCTCCAGATATGCTGAAGTTCATCATGGTTGATGCGAAGCGTGTAGAACTTACTCTATATAACAAAATTCCTCATCTCCTAACCCCAGTAATTACTGAGGCCAAGAAAACAATCATGGCCTTACGCTGGGCAGCAAAGGAAATGGATAGACGCTACGACATACTAGAAAAAGAGTCTGTGAGAGATATAACTTCATATCATAAGAAAATCGCTAGCAAGTCCTCCAAGGA
>CAYYLG010000019.1:2888-12570 GCA_964472605.1 uncultured Candidatus Saccharibacteria bacterium | reverse complement strand
CTGTGAGAGATATAACTTCATATCATAAGAAAATCGCTAGCAAGTCCTCCAAGGACACTGAGGATTCTGAACCCGTTGATACAATGCCATTCATTGTAATAGTAATAGATGAATTAGCCGATCTAATGCAGGCGTACCCAAGAGAACTTGAAGGAGCTATCGTTAGACTTGCCCAAATGTCGCGTGCTGTGGGTATTCACCTCATTCTTTCAACCCAGAGACCTTCTGTAAACGTAATTACAGGTCTCATCAAGGCCAATGTCCCTACCCGTATTGCACTCAAAGTGGGGTCACAAATTGATTCACGAACCATCATAGATAGAGCCGGGGCTGAGAAACTTGTTGGTCAAGGAGACATGCTCTACTCTTCACAAGAGAGACCAGACCCTATACGTGTTCAGTGTCCATACATATCGGAAGATGAAGTTAAATCTGTTGTTAAATTCTTCCTCGATGCATATAAAGATGAAATTCCTCCTTCTGAAATTGATTTTGGTACCGCTAATGCATCCGCTGACAGGAATGCAACCTTTAATTCTTTAGATAGTGATGATGGTGGCTCTGTAGATGAGGATGAGCTATATGAAGAGGCGCGCAGACTGGTTATAGAAGCTAAACGTGCATCTACATCATATATACAGAGAAAGCTTCGCGTAGGCTACGCTCGTGCTGCGCGCCTCATGGATATGCTCGAAGAACGTGGTGTTATTGCTCCAGGGGATGGATCTTCTAAACCAAGAGAAGTTCTTGAAGGAGGTGCCGGACAGCCAGAAGAACCTACTTCAATGTAATGAGTGAGCCAATTGGATTATTCAAAATAAGAGTTATTGCTGGGATAGTCTTTGCTGTATGTCTAATACTTTATAGTGTATTTGCATTTTATGACTATTTTGAAGGTCCAAAAATCACGATCCAAAGCCCTACTGATGGTCATGCCACATCGTCATCTGTAATACATATCATAGGAAGCACTAAACACGCCACAAGCATTAGTTTAAATAATAGACCTATATATATTGACGAATCAGGAAAGTTCGATGAAATGGAACATCTAGAGCTTGGATATAATATAATTAGGCTACGTATTCAAGACCGCTTTGGTAGAATATTAGAAAAACAATTTTATATTAATCGAATAACAGAAAAATAATATGGCAAAGAAAGTGAAAAAAGATGAAGTGATTGATGAAGTTAAGTCAGATGGATCAAGAGAAAAATCTATCCAAGCAACACTTGATGCTATCAAAACCAAATTCGGTGATGATGCGATCATGAAGCTTGGTGAAACTGCGAAAGTTGATGTGAATGCCATACCAACTGGATCAATTGGACTCGATGCTGCACTCGGCATCGGTGGTGTGCCTCGTGGCAGAATTGTAGAAATATTCGGACCAGAATCAAGTGGTAAAACAACCCTCACCCTACACATCATCGCAGAAGCACAAAAACTTGGTGGAGTTTGTGCCTTTATCGATGCAGAGCATGCACTCGATCCGGAATACAGCAAAAGACTCGGAGTAAAGATTGATGAGCTCCTCATTTCACAACCAGATACCGGTGAACAAGCGCTCGAGATCGTAGAGTCACTCGTAAGGTCTGGAAAAATGGATGTAATTGTTATTGACTCTGTAGCGGCCCTCACTCCAAAGGATGAAATTGAAGGTGATATGGGACAAAGTCATATGGGTAAGCAAGCTCGCCTCATGTCACAAGCTCTACGCAAACTCACCGCTATCGTTGCCCGCTCAAAGACTGTCGTGATATTCATCAACCAAATCCGTATGCAGATTGGCGTAATGTTTGGAAACCCAGAGACAACTCCAGGTGGAAAGGCTCTTAAATTCTATGCATCTGTGCGCATGGATATACGTCGTATTGCGCAAATTAAAAAAGGTGAGGAAATCATGGGAGGCCGAACTCGTGTGAAGGTAGTAAAGAATAAAGTCGCTGCCCCATTCAAGCAAACAGAATTCGACTTAATGTTTAACGAAGGAATTTCAGCTGAAGGTGAGATCATTGCTCTTGGTGAGAAAATGGGAATTATCACCAAAGGCGGAACCTCATACTCGTATGGTGAAGAAAAACTTGGTCGTGGATACGATGCAACTAGAACATTCCTCAAAGAAAATCCAAAAACTAGAGACAAAATTTTGAAAGAAATTAGAAGTAGACTTAAAGAAATATAATTTATGTTAGAGCGAGAATCTGGGCAACCATATCAACCAAATGAAGCGGAAAAAATTATGGCGGAATTTTTTCCCGATGCTTATTTAAATACACTAATTATTTGGGCAAAAAAATACCTAAATCGAGATATTGAACTTAACTACTTAAAAAGACTTATTGATACGAATTTAGAGGAAAAAAGAATCGGTTTGGAAGGTAGTGATGAAGAATACGAAAAGCTTAGGGAAAAATGGGAAAAAAGTATACTAGAAGGTGATGAGGAAACTGATTTCCCTTGGCTTCTTACTGTATTAAGAAATGCTGTACCAGAAAATGAATTTCATGCTGCGGACGTCCAGAGATTTGTAGAATACGGTTATAGCACTGAGTCAGCAGAAAAAGCGGTTCGTGAATTAGAAGAAACTAGAGAATCTTTCATGAAACAAGTTCCGAAAAATATTGAAGATTTATTTATGAAAAACAAAGAATATCGGGATGCAAAGAATTTAGAAAAATTCGAGAAATCGTTTAATGATCCGGATGATTCTGATAATAAAAAAGAAAACTAGACCAACTCTCTATCCTCTGCTAATATCGTTGTACTAACCCCAAAATCATGGCAATGCTTGAATATAATGAAATATTGAACAGGAAGTTTATCATCATCGATGATGAGCCTTATGAAGTACTTGATGCTCACATTTTCCGCATGCAGCAACGTAAGCCTCAGAACAAGACTAAGCTTAAAAATTTGATAAATGGTTCGGTAATGGAAATGACATTCCACGCTTCAGACAAAGTTGAGGAGGCCGAGATCGGACGCAGATCTATAAAATATTTATACACCACAAAAGGTGAATACTGGTTCTGTGAAGAAAACGATCCTAGTAAGCGTTTTAAACTCGAAGAATCTCTACTTGGAACTTCTGCAAAATACCTAAAGCCAAATAGTATCGTGGATATACTAACTTTCGGTGAAGACGAAGATGAGAGAATTATAGGTGTTAAAACAGCTGTGAAGGTTGATCTAAAGGTTGTAGAAGCTCCACCAGGCATCAAGGGTGACTCAGCTCGTGGTGGTGGCAAGGTGGTAATACTTGAAACAGGTGCTCAGATCACTGCCCCACTTTTCGTAAATGAGGGAGATATAATCCGTATCAACACTGAGACAGATGAATACGTTGAACGTGTGACTAAATAGCCCTATAATTAACTAATGGCAACAAAAAACCCGTTAGATAATTTCCAAACAAACTCTTTTAATAATTATGGTAAGGATGGATTAAAAACATCTTCTATTTGTCCTGATATGCAAGATGTATACAACTTTCCACTCAAGGTTGTTGATTATGTTTCTTGCCACAAGCTTCTCCTGATTGTCCTTATTGCAGTTATAGGTTCATTCTTCTTTGCAGGGGCTAAGGTTGTTAAGAAGGCTAAAGATGGTGAAAACGGTGTAGGTAACAAAAACAGCTCTAATAGGTAAACCTTACACTGTTAAAAATATTTTTTAAACTATCTCTAGCAGATACTTTATAAGCAGGGTCATTTGGCATTTGTGCTATAAAATCATAACAAGAATTACCTTTGCGAATATAGTAATTGGTATTTAAATCATTATCCTCGATAATTTTCCACTGATCACCAGCTGAGGTGCTTATCAAATCTTTGTATATAGTTGGTGAATTAAAGCAATCAGAAACAATTATTTCAATACCTAACATTTCAATCATGTAAATTTGTATATCATTAGTTGACATAGAATTAGTCGCAGGAGTCTCACCGTATTCTATATCCACTGTTACACTTGCCTGATCATGCCTATCCCCTGGATCTAGTTCGTACTTATCACCACCATATTCATAAAAATTTGGCGCATCTTTATTATAAAAAACCTGGTTTACACGAGCATTCGGTGGGTAAGAAAAAATTATTCCTAACTCCTCATTTTTAAACTCATTCCAAACAATTTCCTTTTGTAATCCAAGTGTATAAGACAACGACCTAGACTCAGTATTAACAGAATCCAACACGGGATTATTTATGTCCTGAGACGATCGTGACTTTGTATTCAGATAATATATAAAAAACAAAATCAGAATAATAACGAGACTTACGCATAGTATTCTGATTTTGTTTTTATCTGACATGTTTATCTAGCAATATATGGAAGTAATCCCATAAATCTTGCACGTTTTATAGCCATAGCTAGTTCACGCTGTTTTGGTGCACATACACCTGTTCTCTTTCTTCCGATCATACGACCAAAAGGGTTTATAAACTTCTTCAAAATCTCAACATCTTTGTAATCAATGTGATTTATTGAGTTTTTAGTGAAAAAACATTCTTTGTTAATCATATTTTTAATTTATTTAAGTAATTAGAATGGAATATCGTCTGGGTTGATGTCTTCTTCTGGATACTGTATTGAATCCATAGGAGCCTCATCCTTTGGGAAATCAGCCTTAGTATTAGCTGGAGTCTCACTTGCACCTGATGGAGCAAATCCGCCTCCGGCCTGTGGACCGAATTGGAAAGAATCTACTACGATTTCTGTGCGATAATTTTTCTTTCCATCAGCACCATCCCAACTTCGAGTCTGAAGTCTGCCTTCTACATAGATCGGTCTACCCTTCTTTAGGTATTGAGCGATAACTTCAGCCTGACGACCAAATGACACGATATTGTGATATTCGGTAGCATCTTTCTTGTTACCATCCTTGTCTTTGTAATTTCTATTAGTAGCGATAGAGAATGAAACAACTTTGATACCAGAAGGCAATGATTTTAGCTCTGGATCACGAGTCAGATTCCCATATAGCAACACTTTGTTAAGATACATTGTTTAGTGATTAGAAGTAATAAAGTACTATAATTGTAACACTATTCAGTTACCATTTCATCAATAGCCTTTTCTACCTCTACATCATCAACTGGTGCAATTTCTGCATCTGGAGCAACCTCCTTTGCAACATCTTTCTTGTATTCGTGCTTACCTGGAGTAGCAAACTTGTGACCATGAAGAGTATTTTCCTTCACAGTCTTTACGATAATGTAACGAAGAACCTTTATATCAGCCTTCACTACCTCATCTAGGTTTGCAATTTCTTCTGGATTTGTCTCAAACTTAACCCAAGCGAAATAAGCTGTAGAGTAACGAACATTCTTACCATGAAGATGTTTCTCCATTGTGTATGCTAGCTCACGAAGCTTTGGAGCCTCTTCAGAGATAACTGTACCCTTCTTCTCTACCGCCTTCTTAAGGTCAGCAAAGACAGCTTGTGCAGAGTCAGCATCAATATCTGACACAATCTGCATACCAAGCTCATATACCTTCAAACCCTCTATTTCATTGGTTTTTGACATGTATTTATTGTCCCAGAGGGGTTACCATGCAATGCTTTTTAATATAGAAGCGTATGTTTGGATAACACACGTGCTTTGCATAGTTTCCTCTGAGTTCCACTACATTACCACAATAGACCTATATTGAAAAGACCCTTCTTACATTCTCTCTAACCTGATTAATGAATTGCTCTGGGGATAATTTTTTTATCTCAGCAATCTTTTTATAAACCTCAATTACAAAGACGGGTTCATTACGCTCTCCCCTGTGTGGCACAGGTGCCACAAACGGACAATCCGTCTCACACATAATGTTTTCGAGTGGAGCAGATTTTATAACCTCAGCATAATTATCTGAATTTTTGTAAGTTATAGCCCCAGTGAATGAAATTGTATGACCTAAATCAAAAAACATTCTAGCTTCCTCTATTGTCCCTGCAAAGAAATGTGCATTAGCTTTAATCTCAGGAAATTTCTCCAAAATCTCTAGAGCAATTTTGTAAGCACTTTCTCCATCTTTAGAATTACGCAAATGAAGCATAACGGGTTTATTTACTAATCTTGCAATCTCTAATTGCTTCTCAAATATTTCTATTTGTTTATTTAAAGTTTCCTTACTGTTATGGAATAAATCCACTCCACACTCACCTATCACAACTACCTTTGGATTTTTGGCCAACTCAAGTGTCTTTTCATAATCAAATTCCGCTTTATCTATGTAACAAGGATGAAATCCTACGGCAGCATAAACCCCATCATTTTCCTCCGCTAGTTTAATAGATGCATTAGATGACTCTAGTCCTGTGGCAATATTTATCATTCCAACCCCAGCCTCCCTAGACCTCTTTAAAACCTCAGATCTATCATCATCGAATTCTGGAAACTGAACATGGGCATGTATATCAAAATATTTTTGATTCATATGATTATATTACCAAATAAAAAACCGTTCGTTTAAGAATCGGTATTGGGCAGAGAGAGCATCCTTTCAGCTCTTTGCACCAGATATAACCTTTGTTTAGTATCAATCAATGAAGCCAATTCATTTATGATGTCGGTTGCCCTACGTGAACCGAATTCACCGATAACATATCCAAATTGTTCAGCATTAATTGCTATACACCTGAAAATATCCTTTATTGATGCGTGCTCTCCAAGGATTGCACCATACATTTCTGACTGTTTGCCAACTTTGGCAAACAAGGACCATATAACATCAGTTACTGGGCTACCACCCTGAATCAGATTACTAGGATCAAGATTAAAATCTTTAATCACCTTTATCCACAGCATCACAATCGATACCACAAGCACTTGGTCTATCCTATCCTTTTCATGCCTATTTACAGTCACTTCATTAAACACAGCATCAAACTCACCTGCCATGATCTGTAGCCACTGATAGACCCCTGATACTTTAAGAGACTCTGAAGCGCTCACGTGCACATAGCGCTTACCAAAATCGAGACCTCTCGGTGCTTGCATAAAATGCATAAAAGCTCGAGAAGGAATCATTGACCACTCTGGCAAATCAATCATCCTTGATGCCAAACTGATAACTGTTTGAGTAGGTCGCAGATACGGAATCATTTCCCTGAGAACAGACTCAACCTTTGTAATCGGAATCGCAAGAAAGATGATATCTGAATTTAATGCAACATCCATTGGTTTTGTAACCGTATCAACATCGCACGTAATCACCTCCATACCACGCAATTCAAAAAATAAGGTGAATAATTTACCCATGCTTCCAGCACCTCCGACTATTCCAATTTTCTTACTTTCCAGTTTAGAAACAGGAACTGTTTCTGATTTCGCTTGAGCAAATGAACCTAGAATCCGAAGATTTTGTGTCTTTGCATGCAACTCTTTGATGACAGCTTTACCAACCTCAGAATCCTGGTGCATGTCAGCAACTAGATAGAACTCAACCTTGCCGAGTTTTCCTGTCCGGACCGAATCATTTGTCGACAAATTCACATTGTGCCGCTTAAATATTTCCAAAACATCACATTGGCTCCCAGGAACATCTGGGATACCAAAGAGGAAAGCTGTGCGATCTTTCCCTGTGAATTTTGTTTTCCAAGGAGCATATACATGGAAACGTGTTTTATTATCTTTTACGTCACCTGCAAGTCCAAGGGATACCAAACCAAATAACTCTCCGGCAGATTTTGAAGCGATAGCTGCAATGTTTGCGCTAGACAAAGTATTCTCTGCCACTTGTTGTGCAGCTAGAGCTGTACTTTTCGATTCAAAAGTTGTTAGACGATGCTGTCGAATAAACTTTGAACATTGGCCAAGTGCCTGCGGATGCGATGCTACACCTCTAACCAAATCCAAGGAATAACCTGGTCGCATGAGAATATGGTGTTCGATAGGAACAACCACTTCTCCAATAACACTCATAGGATAGTCCGGATTCTGGAGCCTGTATCGCATAACCTCGCTAACAGGCCCTTCATACCCATTTTCCACCGGGACCACTGCTACACCACCATTTACCTTCGCATCTTCAAATATTGCTGTATTCGATACGGAATGACGAATTTCGAAATTCAAATGAGGCATTTGAGCCTCAAGTATGGATACTGCCAATTTAGCAGCTTCACTACCATATGACCCAGAAGGTCCAAGACAAAATATAGGTATTGTTTTCATTTACGTTAAGGTTCGTTTTTTCCATCTGAAACCTTATACAAAATGCATCAATAAAGCAAACTAATCCTTCCTTGCAAAAATATCATTCAATGGTAATGTAAAAAACAGAATGAAAATTTCAATCACGCAGATTGTTCACCCAGATACGGATCTAAGAACTGAAATGCTGCAAATTGGCCAGGAATGCCCTGAATTCATTGGTTTTTGGGATTCTGAAACAATTCTCAGACTAATGACAAGCAAGGACGGCTTGTGTTTAGTGGCGAGAGATGTATCAGACGATAAGCGAAAGCTTGTTGGTTTTTCTCTCGGAACTTACCAGCCGATCACTCGGAAGTTCCAGTGGGAAAATATGTGGGTTGATCCCAACTATAGGAATCTGAGGATTGCCAGATCATTCACAACAAGGACGATCGAATCAGCTAAAGTATGCGGGGCCAACTTAATTGTTGCAGATGTTTTCTCAAATGTTGCTTCTAAAATTCTGGAAAAACATTTTGGATTCAAAAAGCAGGGGTCCTTCCACTATCTCAGACTCACAACCTAGAGATAGTTTTTATTTGACGTAAACTTCTGCAATTACGACCTTAGTTTTATTTATATACAAATCCTCAGAAAATTCAGGAAACTTCTTTCCTTCGTGCAGATCCATGATTAGATAGTCCAACTTACCCAAACCAGGATAAATAATACATTCATATCTCTTACCACTTTTTGGTCCACCATAATTCGCACCATTCATTAACACAGGTAATTCATACAAAATATAATTCGCCATCTTTTCCTGTTCTATGACAGTAAAATTCTTTTCTGAATTCTTAATATTTTCCCTTACCATATCCATCACAACATTATAAAAATCCCCTTTTCTTTCAAACTCATCAAATACTATCTCGAGTCGATACTCGAAATACTTTGTTTGTAATTCATGCCAACGAGCAATAATTATTCTATCCTGATCTTCCTTTGCAAGATTCATTATAATCGACCTAACCTCCTGCTCCTTTTCATCCCCTATTTTCCACGCTTTCCTGTGTGCAGAAAGTTTTGATTTTCTATCTCTGATCTCAATGTTTACTGCATGTAATCTATCTGGGATAACTATTAAAACATCCTCCCTGGTAAACTTTAAAGCATATTCAATGTATTCTTTAATCAACTCCTTTGTAAATGATTTATTACCCAGAGAAATACCTACCCAAATATTATATTTATTTGATTCAATATCCTCCTTTGTCCCACCCAATACTCTTTTAATCTCTACTGACATAAATTTAATCCTTCCTTGCAAAAAGAGGTTTTTCGGGAGATTTGTTTTCTTTAATTAATCTTTGAATTTCTTTTGAGGTTTCTGGGAGGAAAGGTTCAAGTCTAAGTGCAATACCCATTAAGTTATACAAAAGATAATGAACATCCTTTTTACCCTCTGATTCATTTATCTTTATTTTTTTAAATGGCTCATTGTCTTGAATGTATTTATCTAAATTTTGTGCACTGATCCATATTTCAT
>CAYYLG010000019.1:0-2788 GCA_964472605.1 uncultured Candidatus Saccharibacteria bacterium | reverse complement strand
ATAAAGCCATTTACCACGATCTGATGAGTATTCTTATACCCTGCAGCCATAAGCATAGCTTGCCACATTACACCCTGAAAGCGTGTATTATCCTTGCCACAGTATTGGGTTGGGGTTCCATTATTCCAATATTTCTCAATGTTTTCCTCCCCACCTAGAGTAGATAAATAGTCTGTGAGAGCATCGAACCAAACATACATAACATGCTCCTTATCCCCTGGCACCTCTATGCCCCATGACATTTTTGATTTATGACGAGAGATAGAAATGTCGCGAAGACCTCTTTTTATAAACTCTCTCATCTCGTTCATTCTTAAATTAGGAATTATGAAATTTGGATTTTGATCATAAAATTCCAAAAGCTTTTCTCCAAATTCACTGTATTTAAAGAAATAATTTTCCTCGTTAATTATTTCTGGAACTCTATCATGTTCAGGACATTTACCATCTACGAGTTCTGAATCAGTTTTCTCTTCCTCACAACCCACACAGTATTTGGCTTCATAATTTTTCTTATAGATGTAGCCATTTTTATCACATTTCTTCCAAAACTCCCCTGCAAATTTTATATGCTTCTCGTCTGTTGTTCGTATGAAATGTATCCCTTCACTCTCTTTCAAAACACCGAATTTCTCCAGAGTTTCTTTATAAAGTTTTGCATATTCATCTACATAATCCTGTACACCCTTACCAGCTTTCTCTGCTGACTCAGCAATTTTTCTACCATGCTCATCGGTACCTGTATTAAAAAATACATCAAATCCTATTAGTTTCTTGTATCTTGCAATAGCATCAGCGCGGATAATTTCTGTTGCATGGCCCAAATGGAGACGTGAATTAACATAAGGCAAGGTCGTAGTTATGTAAAAACTTTTTTTATCTGACATATTAGTTTGATTTAGGATGTTTTCTTTTCTCAATATCTCCAAGGACCTCCATAAGGACTGCTGCTAAAGGTACTGAGAGAAGCACTCCAAGAAATCCTGCAAGCTTAGCCCCGATTACAAGTGTAAGGATAGTCAAAATCGGTGGAATACCAATAATCTTTTTCACTACAAGAGGATAGATAAGATGGCTTTCAAACTGCTGAATGATCACATAGAGACCTATAACTACAAAAGCCAATGATGCACCACCTTGGAAAAGCGCCACAGCTGCTGCGGGCACGGTAGCGATAATCAAACCGAATATTGGTATAAGCTCAGTTACTCCAGCCACAATAGCAAGGAAAAGTGCATTATTTACACCAAGTACACTTAGTCCAAGATAAGTTAGGACTGCAACTATTACACCCAAAAGTAACTGCCCCTGCATCCATAAACCGATTTTTTCCTGAGATCTTTTCCAAAGTCCAATCACATATGATTCGTATTTTATAGGAGTGATAATTCTAAGGAAATCTCCTACCCCATCCTTCTGAACAGATAAGTAAAATGATAGAACTATAATAAGCGCAAAGCTCACTATACCTCCGAAAAGTCCTGACACTGTCGTAAAGAATCCTGCAGTAAGATTAGAAAGTGAACTACTCAAAGACTCTACAACACTCTTAATAGAAAATAATTGATCGAACTTATCCAGCCCTGTTTCTTGAAGTGGATTCCAAACACTGATTGTTTCGGAGTATGATGGCAATGCTCCAAGAAGTGATTGCGTGTCCTGTACTAGAACCGGGAAAAATACAAAGAACATTCCAGCAAGAAATGCACCAATAGAAGCGTATATTAAAACTACAGATAGTGCCCTAGGAAACCTTTTCTTCTCTAGAAACTTAGTCCCCGGCTCGATCGCTGAAGCTATAACAACTGCTGTTACAACAACGAGTGCAATATCTCTCAAATACCAGAGCAAAGCCAGTCCGATCAAAATAAGACAAGCCGAAAAGAAGCTCCAGGGAGTTATGGTTATATTTATCTCTCTATTGCCATCCATATACAGTATTAAAGCATTAAAGCTTCATGAGGTCTAATAGAACACTCTCTTTGTCCTTGTGGGGTCCGATTAACCCCAAATTCGCTGACTTTATATCGAAAACATCCCTAGCAACAGTCTCCACCTCCTCCCTCGTCACCTTCCTTATAGATTCTTCTTCTTCCTTTGGATTGCGAATTACTTCATGAGAAATTTCTTGGAACCCATACCAATCAGCAAATTGATCTGAGGTTTCTAAACTTAGATATAGATTACCAATTTTAAATTCTTTAGCTTTTTCTAATTCTGCATCTGTAATACCTTCCTTTAAAAGCTTTGAGATAACATTCATCACTTCCTTCACCGCCTCTTCTAGCTTTAGATTTGCAACACCGGCTGAAATTGTGAATAAACCACAATCGCTTTGAGCAGAGTGTCCTGCATGAA
Source organism: uncultured Candidatus Saccharibacteria bacterium (assembly GCA_964472605.1). Classification (GTDB taxonomy): domain Bacteria; phylum Patescibacteriota; class Minisyncoccia; order Phycocordibacterales; family CAIZIN01; genus JANNXY01. The sequence goes on along the minus strand of CAYYLG010000019.1, from coordinate 430 downwards.
CATAGTAACAAAGACCGAGTTCCTCCCTTAGTCTATTGAAAAGCCTAGATGACATTCCACTACCTAAAATTGTTCGAAGTAGCCCCACCGCATCAATACGATCATCAAAATATGAAAATGATCTGAACCCAATTATAAAATGTGACTGATCAGTTTTCTTATCAAATATTTTTACCTTTGGTTTATCTTGTAACTCTTCTATCTTTTCCTTATTTATTATTTCTTGCTCTGGAAGAGATCCAAATAAATTTTCAATTTGGGAGATGACAGACATTTCATCAAATCCACCTGAGATAATAATGAGTGTTTTACCAGGAATATAATGTTTCTTTCTATACTGTACCAAATCAACTTTTGTAAAATTCATCACCGTGTCCTTGAACCCGATAACCGGCCTACCGAGTGGATGATCCCCATAAACCAATTCTTC
>CAYYLG010000018.1:0-14637 GCA_964472605.1 uncultured Candidatus Saccharibacteria bacterium | reverse complement strand
GCGGAGGGTAGGAGATTCGAACTCCTGGTACCTTTCGGCACACCGCCTTTCCAAGACGGCGCACTAGACCGCTATGCGAACCCTCCATGTGCTTGCTATACTACTAGTGTTTAAAAACTAATTCAAATAGACCAAATGAACGATATTTTAAAGAAACTGCACTGGAGATATGCCACAAAGAACTTTGATCCGTCTAAGAAACTTACAGAAGATGAACTACATACAATACTTGAGTCAGGACGCCTCGCTCCATCGTCATATGGTCTACAACCTTGGAAGTTTATTGTGGTAGAGAATCTTGAAGTTAGAGCAAAGCTTCGTGAAGCAGGCTTTGACCAACCACAGATCACAGATGCTTCGCAGATTATCGTTCTGGCTCGTCTCAATTGTGTCGATTGTGGTCATATTGAACATTATGTTGAAGCTACTGCCAAAGTTCAGATGGTGGATGTAGGAGAGCTCGATGGCTTTAAGCAGATGATACAGTCTCATGTTGATCGTTTGACCAAGGAAGATTTAGAAAATTGGATGGCGAAGCAAGTTTATATTGCACTCGGATTTATGTTACACACAGCAGCTCTTCTTGAAGTAGATACTTGTCCAATGGAAGGATTTGATAATAAAAAGTTTGATGAGATTCTTGGCTTAGATAAAATGGGATTAAATTCTGTAGTTTTGTGTGCAGTAGGCAAGAGAAAGGAGAGTGATGAAAGTGCAAGTAGGCCAAAATCAAGATTCTGCAAGGAGGAAGTTGTGCATTTCATTAAATAATATTTCAAATGATAATCAAAACTCCAATCTTACAAAAAATTGTTCTAGTAGCTTTTTGTTTATTTGGTTGGAGCATGGCTTTTATCCATTGGGATTATATAAGAACAAGTTATGCAAGCGTGATAACCTATTTCAACAGTCCAAAACTTGAAGAATATACAAAGGTTCCAGTCACAATTGGTGGAAATGCATTTAGCGCAGTCTTGGCGGATACAGATTCGAAGAGAATTTTAGGTTTATCTGGTTGGCAAAGCATGTCTTCTAATCAGGTTATGCTTTTTGTATTTGATTATCCAGACAAATGGGGAATTTGGATGAAGGATATGCTGTTTCCAATAGACATAATGTGGTTCGATGAGAATTTGAACATGGTTCATTTTGTGGAGAATGTGAGTCCAGAAACTTTTCCAGAAGTTTTTGAGCCAAAGAGTAATTCTTTGTATATAGTTGAGGCAAAAGCTGGTTTTATTGAGAAAAATTCGTTGTCCATTGGATCAAGAATTGTGATTTTTAAGTAAAATTAGCTTTATTCTATAAGCTTGTATAGGGACGGATCTTTACATGAACGACTGTTCATTATTTGTTTATATTTTTGTAACTTATCCACAGTTTTTTATGTCTCAAAGCGATACAATTCAATGACAAATTATTAAGTTCGTTATCGTAATCGCGCTATGGCAAAAACAAAGAAAAAAATTAAGGAAGTGGTTAAAGAAAAGTCGAAGGAGGATGTGTTTGTAAAGAAGGTAGAGAAGAGAAATGGGACAATTGTTCCATTCGATCTAGATCGTATAGTAAATGCAATCAGTAAAGCAATGGTCTCTGTTGGAGAAGGTTCTGAGCATGAGGCAAAAATGGTTGCAAACAAGGTATATGCAGAGCTAGTACGTATTGCAAAGAAGTTTAAGAATTTCATGCCTACTGTTGAGGGTATACAGGACACTGTAGAGAAAGAACTTATCCTCTCTGAATACGTGAAGACAGCAAAATCATACATTCTTTATCGTCAGGAGCGCGCGATGCTTCGTGACCAGGGTGTAGAGGTGCCAGAACATGTAAAGAAGCTTGCTTCAGATTCAAAATCATATTTTCGAAGTTCTCTTGGGGAGTTTGTTTACTATAGAACATATTCAAAATGGATTGATAATGAAGGTCGTCGTGAGACATGGATCGAGACAGTGAATCGCTACGTGGACTTCATGAAGGAAAACTTGAAGGATAAACTTACAGATAAAGAGTATGAAGAAGTTCGTCAGGGGATTCTGAGACAGGAAGCTATGCCATCAATGCGTCTCCTTCAGTTCGCTGGTCCTGCTGCTCGTCGAACAAATGTATGCGCATACAATTGTTCATTTATCGCTCCGGAATCTTTCCAAGATCTTGCTGAGATCATGCATGTCTCAATGTGTGGGACAGGAGTAGGTTTTGCGGTAGAGAGTTACAATGTTCAGAAGTTTCCACAGATTGCATATCAGACTGGAAAGAAGCTTCCAAAGTTCGTTGTACCTGACAGTAAGGAAGGTTGGGCAGATTCGCTTGCTCTAGGTATGAAGACTTGGTCAGAAGGTAATGATATTGAATTTGATTATTCAGAGCTTCGTCCAGCTGGTGCAAGACTTAAGATCATGGGAGGTAAGTCTTCTGGTCCAGAACCTTTGATCAGGCTCCACAATTTTACCCGTCAGATTATGCTTGAGCGTCAGGGTAAGCGTCTACGTAACATAGATCTTCATGACATCATTTGTCTGATCGGAGATTGTGTGGTTTCTGGTGGGGTACGCAGGTCAGCTATGATTTCACTTTCTGATCTTGATGATCGTGACATTCGTCATGCTAAGGATGGTCAGTTCTACCTAACACATCCACATCGTTCTCTTTCAAATAACTCAGCAATTTATAACTCAAAACCTAGTACAACAGAATTTCTAGATGAGTGGATGTCACTTATTAGATCTGGATCAGGAGAGAGAGGTATCTTTAACCGTGGCTCACTTCATAAACAGCTTCCAGAACGTCGTGTAAAAATGTTTAAGGAAGATGGATACATGGACTCAAACGGTCGCGTACTTAAGCCGATTGGAACAAACCCATGCGGAGAAATCATACTTCGTTCAAAGCAGTTCTGTAACCTTACAGAGGTTGTAGCTCGTAAGGAGGATACAGAGGCAACCCTGCTCCGCAAGATCCGTGTAGCAACAATCATTGGTACATATCAGTCATCTCTCACAAAGTTTGAATATCTTTCAAAGGAGTGGAGAGAAAACTGTGAGAAGGAAAGACTTCTCGGGGTATCTATCACAGGACAGTGGGATTCTCCTGTAGTTAGAAAACCAGAGGTTCTAAGAAAACTTCGTGATGAGGCTACAAAGGTAAATAAAATGTTTGCAAAGCGTCTAGGTATCGCTCAATCTACATGTATCACTTGTACTAAGCCATCAGGAACTCTTTCTCAGACAGTAGATTGTTCATCTGGAGTTCATCCAAGACATGCGGCATTCTATGTACGACGTGTAAGAATTAGTGCTACTGACTCATTATTCAAAATGCTCCGTGATCAAGGTGTGCCATTCCATCCAGAAGTAGGTCAGACAATGGATACTGCAAATACTTATGTACTAGAATTCCCAGTTGCATCACCAAAGGGATCTATATACAAAGATGACATCACAGCTATTGATCAACTCGAATATTGGAAGAATGTGAAAGTTAATTTCACTGACCATAATCCATCAGCAACTATCTCAGTAGGTGAGAATGAATGGATAGAGGTTGCTCATTGGGTATACAAGAACTGGGAGATTGTTGGTGGACTTTCTTTCCTTCCACGCTTCGATCATATTTACCAGCTTGCTCCGTACGAACCTATTACAGAGAAGCAATACAATGAGCTCAAGGAGCGCATGGCTCATATCGACTTCGGAAAGATTATGACTTATGAGAAGCAAGACGAGACCGAGGCTAAGAAAGAGCTAGCCTGTTCCGGCGGTGTCTGCGACATCATCGACTCAGTCCCAACTCAAGCAGAAGCTAAATAATCCTTACAAAATAAGGTTAAATCAAAAAACACTCAGAATTGAGTGTTTTTTGATTTTGTGGTATAATAGGTGGTAGAGAATGTTGGGTAATTGCTCTCGAATACGACAAGCGCTAGCGCCTGTATTTGAGGGAGGAAAGTCCGAGCACAGACCTATTCATTTAGGAAAGGTAGCGGGTAACGCCCGTCGTCCGCAAGGACAGAGATGCGAACAGTGACGAACCGATTTAGTTCGGGTGAAACGGCAAAATTCTTATCCCTGTGCAAGTCCGTGTCCACGCAAGTGGAAGTGACGCTCGAGGTGTGTGGTAACACACATCCCAGATAAATAATTACACAAAGACAGAACTCGGCTTATAGACATTCTCTAAAATCCTCCGCTTAGGCGGGGGATTTTTAGTGTGCTAAAATAAAGCTTAAATGGTAGAAAAGATTTTTAATTATCTAAATAAAGAGAGTCTTGGGCTTCATGAGGCAGCATACCTCTTGGCTTTTTTTACATTTCTTTCCCAAATCCTTGCGGTACTTAGAGATAGGGTATTTGCTTCTGCATTTGGAGCAGACAGATTACTCGATATGTACTATGCATCGTTTCGTATACCGGATTTTCTTTTTATAACTGTTTCATCATTAGTTTCAGTTTCCGTATTAGTACCTCTACTTATACAGAACGATAATAATATTGAAAGGAGGAAAACAATAAATTCAATATTTACAGTTTTTCTTGCCCTGATGTTTATTGTTATGGCTTTGGTTTTTATTTTTATGCCGCAGCTGACTAAACTGGTTGTGCCAGGACTTCATAGTGAAACTTTAATAGCGATGTCTAGAACTTTGCTTTTGTCTCCGCTTATCTTGGGTGTTTCAAATTTAATCGGAGGAATCATACAGTCAGAGAGAAGATTTGTTTCCTACGCATTAAGTCCTGTGATGTATAACTTGGGAATTATTTTTGGTGGTATCGTGCTTTACCCTATATTGGGAATTATGGGTATGGTATATGGAGTGATTTTGGGGTCCATTCTTCATGTCGTGATTCAGATACCAACATTAGTGAAGGTTGCGATAATTCCTCGTATTACTTCAAGTATTGATTGGGTAAGTGTTAGATATATTTTCTCTAAATCAATTCCTCGTACATTATCTCTTGCTCAGTCACATATCATTATGTTCGTCTCTGTTGGTATAGCATCACTTCTCATCTCTGGATCAATAACCATCTATACGCTTGCGTATAATTTGCAGTCTGTTCCGCTGGCTATAATCGGGGTGAGTTATTCTCTTGCCGCCTTCCCAACACTTGCCAGATTCTTCAAAAATGGAGAAAAAGAAAATTTTAATAAAGAACTTAATTCAGCTGTGAGACATATAATCTTTTGGTCACTTCCTGTGATAATTATGTTTATCGTGCTTCGTGCTCAGATAGTAAGAGTTCTTTTCGGAGCGGGGAATTTCGACTGGTCGGATACCAGGCTTACTGCGGCGGCACTGGCGCTCTTTGCCATATCTGTCTGGGCACAGAGTCTCAATCTTATTTTTACAAGAGCATTCTATGCTATTGGTAGAACAAAGGAACCTTTTTATGCATCACTCATCGGCGGCATTGTTGCTATTATCGGTTGCTTTTCATTAGTGTCTATACTTCAAAATTCAAAGGTTCTTCACGATTCATTGGATTCTATAATGAAGGTAAAAAATATTTTAGGTTCTGAGATATTGGCATTACCACTTGCATTTGCTGTTGGATCAATCTTTCAATCATTCCTACTTATGTTTATGTTCAAGAGAGCATACTGTAGTGCTAAGCTTACTGGCATATGGCTTACACAGAGCTTGGTGGCGTCAGTTTTCATGGGATATGTGACATATTTCTTTCTAAATATTTTTGATGATGTTTTTGATCTTGATACCTTCTTTGGAATATTTACACAAGGATTCTTGTCTGGAACATTTGGACTTGTTTCTGGGGTGATTGTTCTTATACTTATGAAAAATCATGAGATAGGTGTCGTGTGGCAAACTCTACATAGTCGAATCTGGAAGTCTAAGCCAATCACCGAAGATCCATCTGAAGTGGTGTAGAGAACCTCACCCCAACCTCTCTCCTAAGTGCAGGAGAGGGGAGAATGCAATGACAAGGAAACAGGTCTACAATACAAAACATTTCAAACAAACAAGGAGAGATTTAAGGAAAGATTCTACAGTAGAAGAAAAGATACTTTGGGAGAAAATAAGAAATAGTAAATTAGGGGTAAAATTCAAAAGGCAGGAAAGTATAGGAAATTTCATCGTGGATTTCTATTGTCCAAGCAAAAAGCTGGTTATAGAAATTGATGGAGTACAGCATAAAGATAATGTTGATTATGATAGAGAAAGAACAGGATGTTTGAATGATTTGGGTGTAAAAGTTTTAAGATTTTGGAATAGGGAAGTAAACAATGATATTGAAAAGGTGTTAGAGAAAATAAAATTTGAATTAGATTAAACCCTCGCCTGCATTTAGGAGAGGGTCGAGACGAAGTCCGGGGTGAGGCTTAAAAATAAAAATAAATTTACTGTAGAGTAAATTTATCGCTTTTCGATTCGAATCACCTCGATCTCCTCGCTACCTTTGATCGCCAGTGTTCTAATGTGGACTCCTTCGGTCTTTGCTTTTTCAATCAGAAAGAATCGAACTGACTTGTCCATTTTTACCGCTTCGCCAATTTTTAATTGAGAAACAACTTCCCATGCAATAGCCCTCTTTCCTTTCGTCTTGATATTATTGACTTTGTAGATGCGGAATTCTTGAGTGTTGTCTGATGATTTCATGTGTCCAATTAATATATAATCACAAATATATAAATTGTCAAATAGTATTTTTTCTGTTATTATCTCTATCTATGTCTCTTAAATTCATACGAAACTTCAGTATCATAGCCCACATTGACCACGGTAAGTCGACTCTCGCTGACCGCATGCTTGAGATTACTCACACAGTGGAGGAGCGTAAAATGCGTGATCGTGTACTAGATGACATGGAGCTAGAACAAGAAAAGGGTATCACTATCAAGATGCGTCCAGTACGTATGAAATATTCATACAAGAATGAAGAGTATACTTTAAACCTCATCGATACTCCTGGTCACATAGACTTTTCTTATGAAGTATCTCGCGCTCTTAAGGCTGTAGAAGGCTCTATCCTTCTCGTTGATGCAACACAAGGTGTGCAAGCTCAGACTCTCACAACACTCGGTATGGCGCGTGAAGCTGGACTTAAGATTATCCCTGCAATTTCAAAGATCGATTCTCCAATAGCAAAGACTGAAGAGGTAGTAAAGGAACTTACAAAACTCCTCGAATGTGATGAATCAGATGTAGTAAAAGTTTCTGGAAAAACAGGAGAGAACGTGGACAAGCTTCTCGAAGCTGTTATCGAGCGCGTACCAACTCCAAAGGATGAATTCCGTGGACCAAACGATATGCGTGCACTTGTGTTTGATTTTCAATATTCTAATCACAAAGGAGTTATTGTTTATGTCAGAATTCTTGACGGTAAAGTAAAGAAAGGTGATGAGCTTAGATTTGCGATCGCGAATGAGAAATTCGTAGCACTAGAAGTGGGGGTCTTCATGCCACAAGAAACTTCAACAGGTGTACTTGAGACAGGACAGATTGGATACATCGTAACAGGTATCAAAAAGCCTGGTGTGGCATCTGTGGGAGACACAGTTACTCAAAATAAACATCCGTTACCAGCGATGCATGGTTATACAAAACCCGTACCAATGGTGTGGGCATCTATATATCCAGAAAGTCAGGACGATTTTGATGATTTGCGACTTGCTCTAGGGCGTCTGCGACTCTCTGATTCATCATTTACTCACGAAGAAGAAACCTCAGGATCACTTGGTAGAGGATTTCGATGTGGCTTCCTTGGACTACTCCATCTTGAAATTATTACAGAGAGATTAAAGAGAGAATTTAATCTGGATCTTATCGTTGCAACACCGTCTATTACCTATGAAGTTACATATAAAAGTAGTGTGCCAAGCAAGGGTGGTAAGACAGAGATGATCTACACACCGTCGATGTTTCCTGACTATGGGGCTACTACAAACATACGTGAACCGTGGATGAAAGTGCAACTCTTTGCCCCATCAGACTACCTTGGTGCGCTTGTACCACTCCTTTATGATCATGAAGCAGAAGTTGAATCAACGGAGACGCTCTCTGATGGTAGAGTATCTATGACAGTACACATGCCTCTCCGTGAGCTTATGAGAAATTTCTTTGATGAGCTAAAGAGTGTGTCATCTGGCTATGCATCTATATCATATGAAATTGAAGGTATGCGTGATGCTGATGTGGCGAGACTTGATCTGCTTGTTGCGGAGGAACCAGTAGAAGCTTTCTCACGTGTGGTGTCTGTACGAAGAATCGAGGAGGATGCTGAGAAGGCAGTGGAAAAACTTCACAATATATTGCCTCAGCAAATGTTCAAAACAAAAATTCAAGGATACGGACTTGGAAGAATCATCTCGTCACGAACACTCTCAGCTCTTCAGAAGGATGTAACACAGCATATGTATGGAGGTGACATCACGCGAAAGATGAAGCTCCGTGAAAAGCAGAAGAAAGGTAAAAAGAAAATGCTTGAGCGAGGAAAGGGTAATGTAAATATACCAAATGATGTCTTCCTCAAAATGATGAGAACAGGCGAATAAGAAAAACCGGCGTATGCCGGTTTTTTGCTAGAAGCCATTTCTGATTCCTGGCATGTAGAGGAGGATCATTGAGACAATGATCAGGATGCAGATAATTGCCCAACCTATTTTGATACCTTTTTTGAATCTTCGATCGAAAAGCATGTTTGTGTGGTTAATCTATCTTAAATAAATGATATTATAGTAGGGTATTTATACCATAGTCATGCTCGAATTTCAAAGAAAAAGAAAGACTCAAAAGTTCATATATTCATACTTTTCTATAGCCATACTTATCATAGTAATTTTCCTTTTAGCCAAGTCGGTTTTTGGGCTATATGGCAAGGCTCAGGCAAGTATCGATGCTAGGAAGAAGTCTGAACATGAATACAAAGAATTAAGCTCAAGGTACGACTATGTGAAAGGTGAGATAGAGAGACTGAGAACTGAGGAGGGTATAGAGGAGGAGGTGAGGGAGAAGTTTAGTGTGGTAAAGCCAGGGGAGAAGCTTATTGTACTTGTAGCTGGGGCGGCCGTACCTAAGGTAGAGGAGGAAAAGGGATTTTTCAAGAAAATCTTTGACAAAACCAAGAGCTTTTTCCATAATTAGCAGACTATGAAAAACATCACAATATATTCAACACCGTCATGTCATTATTGCCACATGGCAAAGGATTATTTTACCGCTCACGGACTTAAGTATACAGAGTATAATGTTGGATCTGATCTAGAAAAAAGAAAGGAAATGGTAGAGAAGTCAGGACAAATGGGTGTACCTGTTATAGATATCGATGGGGATATCATCGTTGGATTCGATGAGTCTACAATGAAGGAGAAACTTGGTTTGTAATATTCGCTCGGAATTTGTTTTTCCGAGTACGCTGATTTTTGACTAAAAATCAGCTCAGTCCTCGTGTCGTCACACTGCGGAGCCTCTCAAAACAAATTCCTCGCTCTACATGAGTGAGGAATTTTGTGTTAGATTGGGAGCACGCCTTCGTAGTTCAATGGATAGAACAGCCCCGTCCTAAGGGGTAGATGTAGGTTCGATTCCTACCGGAGGCACATTGACTTTTTTCATATAAATAGTAATGTTCAGGTTGGTAAAAATGAACAAACGAATCGCTCTTCGAAAGCTGTTGGCTCGCTCTATTGATTTTGCAAAGGTTACCCCGGGGTTACATTTGCCAGTGAACACTGGTCATTTACTCATTGCTATACTTGAGAATGATTCAGTGGGACAACTTATGTTGCATAGGTTTGGATTGAATCTCGATGCCCTTGAGGAGGAAATCCATAAGCAATTGAAGATTCTCATTAATCATCCGGAGGCGTCTGAAACTATTTGTCAGGACCCGTTGTTTTCTGGTGAAGTATTTCTTGCACTGCACCATGCCATGTATCGCCACGAAAACACAGAGCCTTCATTACTTACTGTTTGTTTGATTGAGGGTTTTGTTATTAATCCGAACGGTATTGCCAATAAGATTCTGAGAAATATGGAGGTTGATTTACAAAGAATTCAAGCTTTTCTAAAACAGGGTTAGTCTTTGGCTAACTCTTTTTATATACTATTATCTATATATGCAAAATTCGCAAAAAAATATAATTGAAAAGCTTCTAAAAAGTGAGGACTATGAACTCATTGATTCTGGCGAAGGGGAGAAGCTTGAAAGATTCGGAGAGTTTGTCTTAAGGCGCCCTGATCCACAGGCTCTATGGCTCAAAAATGACCTAGAATCATGGGAAAAGGCTGATGCGGTATATACTCGCACAGGAGCTAAAACAGGTGCCTGGAAGTGTCCTAAAGAGCTCCCAGAATCATGGGAGATAGGCTTTGGTGGTGTGAGAATGAATATCAAATTATCTTCTTTTAAGCATACGGGACTCTTTCCAGAACAAGCATCTAACTGGTCTTGGCTTACAGAAACCATAAAGAAAGAAAATAGAGAAGTTAAAGTTTTAAATCTGTTTGGATACACTGGGGGAGCTTCAATTGTTTGTGCCAAAGCTGGGGCTAAAGTTACACATGTAGATAGTTCAAGGACAGCTATAACCTGGGCCAATCAAAATACAGAAAGTTCAGGACTTACAGACAAACCAATTCGCTGGATTCTTGAGGATGCATACTCCTTTGTGCAAAGGGAATTAAATAGAGGAAATACTTATGACGGTATCATTATGGATCCGCCATCATTTGGGCATGGAGCAGACGGTGAAGTTTGGAAAATTGAAAAGCAATTTACAGATCTAGTAGAGGATTGTGCAAATTTACTTTCGGAAAATCCAGTATTTTATCTAATCAATGGATATGCAGCAGGGTACTCATCAATAACATATGCAAATAATCTTTTACCGACACTTGAAAAGTTTGGAGGAAGCATAGAGCATGGTGAATTAACAATAGAGGAGTCAAAAGGTAAGAGACTTCTACCCGCAGGAATCTTTGCTCGTTGGAAGAAATAATATGGAAGTAATCTACGAGGACAATCATGTGATAGTGGTGAACAAACCTGCAGGGATTGCTGTTCAAGCCGCTAAGGAAGGTGAGGAAGATTTGTTTGTTGCGGTTAAGAAATTTATAAAAGAACGTGATAACAAACCAGGTAATGTTTTTCTTGGTATGGTTCATCGCATCGATAGACCGGTGTCAGGACTTGTAATGTTTGCAAAGACATCTAAAGGCGCTTCTAGATTATCTGAACAAATGCGTGAAGGTAAAATTGATAAAAAATATGAAGCTGTTGTCCATGGGGAAATAAAAAACAAAAAAGGGAGACTAGAAAATTATTTAACAAAGGTTAAACATAATAATGGTTACAAAGCTATTGTCACAAATGACAGAAACGGAGATAGATCAACACTTGAATATAGTGTTTTAGAAACCAAAGACAATTATTCAAGACTTGGTATCGACTTAGAGACTGGTAGGTTTCATCAGATCAGAGTTCAGCTTTCATATATGGGCCACCCAATAGTTGGTGATAGTTTATATGGGTCTAAGGAGAAGCTTACTGATAATGCAATCAAACTTCGGGCAGTAAAACTTGAGTTTAATGATGTTATAGAAGGGGACAGGATAAGTCTTAAAGTGCCTGGATTTTTCCTATAATTCTGCTAATATATCCGTTATGGTAGATGATTTGTTGGAGGAGAAAATTGATAAAATGACAAAGATGGTTGAGGAGGACCATAAAATGATCAAAAGCATGTATGTTCGTGCTAGGATTGGTTTTGGTCTAAAAATCTTTTATTGGACAATAATCATCGCTGCTGCCATTGGTTCATATTATGTAATACAGCCATATTTTGAGAAATTACAGGAGGTGTACGATACTGTTAAGACGACAAAGGATTCAATAAACTCTTCACCATTCATTGAATTTTTCAAAGCTTTTGGTGATAAGAATCAGGCACAATAATCATGCCAAGATAGCTCAGTTGGTAGAGCATTCCCCTGAAGAGGGAAGGGTCCCCGGTTCGAGCCCGGGTCTTGGCACAAGTAAAAGTCCCGAAAGGGGCTTTTTGCCAAGACAGAAAGCAAATGATTTTGCTTTCGTCCGGGCTCGAACGGCGGAGCTAATGATTTTCAGCAGAAAATCATGTGAGCCGGTGCCCAGACCAAAACATTTTGACGAAAATGTTTTGAGTTGAGGGAGAGATCCCGGGTCTCAAAACAAATTTAGCTTGAATACTTTAAGAAGCTACTTTGGGGGTAGGAGGATTTTTTAGTGCAGAATATGCCTTGAGATTCCAATATCCAATATAGATTGCGATAATAAGGCTTAACCAAGCTCCATTCATTAGTGTTGATACGACACCAAAAATAACATACAGCCAGCCTAAGTATGTCCCCACCACATTTCTCTTACCTAATAGAATTGAGGCAATAACCATTAAGATGGCGATTGCTATAAAGTTGCTACTAGCCACAATTCCACTTTTTGTGTACATTATCCAGCTAATAATTAGGTATAAGATACCGAGTGCAAAAAAGTTTTTCTTCGCTGTACTTACTGGATCTGCATAATTCTCTTTCCTTTTATATAATTCCATCTTAAGCGTTTAATGATTAATTTAATTATACTATAATAATCATAATAATATACAATGTATATAACTATTGATAATACAGAAAAGAAGCTCGGGATAAAGCAGTTTTTAATACAGAGTATTTATATTTATCCATTCTGGTTCTTTTTGATAGTAAATTCAGATTATATCGAAAAAAACAATTTGCAGGAATTTGAAGTATATATAACGATTGGTGTATTCTTGATATTTTCAATTTTGAATTGGTTTTTGTCTAAGAAAAAAATAGCAAGTTACTTCCTGTTGTTCCATGTTGCTATGATCGCGTGGTGTGTTTCTAGCTCCCAAATTAGTTATGGAGAAGCAACAGTTTTGTATACAGGTTTTCTCCCTGTTATTATATTTGCCCAATTTGTAACCTGGGTGCCGTTTTTATTAAAATTTCTATATCAAAATAGACATAATTTAAATAAATTACCATTTGATTAAAAAACTCCCCATATGGGGAGTTTTTTAATTTGATGATTTAACTTTTACCTTCGTCTGTCTGTGCTTGTCTATCTTTGGAATCTTGATCATAAGTAGACCATGGCGTTCTGATGCTTCTGCTTCGTCTGGTTCAACTTCCTGGGGGAGGATAATTGTTCTAGAAAATGAACCCCAATATAACTCCTTATGATAATAATCTTCCGCACGAATTTCTTTCTCGTCCTCTCGACGACCCTTTATGGTTACCATATCTCTAGAAATATGAATTTCAATATCATCAGGCCTTACACCTGCAATCATGGTTTTGATCACTATATGGGTCGCTGTTTGATATACATCTACAGTAAGTTCACCCTCTACATCATCGTCCTGCCAAGATGGTAGATTGTCTTCTTCAATAGAAAGATGGCTACTGCGGGGTGCCTCAAGAGCCTCTTCCTCATGATGATCATATGAGTTTTCATCGTCGAGCTTTATTGCTCCTGTAAGTTTTTCAAAAAAAGATCTTCGCTTTGGCATTTTATGGTTTTTTAATCAGTTTTAATTTTTCGATGGCAATGATGAGTGCGATTGTCGCAATCCATACTGCAGTAAACGCAGTAAACATTTTCGATTCGTCATTAATTATAAGTAAGTTGAAGGCAGTATGCAACGCAATTGCTCCACATAATCCAATTGCGACAATCGGTATCTGAGTAGATGCTTTCTTGTAGAATGTAGCGCCAATTGTATATCCAATGACACCAGAAGCTAAGATGTGTAGGAGTGTTGCTCCGATAAAACGCATGTTTATAGATGCTATTGCCTGTACAGTATCTCCTCCGAATATAGGGGATATGATAAATAAAATGTTTTCAACTGCTGCAAATCCTAATGCTGCTGTGATCATGTATATCACAGGATCTATTGGTTCATCATCCTCTTTTCTAATAAGCGCTGCTTCTGAACTAGCAACAAATTTAACAACTTCCTCAATAAGTGCCCACATGAAAATGATTATAAACAGAGTTACACCACTCAATTCACCTATGTTTAGTGCTTTTGGGTCAAATCCAAATAAGTAAACAACTATATATTGGAATGCAATAGCAAATGGTACAGAAAGCATTCCATAGAAAAAAGTTTTGAAAAGAGTTTTGTGGGGTTCAGGAAATTTGTCCTCCTTTAACCAGAAGTAAAGCCAAACAAGAGATGGTGTTATACCTATACCAAGAGCTATAAGTCCAGTGTTTAGAGTTTGATTTAAGGTTTCAAATGGGGCCATGATGTTACCATGAGCATTTTAGCATCACTTCTATCCTTGTTCCAAGGCATAAGTGACCATAACTCCTCTGTAACAAACGGCATGAATGGATGAAGGACGATAAGTAAGTTGTGTAAGGTAGAGAGGAGTAATTGTTTTCTAGAAATTTTTGCTTTGTCGTCACCTTCTGCAAAAATCTTTTTACTCTCTTCAAGTATCTGATCAGCTAGTGTATGCCATGCAAAGTGATACAACTTCTCGGCAACAATATGAAGTTTGTATTCTTCTAATTCCTTTGTAATTTCTTTAATTAATTCAGACTCCGAATCAATTAATTCTTTATCTGCATCTGTATATTCAGAAAAGTTTGGATCATATTCCAC
>CAYYLG010000017.1:0-15152 GCA_964472605.1 uncultured Candidatus Saccharibacteria bacterium | reverse complement strand
GATACAGAGGTTGCAGATAAATTTGAAGAACTTGAGATAAATGAAGGGATAGTTTCTACACTTGAGATTCAACTAAAAGATGTAGATGATGCTCTAGATAAAATTGAATCTGGATCATATGGAAAATGCGAAACATGCAACGAACAGATTGAGGAAGATCGCCTAGAAGCCAATCCAAGCGCTCGCACATGTAAGGCACACATGAACTAAAAAGAATTTAATATCAACAACTTGGCGCCCTAGGGCGCCTTTTGTTTTATTATTTTAGATATAATTAATAAATGGCGAAGTTTGCTCGTGTGCAAAGCGCACACACTTATTTGCTCAAAACATACTCAGTTGATGTAGAGACCGATATCACTCGCGGTCTCCATGCATTTACTATCGTCGGACTTCCAGACAAGGGAATTGAAGAGGCAAAAGACCGCGTCTCATCGGCCATAAAGCACACTGGTTTCAAATCTCCAAAACAAAAGAATGAGAAAATTGTTGTATCCCTAGCCCCCGCAAACACAAAGAAGGATGGATCAGGATTTGATATTGCAATTGCACTTTCATATTTACTTGCATCAGAAGAAATTGAATTCGACACAAAAGGAAAGTTATTTGTTGGGGAATTAGCGCTCGACGGGAGTGTAAGAGGGGTAAATGGAATACTTGCTATAGCACTCTTTGCTCAGAAAAAAGGAATTAAAGAATTGTATGTGCCGATGCAAAATATCGAGGAAGCATTACTTGTGGGTGATGTGACAATCTTTGGAGTAAAGAGCCTCAGGCAATTGATTGAACATTTGATAGAAAAAGATATTGAGGATTTTGAAAGAAAGAAAATTATTCCAGCAAAGAAAATTAATTTTGAAAGAAAAGGAAATTTAATTGAAGAACTTTTTGAGATTGCAGATATACAGGGACAACATATGGCGAAGAGGGCACTCGAGATTGCAGGAGCAGGCAAACACAATGTCTGCTTATATGGTCCGCCGGGTACAGGCAAGACAATGCTAGCCAAAGCACTTTCATCCATACTTCCAAACTTAAATGAAGAAGAAAAGTTAGAATCAACTTCAATACATTCCATAGCAGGAATCTTGCAAGATAATGTAATCGAGAGACCTGCTATCAGATCTCCTCATCATACTGCATCATATGTATCGATAATTGGCGGTGGTGCAAACCCAAGACCCGGAGAAGTGACACTGGCTCATCACGGAGTCCTCTTCATGGATGAGTTCCCAGAATTTGATAAGAAAGTTATAGAAGCCCTACGCCAGCCACTTGAGGATAAAGTTGTTACAATTGCTCGAGCAAAGGGAACTGCAACCTACCCAGCAAACTTTATTTTAATAGCTGCAATGAATCCTTGTCCTTGTGGATACAGAGGATCAAAAAATAGGGAATGCAAATGTGCACCGAGAGACATTGCAAGATATGAGAGAAAATTATCTGGACCACTTATCGATCGAATTGATATGTGGGTAGAAGTAAGTGAAGTTGATCATGAAAAACTACTTGGTAAGAATAGAAGCGGGGAATTAAGTGGTGAAATACGGAAGAGAGTAGAGCAAGCAAGACTAACGCAAATGAAAAGAAATAAAAATGGGAAAACAAATAGTGATTTATCATCAAAAAACATTGGTGCTGAAGCCAGACTCGGGAGTGGAGCAGAGCAAATTCTCAAAACTTCTGCACAAAGACTAGACTTGTCTGCTCGTGCGTTCCACAGAGTGATCAAACTCGCTCGAACCATTGCCGACCTCGATAATTCGACAAATGTCCTAGAAAAGCATATTCTTGAAGCCTTACAGTATAGACCAAAAGTTAATCAATAGATAAACCAAGAATGTTTGCAAAAAAGTCATTAGGACAGAATTTCCTTATCTCAGAGGCACCAATACGGAAGATGATAGAGGAGTGTAATGTATCAGAAAAAGATACAGTTCTTGAAATTGGCCCAGGGAAGGGAATACTGACTAAGGCACTGCTAGAAACTGGGGCAAAAGTCATAGCGGTTGAAAAAGATGATTCGTTAATCCCAGTTCTACAAGCAACATTCCCTAAAGAAATTATTTCAGGACAACTCAAACTAATTCACGGTGATGTATTGGAATTAAATATTGAAAATATTTTAAATTCTCCATACAAACTTATTGCAAATATTCCTTACTACATAACAGGGGAGATAATCAGAAAATTCCTAGAATCGAATCTTCAACCGACTTGTGTGGCACTCCTTGTACAGAAAGAAGTTGCTGAAAGAATTGTAGCCAAAGATGGCAAGGAGAGTATTTTATCTATCTCGGTGAAAGTTTATGGTGAACCAAAATATGGAGGCACAGTAAAGAAGGGGCTCTTCCGTCCAATACCAAATGTAGATTCAGCAGTGATTATTATTAACAATATCTCAAAAGATTTTTTCAGAAATATATCAGAAGAAAAATTCTTTGAAATTGTGAAAAAAGGATTTTCTCAAAAAAGAAAACAACTCAAAGGAACTCTAGGAGAAATAATTAGTATAGAAAAAATCGAAGAGGCGATAGGTGACGCAACAAGAAGACCAGAAACATTAAGTAAAGAAGAATGGGAAAAACTAATAACTTGATGTCCCTATTCCACGGATGTAGTCTATTGTCCCCTGCGGATTGCCTTGACTCTCGCATTCCTCACCTTCATAAACTTCACATTGTCCTCCTCCCTGACTAAACCCACCTATAACATTTGGACCTGATGTATATATATTATAATTCGCATGTAGCTTAGATTGTCCAAACTGGAAAAGTAATTGCTTTTGTGAACTTGTTACTTTATCTTGAATATACAAAAGTAAGCCACCACTACAAGTACAATATGTAACATTGGTTATACTTCCGCCAAAATAATCAATATTTCCTCCACCAGAACCTGTGCCAGAACCCCCACCTAAAGCCCCTCCTAAGAGACCTCCTCCGAGCAATCCTGTAGCACCACCTAAAATACTACTCCCACTTGAACCAGATGACCCACCACCGAAAAGCATTCCTGTAGGCGAGAAAGAATAAATGGTATCAGCAAGCTTCTTTCCACCTATAAGATTAGCTACAATTCCTGTAGGACTTATACCAAATATTGTTCTATCTATACTCTGCTTTCCACTAACTACTCCTTTTGAAGTTTTTTTACTAGATTTTTTTGAATTATTATTATCGTTTGAACCAATATTTGAACCTGTGGTGGTGACTGATCCTGAATTTGTAGATTTTATATTTGGGAATTTATATGTAACTATCGCTAATTCCTCACTTGAACCATTTGAGTTTGTAACTCTTATGTATATATCTACAGACTGGCCAGAAAAAATCTGTTGAGCAGTAACAAAACTAGAAAAATCAGATAATTTAAATTTGATAGTTTGACTATCAGTTGAAGATGCGTTTAGTATATCCCCTAATGTTCCATATAAAACATTATCCACTAAAGAGAACCTACTGCCATACAAGGTAATAATTTGGTCTGGGTTAGTTACCGAAGTTGGTGAAACACTACTTATAACAGGCCTCGTCTGGTCATTCTGACCAAAACTTGATTCACTAAATATACCTTCTGAAGCAAAGGATGGTTCACTGCTTGAATTATCAATATTATTACTTTGATTAGACGTGATATTTGATTGGGTATTCAAGTTACTAATATCTGAAATTTCTTCAAGCTTTTTACGCGTAAGTAATCCTACATAACCCGTCCCAGATGTTAGGCCAATAGGTGCCAGAACTTCACTTGCATACAATTCTTGGAATTTGACCACAGCTTGCTTGGTTTTATTGCCGAAGTAAGTTGTTTCATTACCACTCGAACCAACCCCCGTCTCAGAAACTTGTGTAGAAATATTTGTATTTAAAATCTTTTGCAACTCCAAAACATCTACACCCTCATCTCCAATTTTCAAATCTCGAGTAAATACATAGGCCTCCGCAAAAGAAACAAAAAACAGAAAAAATATAAAAATTGTAAAAACTTTCTTCATTACAATCATTATATCATGTATAATTAATCGGAAATGATAGGTCCAAGTAAAAAAATAATTGCTTTAGGAATTATATGTATCTCTATTGTAGTAATAACCCTTTTGACTAAAGTCATACCTCCATACGTACCTCAAGGGGAGCTTGTGACAACTATTGAACCAGATATAACTCTCGATATAAATACAAAAGCAGATAACACAGACAGTGATTCAGATGGACTTCTAGATTGGCAAGAAATCCTTTGGAATACAAATCCAAATAATAAAGACACCGACGGGGACAAAAGTCTTGATGGTGATGAGGTAAGGGTAGGGAGAGACCCTCTTGTAGCTGGCCCAAATGATAAACAGGTGCCAATAACTGAAATCAGGGCCGAATCAGATGTTCCTGTAAAAATTGAGGATAATTCAGTTACGAGCAAGCTATCCAGAGACCTATTTTACGCCCTAGCCTATGGCAAACAACAAAGAGGGGTGGCCTTTAGCCAAGAAGACATAAGGGCAATAGCGGATTCACTAAAGGATGAGGCCTCACCTAGTGTGATAATTACCAAGTATTCTATAGATGCTATTGGAACCTTCCCTGATGAAGACTTAACAAGAGGTAAATTATTTGGAGAAAAGTTCGCAAATATCTATATTCCAGTTATAAAGGCCATAGATTCTGGCCCAAATGATGCTATTTTTATAGCAAAGCAATATGAAACTCTATCAAGAAACCTATCTGCACTATATGTGCCAGAAAGTCTACAAAAAAGCTATGCAGAATTGGTAAACAACATCTATAACACAGCAATAACTCTTGTAATATCAGAAAATTATGAAAAAGATCCACTGAAAGCTGTGCAGGCTATAAAAAGTTTCCAAGAACTATCTGCAAAACAACCTGTACTGTTTACAACTATCGCCAATTATTTCAGACGTAATGATATAATTTTTACTGATACTGAAACAAATAACTTATGGCAAAACTTTTAATACTCTTACGGCTACATTTGATAATAATCTTTGTATTTATTTTTTCATTTTTACCCTTAATTGAAGTAGATGCTGCAGCTGCAAAAGTATACGCCCCTAGAGCCTATACTGACTCTTCGGGAAAAGAGGTAAGAATTGCCACTGACAAAAATGGGCAATACTCAAAATACTACAGTAGTAATGGAAAATCTGATTCAAACCCAAATGGAGCTAGTGGAGATGCCGCTGCAGAAGCTGTTGGTTGTGGAGCTGGTCAATTACTAGGGAGTGTTGTTAGAAAAGCTGTTTCTGGTGTAGTTGGCAGTGTAGGTAATGCTGTAGCAGGGAAAGTGGTAAATAAAGCAACTTCTGCAGTAGGTGGTAAAGATGTGCCTGTAAGTGACGAAAAAAATACTTCCCAAAATGAAGCTACCAGAAACTTAGTAAATACACTTACCGGAAAGGAGAATGGGTCGGCTAACCCAAGTACAACTGGTAATATCTCTAGCCTGTTACCAGATTCACCGTCTTGGGACTCTATAGGATTTTGTATTGCTAACGCAGCAGTTCACTACATAACTCAGTCCACAATCAACTGGATTAATAGCGGATTTGATGGTAGTCCAACATTTATACAAAATCCTGAGCAATTCTTTATGGACGCAGCCGACACAGAGGCGGGAGGGCTCATAGAGGAGCTTGGACTTGGATTTATGTGTACTGGTGCCGCACCGAGAGTAAGAATCGCCCTTGTAAATGACTATAACACCAGAACAGGTGGGGCAGAAGCATATAGGAGGAAATCTCAATGTACTCTCACAAATACAATAAATAATGTAGAGAGGGTGTCTGAAAGTCTGTCCAAGGGTCAACTTGGTGACTTCGTACAACTAACCCAGGCTCAAAATAGAGCAAATGGCCAATTCCTCTTGGCACAAGATGAATTGAATAGAAGAATAAATGTTAGAAACAATACTTTAAATTTTGAATTAAGAAACAGCGACTTCTTCCCATTTAAGAAATGTCAGACTCTACCTACAGGAAACGGTGGTCAAACCAAGAAGGTTTGTAATACATATAGCCCTGGTACAGTTATAAATGATGAGCTAAATAATGTATTTGATGCCAAATACAAGAGACTTACTATCGCCGATGAATTCGATGAGGTTATATCTGCATTAATTAATCAACTCATAAGGACAGCTCTAGATCAGTCACTTGATCCTGTGGAAGGAAACTACGATGGAGGAAATAGTGAAGATAGTGGAGATGGGGGAGATGATGACTCAAGCTCAAACTTTGTGGCCCCTAACATACCAAGACCACTCAAACTAAAGGCTACTTGTGACACTTCTGCTACTTCTACACTGGTAGGTGAGGTGGTTACGCTTGGTGTAAGTGCTAAAAACGGTGTAGCTAGCAAGGGGTATGTATTCTCATGGCAGGGTATAGAGGGAGTTACTGGCACAACAACAAGTCCTGTACTCAACATAGAGTTCACCGAGCCAGCGACATCTAGCATAATCTCTGTAGAAGTGATGTCAGGAGCAAGAAAGACAACCGCATACTGCCCAGCAATAGAGGTTAAACAACCAGAACCCATAGTTGCATCATGTTCTCCAGACAGGACATCTGCCAGTATTGGTGAACAAGTTACCTGGACAGCCACAGCGACAGGTGGAACAGGTATCTACTCCATACTCTGGTCAGGTGATGAAAATCTAGCGGGCCAAACACAATCTCCAGCAACTGCTGTATATACTACAAAGGGTAGGAAGTCCGGTTCTGCGAAAATTGCTTCAGGAAATCAAAGTGTAGATATAACTTGTGATAGCAAGGTTAGGGTAAACTAATTTTTGGTACAAAACTGTGTATTAATTGCTTAGAGTTTTTGCTATTGCTTGATAGAATAGTAATGAAATGCGCAATTTTTGGAAAAAAATATTATCTTCAACATTGTTTGTAATAATTGCGATATCTTTCTTTAGTTTTTTTTCCATTTCTGAAGCTGTAGAAAATCCAATCATCCAACAATATACCAGTTATGAAGAAACTGCTTTCGACAGCTTAAAAACAGGGTACACAAATATGTCTAGAAATCCTGGAGTATACAGAAGTGAAATGATCTTCTCTGGTGAATATAGTTATAGGAAGGTAGATGCAAGTGACTCAAAAATCAGTTCATTGACCAAAACATTCCTTGGTGATGATAACTATTCTATACTACAAAACCTATCCATGGGCGACCGATTGTTTATTAGCGATGGTTTGGGTAATGTTATTGGTTACGAAAATGGAAAAATAACAGGAATGAGTGTGGCAGGCTCAGGTGTTAATAAAAATTATGTTTTTAACGATCTTGGAAACCAAAATCCTGTACAGCTAATTAATGAGATTTTAAGAGCACAAGGTAAACAGACTACTTTTGAACAGATAGCAACAAAATCAGGGTCCGTTGATCTATTAAGCATAGTCAAGAAGCAAAATCTCGATAGAAGAAAAGAAATAGAAAATCAACTTAATGATCCAAATATTTCCTCTGAAAAAAAGGTTCAACTAGAAAAGGAATTGGGTGAACTTAATGCTCAAAGATACGACACAAACAAAGCTATTTTAGCATCAGCCTCTGGTGCCGGTGGTTCAATGTGTAATCTTGTATCAAATTTTGATCTATCAGGCTGTCTCGCAGCTCTCTTCAACTTTATTCTAGAGTTATTCTCTGTTCCACTCATCCTCGCTGCATACATGTTCGATTTTGTTATCAATCTTACAATTGGTGATTTCAAAGAGGCGGTAAATGGACCCCTCAAGGCTCCAATTGAGAATGTGTGGAACCTCATCCGAAACTTCTCTAACCTTATATTTATTGCAACCATCTTGTACATTGCACTCAAGACAATGCTAGATGCTGAAGGCTGGGGAGACAGGAAGCTGCTCATGAAGGTTATCGCCTTTGCATTCCTCATAAACTTCAGTTTACTTTTCACCAAACTTGCAATAGACGCATCAAATATTGCAACGGTTGAAATATATAATGGCATTACAAAAAGCCTCACAGAGAGTAAGAATGGAAATATTTCACTGGATAAAATAGCGAAAGTTAAAGCAGGAAGCGGTCTAAGTCAGGGTCTTATAAACTTCAGCGGTGACAACGCAAATGCATCACTTGCAGCACTCTTCCTCAACAATATGTTAATCAGTGAGGTTTATGACGGATCTGGTCAAGCAATAAGTACAGGTAATATAATCTCAAACAGTTTACTTGGATCTATAATGCTACTTGTAGCAGCGTTTGTATTCTTTGCTATATCAATCGCTTTCTTGGTACGTTTCTTTATACTTGTGGTCCTAATGATGACGTCTCCTATAGTATTTGCTAGCAATCTATTACCTGGTGTAGATGCTCAATCAAAGATGTGGAAGGAGAACCTTATAAACCAATGTGTGTTTGCACCAACGTTCATGATCATGATCTACATCGCTCTACAAATGCTCGCTAGTACTAGTAGCTTACTCAAAACAGGTGGTACGACGGCTTTGTTTGTAAATTATATTCTGACAATAGTCTCAATGATTGCATGTCTAGTTGTTGCAGGTAGAGCAGGTGCTCATGCGGGGTCTGTAGAGTGGGGTAAAAAAATTGGTGGAGCTCTAGCTCTTGGTGGTGTTGGTTTTGCTGGCAGAAGACTGATAGGTGGCGGATTTGGAGGAAAGCTCACTAAATGGGGGGAGGGTGGTATTGCTTCAAATAACGGCCTTGCAAAGATTGCTGGCAGATTATCACTAATGGCAGGGAACAAACTCAAAGATTCAAGCTTTGATGTTAGAAACATAAGTGGAGCAAGTGAATATTTAGGAAGTGGAAGTAAGTCAAACTTTAATGCAATTAATAAGGAAAGAAAGGATCGTGCAGAGAGAGAAAGAAAGATTGTGGAGGAGAGAACAAAGCTTTCTGCTGAAGAAAAAATCCGCCTTGCTCAATCTGATAACATGAATCATGCTCGAAATAGTATGGATAGTGCAAAAACAGATGCAAGGGAAGCAGCCGAAAAAGAAAAGCAGGCTAAGGAAACAATAAAAGCAACCCTAGATGAATTAAAAAACTCTGGCTCAGCTGCCCTAAAATCTCAACATGACCTTTTGACACAAGATATAGCTACTGCAAACATAAGGGCCAACGACACCAACCTTAGTGATGCTGATAGACAGCAGGCTAGAGCCGATCTAGAAGCATTCAAACAACAAGAAAAACAAGTCATTGCTAGAATAAAGGAAGAAGCAAAGAACAGCGGCAACTCAAACACTATTGCTAAACTCAAAAATCTTGAAGATGCAGAAAAGGCAGAAAAGACCAATAGGGAAAGAAGAATAAAGGCAAACGAAACAATCATTGCTGCGCAAAAACTTCTAAGTAAATCTACTGAAGATCTTGTTAAAAACCTAGAGAAGCTAGGCAAACTTCCTAAGGACATTGAGAAACAAATAGCGACTGCCAAGGCTCAGGGCACACCTGCTGGAAAAGCTGAAGCTGAGAGACTTGAAAAGCTAAAAGCAGACGCAATTAAACAAGATCGTGCTGGTATAAAGAAAACTGATGAAGACAACAAGCAAGCCTACTTGAAATGGCTCCAGGAATCATCTGGTGGATTAGTTAATTCAATTTCTTATGGTTCGAATATGCAAAATGAGCTTAACAAGTATATTCTTGATGGATTAAAAGGCAACAGTGCACGTGAGCTTGATAAAATATTGAAGGCCATCAAAGAAGCTACTAAAGAAAAGAAGGAAAATGAATAATAAATAAAAGTTATGATAAATCAAAGAATTGAATTAGAAATGGATAAGGAGATAAAAAACAGGGTTGCCTCTTTACCTAAGATAATTCGTGACATAATTCTAAATGAAGAATGGAAACAGTGGGTAGGTCATATAAGTAAGAAAAATACTTTAAACCTAGATCAAGCTGCCACACTTGAGCATCTTGTACTACTTTTCATGATAGGGATGCTGTCCAAGGCGGACCTAAGGAGCTTTATCGAGAACGAGATCAAACCAGGTGTTGAAGTAACAAATAATCTCATTGTCGATATTAACGACTACATAATAGAACCCTTAAAGAAAAAATTAATCGATGAAACTGTTTTTGGAGTTAAGCCGGTGGTAAAGCATGCCGAGGACAAAGTACCTATATTTAACTCATACAAAAACACCCTTGAACACAGAGATGAGATCCTAGCAGAGATAGAGAAACCATCTATGCATACGACAAATATAGGTATTCGTATCCCCAAGCACCCAGAGGTACCTACTGTATCAGTAAATAGTATTGTTGATAAAATAATTGAAAAAGTACCAGAAAAGATTGCCAACAAATTACCAGAAAACCTGCCAGCCATAGAACCCGAAATGGAGCCAGTTAAAATGTCTGATGTACCAAAAGTTAGTATAATTGAGAAGAAGTTGGGCATTGAACCAAAAGAAACCACAAAGACCACAACAGTAGCTCAAACCGTTGATACTAAGACAGCAAACTCAACACCAAAGACTTACAGTGTAGACCCTTATAGAGAAATGCCACAATAAAATGCGTTACCAGGTACCACAATTCATCGATGTAGAAGACAAGATTTTCGGACCACTTACTCTAAAGCAGTTCATCTACCTAGCTGGAGGGGCTGGATTAGGTTTTCTCATATATAGAGCCCTACCAACCATAATCTCTCTGCCCCTCGCATTGCTTGTTATAGGTTTTGGTATTGCCCTCGCATTCTACAAACCAGATGGTCATAGACCATTTATATTTATCTTAGAACAAGCAACTAAATATATATTTAACCCGAAACTTTATGTTTGGCATAAAGTTCCAAAGCAAATTACAGCCAGCGAAGACAGCAAAGATGGTGTGAAAGCTGTAGATGTATTTGTTCCAAAACTTTCAGATTCAAAACTTAGAGAATTATCTTGGAGTTTAGATATACATGAAAACTTGGAGCATCTGGACAGAAAATAGTTTATAATTAAAACATGTCAGAAGCAGGAAATTCAAAACCAACACAAGAGTTCATTCCAATAAAAGAAATCCGTGACGGAGTAGCGATACTAAAAGATGGGGGAATGAGATCTGTTCTACTAGTTTCATCAACTAACTTTGCACTAAAATCATCTGAGGAACAACAATCAATAATGTATCAGTTCCAGAACTTCCTTAATTCACTAAACTTCTCTGTACAGATATTTATCCAATCAAGAAGGTTGGATATCAGACCTTATATTGCACTACTTGAAAATCGAATGCGTGAGCAAACAAGTGACCTTATGAAGGTTCAGATGCGTGAATACATAAAATTTATCCGCACCTTTACTGAGGAAAACAATATTATGAAAAAATCTTTCTTTATTGTTGTTCCATATACCCCTGCAGGTATCGATATCTCTAAAGCCCCTAAGGTTCCATCATTCCTAGGTGGTAAAAAAGAAACTCTGACAAAATCAGAGAACTTCGAGGAACAAAGGACTCAGCTCGATCAGAGAGTTGCTGTAGTAGAACAAGGGCTTGTAAGGTGTGGTATTCGTGCAGTACAGCTTGGTACAGAAGAACTGATTGAGGTTTATTACAAACTCTTTAATCCTGGTGATGTGGAGAAACCAATACCTGTTGCAGGTTAAAATAATTACATGGGAATACTTGATCTATTCAAAAAAGAAGATAAATCTAAGAAAGATGTACAAATCACATCATTTCTTCCACAAGACATTTATGAGGCAGGGGCTTTGGAGCTTAAGGACATTGTTGCACCATCAGCACTCAAGATCACTCCTCGTGCATTAAACTTGGGAGACAAGATTGTTAGAACATTCTTTATAATTTCTTATCCTAGATACCTTTCAGAAGGATGGTTTGCACCTATAATCAACTTGGATAAAGTTTTTGATATTTCTATTTTCATTCATCCCGTTGATACCGCCAAAGTTCTAAGAGGCTTCCAAAAGAAGGTTGCAGAGGTTCAAAGTCAGATCCACGAGAGAGAAGAGAAAGGTCTAGTGCGTGATCCGCTCCTTGATACTGCTTACCAAGACTTAGAGGATTTGCGCGACAAGCTACAACAAGCCCAGGAAAGACTTTTTGATGTTGGTTTGTATGTATCAATCTATGCAGATACAGAGGGGGAGCTAGACAAGGTTGAGTCAGAAATTCGCTCAATCTTAGAGGCACAGCTTGTGTATGTAAAGCCCGCATTATTCCAACAGGAAGAAGGTTTCCGTACAGTAGCGCCACTTGGTACAGACTTACTACAAGTGCATTCAAAACTAAACTCTGAACCTCTTTCTTCTGTATTTCCATTTATTTCATTTGACCTAACATCGGACAAAGGAATTTTGTATGGAATAAACAGACATAATGCTTCTTTGGTTTTGTTTGATAGATTCTCACTTGAAAACTACAACTCTGTAACATTCGCTAAAGCTGGTTCTGGTAAGTCTTACGCAACCAAGCTCGAAATTCTACGTACTCTAATGTTTGATACAGATGTAATAGTGATAGATCCAGAAAGGGAATATGAATTCCTCGCAGAAGCAACTGGTGGAAGATACTTCAATATCTCTCTTAACTCTGAGCATCATATCAATCCGTTTGACCTTCCTCCTGCACGCGATGATGAATCATCTTCAGATGTTCTACGTTCAAACATAATTAATCTTGTTGGACTTTTCCGTATCATGCTTGGGGGACTTACACCAGAAGAAGATGCAATAATCGACCGTGCTATTACTGAAACTTATGCATTGAAGGACATTACTCCTGAATCAAATTTCAACAATGTTGAGCCACCGCTTCTTTCAGACTTTGAACTTGTACTTGCTGGTATGGAGGGGGCAGAGGGTCTGGTACAAAAAATTTCAAAGTTCACTAAAGGAACCTGGTCTGGATTTATAAACCACCCATCAAATATAGATATTAATAAAAAGTTCGTGGTGTTTTCTGTACGTGACATGGAGGATGAGTTGAAGCCTGTTGCGATGTATATTGTTACTCACTTCATTTGGAACTCCATTCGTAAGGAATTAAAAAAGAGACTTCTGGTGATTGACGAGGCGTGGTGGATGATGAAGTCAGAAGATACAGCATCATTCCTCTTTGGTCTAGCTAAAAGATGTCGTAAGTATTATCTTGGTCTTTCAACTATTACTCAAGATGTGGAAGACTTTCTTAGATCTCCATATGGAGTCCCTATCATCACCAACTCATCTATTCAACTTCTTCTAAAGCAATCCCCATCATCAATCGATATTGTGCAAAAGACATTTAACCTAACCGAAGAAGAAAAATTCCTACTACTAGAATCAGATGTAGGGGAAGGAATCTTTTTCGCTGGTCTTAAGCACGTCGCTATCAAAATTAAGGCTTCTTACACTGAAGACCAAATCATTACTTCAAACCCACAAGAAGTTCTAGCAATAAAGAAGGCCAAAGCAGATTTTGAGGGTACTATGTTAAACTAGTCTCATGGACGAGCCAAAACTAAGACAGCGAATAGGGTACGGTACTGATTTTTTGATGAAAATTGTTGCTGCTGGATTAGATTTCATTGGATTATTGCTATTTTGGACTGGGATAGGGGGGACTATAGTAGGAATTATGGGGGACCTAACACTGTTTGTATGGTATTTGACCAAAGGATTACCTCTCTGGAAAGGAAAATCTGTTAAAAATGCTGGGATAAACTTTCTGGCAGAACTTATACCTATCTTTAACGACTTTTACCCAGGATTCTCTGTTTTTGTCTGGACAAACAATAGGCAAATAAGAAAAGAAGA
Source organism: uncultured Candidatus Saccharibacteria bacterium (assembly GCA_964472605.1). GTDB lineage: Bacteria > Patescibacteriota > Minisyncoccia > Phycocordibacterales > CAIZIN01 > JANNXY01. Next base: position 1,381 of record CAYYLG010000017.1, on the reverse strand, counting down.
CGAAGAATACAACGCAAAAATAATGGAGGAATATGAAAAAAAAGCGATTGGAATCAAAACAGTCGCTGTAATGCGCCAAAATGAATATGCTAAACAGCAAAAAATGATAGAGGAACTAAATAATGCTGAGGCTAATTCACTGGCTGGGGAAATCGATAAGCAAATGGTAGAAAATCGGCGTATAATTAAACTAAATGACATTCGCTCAAAAGACAAAAATAATAAATCTCGCGATAGGCACTATACTCCTCTTCGTAGGGCTGCTTAATCCAAATTATTCAGTTGCTCAAACTTCCGCAATTGCCCCACCAGGTGTAAACGATCAAGTTTCTGTTAAAGTTAGTCCTGAAATACCTGGGCCAAATGAAATAGTTGAGATATTTATAGAAAGCTTCGGTGCAGACTTCAACAAATCCTACATGACATGGAAAGTTAATGGGGAAGTAAAATCTGAGGGAGCGGGTATAAATAGATTTTCATTTAAAAATGGACCCTTGGGTAGTAAAACAACCATTACTGTAACGGCAGAAACAAGTGATGGTAGGGTTATAGAGAAGAAACTAATTTTTGAACCAGCTTCCGTGAATCTACTGTATGAGGCACAAACCTACACTCCACCTTTCTATAAAGGAAAGCCTCTTTTCACACCACAATCCACACTCAAGGTGGTCGCTATGCCAGAATTCATAAAAATAAATGGGGACAAAATTGAACCGGAAAATCTAGTTTATACATGGAAAAAGGACGGTAAGGTTTTGCAAAATCAGTCAGGTTTTGGAAAACAGTATGCACTAATTGAGACAAACGCAATAACCAGACCAATGTACATCACCTTGGACGTAAGTGCTGTAGGGAGTAGTTTAAAAGCCACACAAACTATTTATGTATCCCCGAGAGAGCCGGAACTACTGCTATACGAGGATAGTCTGCTATATGGAACAGTTTGGAACAGATCTTTAGGTAGTATATTTTTCTTGGGTAAAAATTCTCTCAGAGTAAAAGCTGAGCCATATTTCTTTTCAACTTTTGGTGATGGAACGAATGAAATGAAATACACTTGGGGAATGAATTCGAATATTATTGATTTGCCAAAAAACCAAAACACTGTCGGCTTAAGAAATGAGACAGGTGATAGTGGAAGTGCCTCAGTTACTGTTATTGCTGAGCACAACTCAAAATATGTTCAATCTGCAGAAAAAAGAATAGTTATAGACTACAGTGAAATTCAGTAAAATGAAAAATAAATTAATTTTATTTGCTACAGCATATGTCCCCCTCGTCGACGGCTTCGGTCTCAATTCTAATTCATCAGGTAATGCTACTGGTTTAGGAGCATTCTTTAATCAAGCATTTACTCTCTTTATAGGACTACTTGGTATAT
>CAYYLG010000016.1:0-17435 GCA_964472605.1 uncultured Candidatus Saccharibacteria bacterium | reverse complement strand
TTTTTTGCATTGATTTTTTTACTTCGGCATATATACGAACAAAAGAAAGGTGATTTCTTTGGTTTTAAAGTTTTTTCTTATGGGGCATTGGTAATTTTTAATACATTAATTTTGTACTTCACGGGAACAAGAAGTGCCTTCCTGGGGCTTGTTGGAGGAATAGTGATTACAGCTTTGACCTATATATTTACTGAGAGGGAACATAAGGCACTAAGGAATGTTTCGATCGGTATTTTAGGTTTGGTTGTAGCTATTGTTTTGGTACTGGGTCTAGTAAAAAACACTGAGTTTGCAAAAAAACATAATATAATTGCTCGTTTTGGTGCATTAGTAACACTAGATATTAAAAGCTATGCGGAGACTGAGGGTAAGGCAAGATTTATGGTTTGGGGCATGGCTTTGGAGGGTGTAAAGGAAAGACCGGTTCTTGGCTGGGGTCAAGAAAACTTTCCGCATGTATTTAGCAAATATTACAATCCAGGAATGTTTGAACAAGAGCAGTGGTTTGATAGAACACATGACGTATTCTTTGATTGGTTGATTTCAGGAGGTGTCTTGGGCCTATTATCTTATTTGTTTATGTTTGCTTCTGCTTTGATCTTGGTTTGGTCTAAGGCGAATACAATATCCGGGGTTGAAAATGGAATTATTACGGGAATTATTTTTGCTTATTTCGTACATAATATTTTTGTGTTCGATAACCTTACTAGTTGGATACCAATGTTCATAATTCTTGCTTTTGCACATATAAAAAATTCTAGGGAAATTGGTATCTTTTCTGGAAAAATTTCTGATAATTCACGCTACGTAATTTCTACTGTCATTGGATTTATAGTTATTTATTCAATATTTGCATTAAATTATTCACAGTATAAAACTGGTTCAGACATTATTATGGGCATTAGTTATGCTAGAGCAGCTTCAGATACTGATAAGGATAAGGAGCTCTACATAAAGAAAAGTTATGAATATTTTAAGTCATCTATAGATAGAGATACTTTTGGTAAAAGAGAATCAGGGGAGCAGTTGAGTAATATTTCAACTCAAGTTGCGAAAGGAAATATTGGTGCCACAACAACAAATAACTTTACAGAGCTATCAGTTGGACGCCTTAAAGAGGAGGCAGAGAGAGAACCTCTCGATGCTAGAGCTAACCTATTTTACGGTATACATTTACTCAGTCTAGGCAGACCGACAGATGCAGTAGTTTATCTTAAAAAAGCTCATGAATTATCTCCAGCAAAACAAACAATATTGTTTTCATTGGCTAATGCATATTCTGTATTAAAGGATAATAAATCCTCAGAGAATTATTTAAAGCAGGCATATGAGTTGGATAAAAGTTTTGCTGAACCTGCGATTTTATATGCTACGAGTTTAATTAATTCAGGTAAAACTACTGAAGCGTTTGAGATTATTAAAACGGTTCCTGATGAAAAGTTGATTGATCAGAAATATGTTGAGTTTCTGGTAAAAATTAAGAGATTTGATTTGATTGTAAAAATATTTGAGAATCTTTTAGTAAATAATCCGAATAAACCTCAGTTAAAGATTTCTTTAGCCGCTGCTTATCTACAGAATGGACAAAGAAATGAGGCAATAAGTACAATTGAAGATGTTGCAAATTCAGTCCCAGAATTTAGGAAGCAAGCTGATTACCTGATAGGTGAGATTAAAGCGGGGAGAAACCCTATTGACAAATAGCTTGTGGATGCTATACTACCTAGGTGAGTGCTACTAGTGCGTAGCTCCTACAACAAATATCGCATAGTATCCGCCTCTGGCGGATTTTGTGTTTTATATGGGTGCATACTAAAAATATTTTGATATACTTGTATAAGTTTCTTTCTAGGATACGCGGACGGCTGCACTCACAAAATGATATTTGTTGGAGTTTCGCACCCGTTCGCGTATCTTGGATGGAACAAAAAAACTCCGGAAGGAGTTTTTTAAATTATATAAATATATTTATATTTGATATTTTGAATAATCTTTTTTTAAATAATGTTAAAAATTATTTTCTAAAAATTAAAATTTAAAAATATTTTAGTAAAAATTATTTTTTAGTTATCCACACAATTTTCAAAAAAAATATTGTGAATATATTTTTATCGCGCGATAATTATATACGAAGAAGTTTTGTTAAGTTGGTCACTTAAATTAAAACTTTTCTTAATAGTAACAAGTAGTTTTTGATTCAAATAAAAAAGTTCTTTAGATAAAGAATCAAAAATGAAATACTAAAGCAATGGCAGCAAAAAAGAAGGCAAAGAAAGTAGCAAAGAAGAAGACAACAAAGAAGAAGGCTACAAAGAAGAGAGCTTAATCGCTCCTTTCGAAAACACAAAAACCGCATCGTAAAAGAGGCGGTTTTTGTGTTTTTGTGGTAAAATGCTTTTCTATGTTAAATATTCTATCCTGGCTAAAGGGAGATGATTTGAAGCGCCATAAGGCAATATTGGGGGAGGTAAATGGGTATGAAGATTCCCTGAAATCACTGTCTGACCTAGAGCTCAAATCTAAAACAGCTTATTTCAAGGGTAAGCTTGCTTCCGGTAGTGCTATTGAGGAGATTTTGCCGGAGGCTTTTGCTGTTGTTCGTGAAGCTTCAAAAAGAACACTTGGACAAAGGCATTATGATGTTCAAATTATTGGAGGTTCAATAATTCATCATGGAAATATTGCAGAAATGCGTACAGGGGAAGGTAAAACATTGGTTGCGACTTTACCTGTCTATTTGAATGCACTTTCTGGAAAGGGCGTACATGTTATAACTGTAAACGATTATCTTGCTCGTCGTGATGCTGTGTGGATGGGTCAAATTTATTCTGCACTTGGCTTATCACTTGGTGTTGTAAATAATGAATCATCGTATCTGTACGACCCTAGTCATAAAGAGGAAGATAAAATGCGTGATGAGGTTGCTTCATACAGGATTGTTTATGATTTCCTCAGACCTTGTACTAGAAAAGATGCTTATAATGCAGATATAACATATGGAACAAATAGTGAATTCGGATTTGATTACCTTCGCGACAATATTGAATACGATCCCGCTAGGCTTCGTCAAAGAGGTCACGCCTATGCAATTGTTGATGAAATAGATTCTATCTTGATCGATGAGGCTAGAACTCCTCTTATTATATCTGCACCACATAATCAGGCAGAGAATTTATATCCAGTTTTTGCAAATGTTGCGAGACAAATGAATGAAGGAGAGGATTTTACAGTTAATGAAAAGTTTCGATCTATTGCAATGACGGATCAGGGTATTGAGAAGGCAGAGAAAATTTTAGGCATTGAAAATATTTATACTGAAAAAGGTGTTAAATATGTTCATCATTTAGAAAATGCTGTTCGTGCTAAGGCGTTATTTAAAAAAGATAAGGCTTATGTTGTGAAGGACGGAGAAGTGATCATTGTTGATGAATTTACTGGGCGTATGCAACCAGGACGACGTTGGTCAGAAGGTTTGCATCAGGCTGTTGAAGCAAAGGAAGGTATAACACCCCGTGAAGAATCTAGAACATATGCCTCTATCACGTATCAAAATTATTTTAGATTATATAAAAAGCTTTCTGGTATGACTGGAACAGCATTAACCTCAAAAGAGGAATTTCAAAAAGTATATGGGCTCGATACTATCGTTGTACCAACTCATAAAGATATTGCACGTATCGATAAAGAGGATTTAATTTTCCAAACAGAACATGGAAAGTTTGTTGCTTTGGGTAAAAAAGTAAAAGAGTTGCAGGCAAAGGGTCAGCCAGTATTAATCGGTACTGTTTCAATTGAGAAAAATGAATTACTTTCAGATTATTTAAAGCGTGCTGGAGTTCAATTTGAGATGTTGAATGCTAAAAACCATGAACGTGAGGCTGAGATAGTGGCAAATGCAGGAAAAATCGGTGCAGTAACTGTGGCGACAAACATGGCTGGTCGCGGAGTAGATATCAAGCTTGGTGGTGTTGGGGCGAATCAAAATCAATATGATGAAGTTAAAAATCTCGGTGGATTATATGTGATCGGTACTGAACGTCATGAAGCTCGTCGTATAGACAATCAGCTTAGAGGTAGATCTGGTCGACAGGGTGATCCAGGTGAGACCAGGTTTTATGTATCTTTGGAAGATGATTTGATGCGTGTTTTTGCATCAGATATGGTTAAAAGTGTTATGGGTAAGCTTGGTATACCTGAGGATGAGCCGATTGAGAATGGTCTCGTATCACGTTCTATAGAATCTGCTCAAAAGAAAATTGAAGGATTTCATTTTGATTCAAGAAAACATGTTCTTGAATTCGATAATGTTTTAAATTTTCAGCGTATATTTATGTATGAGAGGAGAATGAAGATTCTTTTGGGTGATGCAGAGCAATTGAATAAAGAGTGGCTTGCAATAGGTAAGGAAAATTCTGTACCAGAAGATATTAAAGGCGCCTTCAGAAGACTTCTTCTCCAGGTTATCGATACATTCTGGATTGAGCATTTGGAACTCATGGATTATTTGCGTCAAAGTGTGAATCTTCGTGCATATGGTCAGCATGATCCACTTACAGAATATAAACGTGAGGGATTGCGTTTGTATAAGGAGATGGAGCAGGGTATACAGGATCAGATTTCTGAGCTAGTACCTAAGCTTTCTGCAGATGCATTTAAGGCCGAGGAGGATCGTATGAAGCAAGAGGTTGCAAAAGTTGATAGTCAGACCTCATTTAGTAAGGAAAGTAAAGACGAGGTTGGAAGAAATGATCCTTGTCCATGTGGCTCAGGAAAAAAATATAAAAAGTGTCACGGAAAATAGTATGATCAAGAAAGTTGTAACACATAACGGAACGTTCCATGCTGATGATGTTTTTGCTATTGCTACGCTTTCACTTACCTTTGCAAATGAAATGGAGGTTTGTAGATCGAGAGATGCAGTAACTATCGCTACAGCTGATATGGCGGTAGATGTGGGTGGTATCTATGATGAAATGAAAGATAGATTTGATCATCATCAAGAAAAAGGTGCAGGGAAAAGAAAAAATGGAATTCCTTATGCATCATTTGGTCTCGTTTGGAAAAAATACGGTTTAACTCTTTGTGGTAATCAGACTATAGTTGATAAGATCGATAAAGAGATCGTGGCTCCAATTGATGCGGAGGATAATGGTATAGAGATTGTTCGATCAATAAAATACAAATTACATCAATTTAGTGTTTCAAGTATGATCCATGTTTTTAATGCAACGTGGAAAGAAGATGTTTTAAAACAAGACGAAGTTTTTATCGAGTGCGTTAATTTGGCAAAGAAAATACTTTCACGTCTAATAACCAAGGAAAGGGATCGTTTAGAGGCTGAACGATTTGTTCAAACGGCATATGAAGAAGCAGAGGACAAGAGGCTTATTATTTTGGACAACAATTATCCATCAAGAGAGGTTTTGGCGAATTATCCGGAACCACTTTACGTTATCCGTCCTTATAATGGTAAGTGGAATGTTGAGGCTCAAAGAGAAGAAATACATTCATTTAAAAATAAGAAAGATTTTCCCAAATCTTGGGGAGGTAAAACTGATAAAGAATTACAAAAGATTACAGGAGTAAGTGATGCTGTCTTTTGTCACAGAAATTTATTTCTGGCGGTGGCCAGTAGTAAAGAAGGTGCAATAGAGTTAGCAAAGAAAGCACTTAATAATTAATAGATTTTAATTTAATTAAATGGCATTTATTGATGAAATAAAACTTCATATAAGAGCAGGAAAAGGTGGAGACGGTGTTGTCCGTTGGAAACATGAGAAGGGTAGAGACAAAGCTGGTGCTGGAGGAGGAAATGGTGGAAAGGGTGGAGATGTTTTCATAAGAGCAGTATCTGACCTGGGTGTGCTTGGGAGTTACAGACAGGTTAAAGAATTTACTGCACATAACGGTGCTCCTGGAGAAAATTGGTCAAGAGATGGTAAGGATGGAGAATCAATTGAGATAAAGTTGCCAATTGGTTCAGTTGTAACCAATGTTCAGACTGGAGATGTTTATAGGCTTGATTCTGTTGATCAGGTAGAGTGTGTGGCAAAGGGAGGAAGAGGTGGTTTAGGGAACGAGCATTTCAAAGCATCAACGAATGTTACTCCAAAGGAATCTACACCAGGAAAGCTTGGTGAGGAATATGATTTAGATATTGAGGTAGAGCTTGTGGCTGACATAGGGCTTATTGGTTTCCCAAATGCCGGCAAGTCATCGCTTTTAAATGTTCTGACTAGATCTAAGGCAAAGATTGGAAACTATGCCTTCACAACTCTCGAACCAAACCTAGGGGATATGTATGGAACGATAATTGCTGACATTCCTGGGCTTATTGAGGGCGCTTCAGAAGGTAAAGGATTGGGACAGAAATTCCTTCGTCATGTAAAGAGAACTAAAATGCTTGTGCATTGTATTTCTGCTGAGGAGACTGATCCTGCAAAGTCTTACGATATTATCCGTGAAGAATTGAAGTCATACGATGCAGAAATGTTAGAGAAGGAAGAGGTTGTTCTCATAACAAAAACCGATACAACAACAGGGGATGAATTAGAAGAGAAAATAAAAATTCTAAAGAACCTGCCTGCCGGCAAGGCAGGGAAAAACAAAAATATTTTAAGTGTTACGGTGCTTGATGATAATTCAGTAAAAGAGCTTACCAAAAACCTCTTAACTCTAGTTAAATAATGCTCAGATTTTACCATTTGACAAAGTGGGAATAAGTATGATATAATATGGTTTAAGTTCTTTAAAAATCAAGGTTTTTCACCATGGCATAGAGGGCTTTTAAGAGCTTTCTCTGCTGTGGTGAAAGGTGAAAGATCCTGTAACCAAGAGAAACAATCAGTAGGATATCCGAAGATTGAAACTCACAGCGTCAACACAACTGTAAATGAAAGGATACGCCGTCATGGCTACCAAACAACAGATCCCCGCGCTCGCAGGGTCAATCGTGAGCAAACAAGAGGGCTTTTCCGTCCTCTCCAACGAAGATGCCCAATGGGCTATCGAGAACACCGAAGAAGCGATCCGTCTAGCCTGTGAGGCTATTCGGACTCGCAACAACGGTGCCAACACTGAACCGGCACCGGCCCCCGCTCCCAAGCACAGCATCCCGTCCGATACGGTGAGTCAGCTGGTTAAGTGGAAGCAGTTGTATGAGGAAGTGCTTGGTTTCGAGAAAGCTGGGTATGATGAGATGCCTCTTCCGGCTGCAACCACCGGCTTCGGCTGGCTAGTCGTCGTGAAAAAGGGTATTACCATCGAAGCGGTCATCAAAGCTCTCAAGACCAAGATGAAGGTGTATCGCTACACCGACAATGATCTCGACGAGGCAGTGCCGACCAACGAACGCACCGCTGACCACGACTACGCTATCACTGTCCGTGATCAAGTCGAACCCGACAATGACCTCCGCAACACCTCGGCCGCACAGATCGCGAAGAAGAATCCGAAACTCCCGACAATGACGCTCCTCGAGCGTCTCCTTCTGGAGCTCTTCTACTTCCACTTCACAGGTGAACATCTGGACATTAAAGGTGTCACTATCTGCGCAGGCTCGCGTTACTCGGACGGTGGCGTTCCGTTCGTCTATTGGCATCCCGGCAGCGGCTGGCTCAACATCAACTGGTGCTATGCCGGCAGCTCCGACGACGACTACGGGGCTCGTGCAGTGCAGGTTACCGGGTAATCCTTGCACCTCTAACCTTGAATCCTCGTCCGTGACAACGGACGCAACATCGCCACCTTTGCGCAAGCAGGGTGGTGATTTTTTTAATTCTTCTTAAAACTTTGTATAATAATGTTGGCTACTATAATCGGTTTGTTTTAATAAAATGAATATCGGTTTGCCGTAAGAACCTGCCTATCTTGTGTTCTTGAGCGAGATCGCATCAAGGCTCAATACTTCGCTAGCGAGGACTAGTAACTCAGATAATTTTGTAAAAGATTATTAGTGATATAGATGACAGAGGATAGCATCGAGGCTCACGTAACTCGGACGGTAACGTTCCGAACGTCTATTGGAATCCCGACAACGGCAAGCTCAACATCAACTGGTGCAATGCCGACAACTCCAACGACGACAACGGGGCTCGTGCAGAAAGTTCGGATAAAAGAGACTCGAGTGAGTCTCTTTTATTTTGCGTATTTTTCCCACCCTAAGGACATTTTAGAGATTTCTTGAAGTTTCTCTTGAAGTAAGATATATCGTTTTTGCTCTATGACAAAAATATCCAGACAAAGTCTGATCAGATGTTTTAATATTTCTATATGAAGACGTAATTCTCTGATTGGAATAAATTTAGATTCTTTACTTGCCAGAGAAGCGGTGAGCGATAGTCTCAGAGAATGTAAGGCGATCTCTTCAGTTTGTTGCCAGATACCGAATCTATGTACTTTAGCTACCTTGCTACTTGTTTTATATATTTCCTTATATAATTCCGTGATATGCAAAACAATCGGAGCGACCGGAATTGCGGGGGGGGGGGGGTACTTTTGAGGAGATTGTCTCTTTGCATAATTTGTTTGAAGCCTGGTATGAATTTAAATGTGGTAAGAAAAAGAAAAAAGATATTCAGCAGTTTTCATTGAATTTGGAGGATAATATTTTTAGGTTGCACAAGGATTTAATAAATAAAACTTGGCAACCAGATGATTATACAGCTTTTTATGTCAAAGACCCAAAACTGCGCCACATACACAAAGCTTCGGTTCGAGACAGGGTTTTATATCAGGCAGTATATCGAAATCTTTATGGAGTTTTTGACAGACATTTTATCCATGATTCTTATTCATGCAGGGACAATAAGGGTCTGCACAAAGGCGTGTTAAGACTAGGATCATTTCTGAGAAAATCGACGCAAAATCATAGAAAACCTGCATATGTTTTAAAATGTGATGTAAAGAAATTTTTTGATTCTATTTCCCATGAAATTTTACTTAAAATAATTCTGAGAAAAATATCGGATGAAAATACAATTTTGCTAATAACCTCTATACTGGATAGCTTTTCTAAGAGTTTGGATTCAGGATTGCCGCTCGGTAATGTTACCAGCCAACTTTTTGCTAATGTATATCTGAATGAATTGGATCAGTTTGTGAAGCATGGTCTAAAAGCAAAATATTACATCCGCTATTGCGATGATTTTATTATTATAGACAGCGATAGAAATAGGCTAGAGGAGTTCGTTTGTGAAATCAATGAATTTTTATTCGTAAATTTAAAAATGATCCTTCATCCAAATAAAATATCCATTAGAAAAGTATCACAAGGGATAGATTTTTTGGGATATGTAGTATTTCCGCACCATAATGTTTTGAGAACCAATACAAAAAATAGAATCTTAAAAAAACTTAGAATATTAATTAAAAATGATGATAAAGAAAAAATTGAAAAAGTTCTACCTTCATATTTAGGGCTTTTGATGCACTGCAATGGATTCAAGATAGAAGATAAAATTTATGACCTATTAGCAGGATGTTACAAAGAAATTGACATTATCGCTCTCATTTCAAAGGCTTTACTTAATATTTGAATTAACTTATATTTACTGATATTTTATGGATAAATACATACTAACAGTTGGGCTTGAAATACACGCTGAACTCGCTACAAAAAGTAAGATGTGGTGTGGATGTAAGAATGACCCAGATGAGACGAGACCAAATGTAAACATCTGCCCAGTGTGTATGGCGCATCCAGGGACTTTGCCTGTTATAAACAAAGAAGCGGTTAAGAAGGTTGTTCAAGTGGGTACAGCACTCGGTGGAACTATTTCTAGGGATTTTACTGAATTTGATCGAAAGAACTATTTTTATCCAGATATCCCAAAGGGATATCAGTTATCTCAATACAAATATCCAGTTGTTTCAGGTGGGGAATTAAATGGAGTTAAACTCACCAGAATTCATCTAGAAGAGGATACAGGGACTTCTATCCATGATCAAGGTGATCACTCACTAGTGAATTATAATCGTGCTGGTGTGCCACTTATGGAGCTTGTGACGGAGCCGGTTATAAGGAGTGCTAAGGAGGCAGCTGATTTTGGTAAAGAGTTTCAGCTACTACTTCAATATCTTGGTGCAGGTGAAGCAAACCTAGAAAAAGGTGAGATGCGTGTAGAAGCCAATATTTCTGTATCTAAAGATCCAAACAAATTTGGTACCAAAGTTGAGGTAAAGAATCTGAATTCATTTAAAGCTGTAGAAAAGGCGATCGAATTTGAAATGGCTCGTCATATTGCAATGTTGGAAAAGGGAGAGGAGATAAATCAGGAAACTCGTGGTTGGGATGAGGACAGGAGTGTGACATTTAGCCAGCGAAGTAAAGAGAATGCTCATGACTATAGGTATTTTCCAGATCCAGATTTACCAAAATTAAAACTTAGTCTATTATCTGAATTTTCAGAAGAGAACATCAGAAAATCTTTACCAGAATTACCATGGGAGAAGAGAACTAAATATACTGACCTAGGACTTCAATCTCAGCATGTAGAATTCTTTGTGAATAATATTAAATTTTCTAAATATTTTGATGAGGTAATTAGTAGTTTAAATGATGATAAAGAAAGTATTAAATTAGCTTCAAATTATATTGCTGTAGATCTTGCTGGATTATCACAGAAGGCTGAATTTGAGGTGTTTCCAGATTCAAATTTAATTTCTGAACTAGTTGGATTTATAAGGTCCAATAAACTTTCATCACGTGGTGCAAAGGATGCCTTGCTATATACAACACTGAAAGAAAATGAAGGTAAGACAATAGAGCAGATTGCAAATGAAAAAGGTCTAATACAAGTAAGCGATACTGGTGCTTTGGAAAAGGTTATCGATACTATAATCGTAAATAATGAAAAAGTGGTTTTGGAATACAAAGCAGGTAAGGTTGCTTCATTGCAATTTCTCCTTGGACAAGCTATGAAGGAGACAAAGGGAAGTGCTAATCCGGGAATCCTGAGAGAGCTTTTTGTAAAGAAACTTGGTTAGGTATAATCTACATACATGGATTTCATCTATATATTTCTACACATACCCAAATGTGCAGGATCTACTTTGATTCGGGATATTAACAAATCTTTAAAACCTGAAGAATATCTTGGTCTATACTTTACTCCAGATGGTTTTAAAGAAAAAGGTGATATTTTAAGGTATTTAGCATCAATAAGTGAGGAAGATAAAAATAAAATAAAATTTATCTATGGTCATAATGTTTTCTATGGTATCCATCACTTTTTTAAGAAAAAATGTAGGTACGTGACATTTCTAAGAAATCCTATCTCAAGGCTCGTATCTCATTATAATTATTGTAGGACTGATTATGATAATAACTCAAAGAGAGGACACACACCAAAGGTGGTAGATGAAAATCAAAATATAATTGATTTTGATACATTTGTAGAAAAAAATGAGATACTAAGTAATTTTATAACTAAATTTTTAGTAAATAATTTTGATGGGTATTATTTAAATAAACCCCTTAGCATAAAAGATTTGAATAGAGCTAAAGAGATTTTATCCAGATTTTATTTTGTTGGAGATACTGATTTTTTTGATAATCAGGTCAAGTTTTTATATGATCATTTCAAAGCAACAATGGGTGATTATAGGGAGAATGTGTCGACTATTTATTACTCAATAAAATCAGAAGATAAAAGAAAAGAGTTGGAAAGTAAAAATAAAATTGATATTGAATTATTTTCTCACTACACTTCAGCTAAACAGTGTCCATTATCTGTTTTTGTAGTTTAAGTTTTTCTTGATCTGAACATGTTATATGATTATAGCTCTCAGTATGCAGTCTCCATTTTACAGTTTTGTTTGGACTATGAAAGAAAGGTCCTTTTTTTGACAATTCTCTATATAGATACCAATCGAACCAAGGTCCAAATTTTTCAGAGAAATTAATACCATCCAAGAAACATTTATCAATCAATATAGATGACATGGTTAGGATTGGATTTGTTTTTTTGAACTTTTCTGACATATTATTTATACCGTGTTTAAAATATTGTCCTGATCTTTCATTATTTATCTCCCGTCTTTTCTTGTCTATTAGGTAATTGTCATTTGAAAACAAGACAGGATCTGAATATGCAAGCACGATCGAGTTACTTTCAACAACAGGTATTAGTAGGTTTTTAATATGGTTCTTATCCCAAACATCATCAGATTCAAGAATGGTGATATATCTACCACAGGCCTCCTTGAACGCTATTTCATATGATGACGCGAGACCTTTTTTATCGATGGGTTTTATAATTTTTTTGATTTTTGTTGGGTATTTCTCAATGTATTCAGAGATGATCTCTGGTGAACTATCGCTTGAATGATCGTCAATTATTAGTATTTCTGTGTTTGAATATGTTTGTAATAATGCAGATTCTATTGATTCTCTTAGGTATTTTTCATGATTATAGCTAGGAATAATTATACTTACCTTTTTTTCAGGATCCAAATTATTGATTTCTTCAATTGCACTCAATATAAGTGGTAAGATTGTCTTTGATTCATACAAAGCACCTCTTTTTTTAGCTTTCTCACGAAGTTTTTCATAATTCTTACCTTTATTCGTGATTTCTACTATTCCATTTAAAAATTCTTCGGGGTTTAGGGACCCTGTTATATACCCAGCAGAGTTAATCGCAATGTGTGCGCCACCACCATTTTTGTATGCCACTACCGGTACACCCAAAGTTAGCGATTCTAGTACAACCAGCGGAAACGGATCTTCACGTGATGTCATAAGGAATACATCTGATGCATTAATGTAAACATATGGATTATCAGTTTCACTTATATGTATGTAACTTTCATCATTAATTTTACCTAATCTTAATTTGTCATAAGGATTTGGTTCTCTTCCAACCCAGACAAAAACGTATCTATTTGGGTACCTTTTGTTAGCAAGGGATGCGATTTTTGCAAAAACATCTGCACCTTTTCTGTGTATGAATGTTCCAGCACCAAGGATGAGTTTTTGGTCAGGTTTTACACCCAGGGAGTCCCTTATCGACGAAATTGATTTTTGTTTGAGAAAGTTATTTATGTATTTTTCATCAATAAACTCATTGATTACACATATTTTATCCTCATTGCAACCAACCTCCTTGATCAAATAATTCTTTAACTCTTCAGAAACTGCAATATATTTATCTGCAAGTTCTGAAAATTGTTTTATATTTTTTCCAAACACCGCTCTAAAACCACTTGCTAAATCATGGACATGTATTATTACCTTAATACCCATTTTTTTTGCTGCAATGGCATATTCGAAGGGGACTATTGTATTAATGTATACAATTTTTGGGCTAAGCATCTTTAGTGCAAGTTCGGCCCTTTTTAATTTGTTACTTTCGTTTATTTCATCATCAGGGTAGCAGATATGCTCAGAAAATTCTTTTTGAAATTCCTCATGCATACCACCAATGTTTTTTGAGATTATTACGAAAGAAGATTTATTTTGTTTTTTAAAATATTTTACTATATTGAATAGGATTCTTGGAGCTCCGGTTCTAGTCTCTTCATGATTTATAAATACAATATCTACATTTTTATATTTTTTTTTATTTTCCGAAACTTTGTCTTTATTGCTAAATTTGTCAGATGAAGAGTGTTTATTGATTATAAATATAAGATGATTGTATAGGTGTCTTAGTTTTGAGTTATGGGGGAGTATAAATCCAAGTATTTTCTCATACATACCAACAAGTCTCCAGGTTATACTTCTAGTTATATTGTTTAGGTGTGTTTCAGCTATTTTTAATTTTTCATTACTTTCTTGGAGCTTGAGGTATAGATTATGCCTTTCAGCTTTTTCGTTCTGTAGAGACAATTCTACACCTTGTTTTTTTTCTAACTCACTCAGGTAATTGTATAGTAGATCACTTTGCTTTGAGTTAGTGGTTGAAAGCTCTCTGATGGTTTCATTCATCAAAAAGATATTTTTCCTCTCTATTTCCACACTACTATTTAATTCTAGTATCATATTTTCATCCAGTATTGATTTGTTTTCCTTTGCTTTCAATTCATTTTTAAGCTCCTCGATTTCTTCCAGGTGTTTATCGTTTTGCTCTGCAAGGAGGTCTGACCACTTATGGTTTGAAGTCTGGATATCGTTATTAAGTTTATCAATCATTTCATTCTTGCTGATTAAATAATCAATTTCAGATATCCTATTATGAGCTAGATCATTGGATACAAATTTTTCTATAGATTTAAACACCTCATGATCGTCTTTTATATCGATTTTAAATTGCTCTTTTATATCACGAATTACTTTACTAGGATTATCCAAGGTATCAGCCATCTTTACTCGTATGTAGTTGTATTTGTATAGGTAAGATTCAATTGCATATATATATTTTTTAGATAGCTGTAAGCACTTTAATTCGGAAAAGTTATTTCTTTTTTGTAGAGAGGCGACTATCTGGTTAATAGGTCTTTCGGTAACTATAATCTTGATTTTAATATTTAGTTCAGAAAAAACCTCAATATATATTGGAAGTAAAAGAGAAATCCTAGGGTCTTTAATTGCAAATAATTTAGATGACGAGAAGTCACGTAAAATTATATTTTTAATCTTATTTTTAAACAGCTCTTTATCGATTCCATGTAACCAATCACTTGGAAGGGGTTTCTCATCATCGTAGGATGACCCTAGAGAGGATAAAATTTCTTCGTTTATTTCGTATATATCAATATGCTCGAAAAAGCCTTTTGGATTGTCAAATTGAATAGGAAACACAGGTAGATTAAAGTCAACACCGCATTTCGAAAGTATACCGGAAATTAGTGAAGTCCCGCTTCTATGCATACCAAGTATCAGAATACAGGTTTTATCCATGTTGCCCGCATTATAATAGGGGAAAAGGAGCGATACAATTGATATACTAATAAAATGATGTTAATGCAATCATGGGCTTTAGCAAGGCTTAGAATAGCCGGGGAGATTAAACAGTATAAATTTGGAGTTTTTTGGATATTAATCGAACCATTATTGTATTTTGTAGCACTACTCTTGTTGCATGGTCATATAGTCTACATAAAAGCGATACCGTATGTCTTATTTGTTGCGTTAGGGCTAATGTTCTTTTCTGTTGTAAGGAGATCTATAGTTGGATCAGCTAGAATATTTCACGGTCATAATTTGAACATACTCGAGATTGGATTACCAAAATCAGTTGTATCAATGGCATATTTTATGGAGATTGTTTTACGGTCTATCCCAGATATAGTCCTTGTGCTAATAATTTGTTTTATATTCAAAAATTCTTTTATTGGTTTCGTTTTGTTGTTATTTATCTACTTAGCATTTTTAGTCTTTTCTTACTTAATGATGTTGTTTTTTGCTATTTTCGGAGAGAAGTTTAGAGATATAGAAAAAATTCTTATTTTTTCTATGCAGGGACTTATATTGATGAGTCCAGTTTTTATAGTACCGGTGAATGGTAGTGTGTTGCACACAATACAAAACATAAATCCGGTTACTTGGTTTATGGTTTTAGGGAGAGAATTCCTTTACCTAGATTTTGACAATTTGGTAACAATTGTAAAAGCAATGCTAACATTTTTGTTATCTATGGTTGTTATAAATTATATACATAAAAAGTTTGATAATGATTTTGTTTCTATAGAATCGATTAGTCGCCCGGTTTTCCATAGGTTATTTGTAAGGCATGCGAGTCTCGAAAATAATATGTATTTTATTGGTTCGATTATAAATATTGAGTCCTTTAATAAGGATGAGTTTTTGGATATCTGGAATAAATCAGCAGAGGATTTGACCAATGAACAGTGGTCAAATGGTTTAAATGTTATTTACGACAGGCTTTTTTCCGGCAGATAATTTACTTTGTTTTTGATGGTTACTTTTAATTACAAATATTATTCCAAATAAAACAGCGGAGATTTTGACAATGTTTCTAAATATACACTCGATCACTAAACTATTGTGGTTTTGGTATATGAACCTCAGTTCCTTAAACAGAAAACCAGAGGCCCTGGTTGAATATATGAAAAACCTTACACCCAAAATCTTTGATAATGACACACTTGAATCAAAGTATCTAAGCCAGAGTTCTTTGTAGTTGTGATTATGAGAATGAAGTACTATTGAGTTTCCTGCGTATGCAATTTTGAAACCATTTTTTAGTGCTTTATATATCCACGCTTGATCTTCGGTTGTTGGTATATCTGTCCTGAAAGGCATCTCTACTAAAGCTTTTCTAAGAAAACAGGAGCTTGCATTAGAGAAAAAAAATTCTTTAATACTAGGTTTTTGATTTGGTTTTACAACATAGGATTTATGTAAGTAATGATATCTGTTAAAGAAATGTTCAAATATCTTTGAATCTGGGTAAGCTATTTGTCGACCAAAACAAGCAACAACATCTTTTTCTATATTTGTATTTATTAGATTGTGTAGCCAAGAATTACCTATCGGTAACGCATCTTGGCTTAAAAATATAATGAATTCACCAGATGATTTTTCCACCATAAGATTTCTAGTTTTCCCATGTCCAAAATCTTTTTTATCAATACAAAACAGTTTTAATCTTTTGTCTTTAAATGAATTAATAATCTCAACTGTTTTATCAGTAGATGATGAATCAAAAATTATGATTTCAAAGTTTTGCTCATGCTGGTCGAGGATACTTCTAAGCAATTGTTCAATGTACTTTTCTGCGTTTAATGTTGGTATACAGATACTTGCTTTCATGGAGGTTTGATTGGT
This sequence comes from uncultured Candidatus Saccharibacteria bacterium, assembly GCA_964472605.1. GTDB lineage: Bacteria > Patescibacteriota > Minisyncoccia > Phycocordibacterales > CAIZIN01 > JANNXY01. Next base: position 703 of record CAYYLG010000016.1, on the reverse strand, counting down.
ATGAATCATACCATAATTTATCAACAGGATAATATAAAAAATACTGTTTTTTCTAGTATAATTTAGCTATGAAAAGGCGCATTAATAAATTGCGTGTTGTTTTGATTGTAAGTGTGTTTGCGCTTGCCTTTTCCATGCTTCCGATACCTGCACACGCTGGCCTTACATTGAATATTGAAAATGTAAACAAAGCCAAAAGTATGGTGGCCAATGTTACAACTATTGCGAGAGATATTTTGGATAATTTTAGTGATTTTCTATACAGAACTTTTTTTGAAAAAGATAATTTAAATAATAAAAATATTGAAATAAAGAGTGATGAGGTAAATAATTTTGTTCCGCCAGTAGTTAACACAGATATACAGAATATAAATTACGAAAATAACATTACTGAGGAGAATTATGAGACTAGTAACCCAATACAACCAATTACGTATAGTTATAGTGGAGTAAGCAGAAATGAAGTTGAGGCACTTATAAATAATTTCGCTTCAAGTCTATATGCGTATGTTGCAAGTTTGAAACCATCTGATCTTGGTGAAGAAAAAGTTACAAAAAAGTTTTTAACAAAGCAGGTTGAGAGGATATATGACAGCGGACTTACTGTTGGTGATGTCGGGGAGAATATTTCATCAATAGATGAAGGGACGCTTTATATTGATAAAGAAAATAACAGAGTTGGAATCGGCACCACAAGTCCTGC
>CAYYLG010000015.1:14716-17640 GCA_964472605.1 uncultured Candidatus Saccharibacteria bacterium | reverse complement strand
TTGGATTGCGTGCAGAAGACTTTGCTCATGGAGCTAAGGAAGCTCATATGCATCACGGAAAAATCCATTCATATAAACACTCAAATGAGGCAGGGGATTATGTACATAAGAAAACTGCAAAAGGGGACTTGGTGCTGGTGAAGGGTTCTCAGGGTTCTCGTATGGAAAAGATCGTTAAGGAAATTATGGCAGAACCGGCTAGAGCTAAGGAATTACTTGTAAGGCAAGAAGATATTTGGGAAAGGAAGTAAATTTAATTCGTGACTCTTGTCAGCCACAATAATTTGCTTTCCGTCGAAAGGGAATCGGTCACAAGTCAAAACCAGCTAGTTTTGTTCGCGACCCCGCCTCGCATTATCGCGCTCCGGCTTTCGATTCTGAAAAAACACACTGGGTAAGTGTGTTTTTTCATCACAAAATTTACCTACAAAATTTTGTGACCCTACGGGGAATCGAACCCCGATTTGAGCCTTGAGAAGGCTCCGTCCTAACCGTTAGACGATAGGGCCATGTAGGAGAAATATAACATTTTTTTAGGATTTGGCAAAAGACAGTTTAAACAAAATAAAAAACCTAGTCACTGACGTTTGCAACGGAAGGGAGGGATTCATCATCCACATCACCATTTCGTGCACGCATAACTAAGTCTGTGTCAATCTCATCATCAAAATTCGGATCACCTCTCTTTGATACGACCTTCATAGCATCAGCAGATTTACTTATTCTCTTGGACTCCTCTTTCATTTTCTTTCTGTGCTGGGCCACTCTTGAAATCGCATGAACCATATCGTCAACTTCGGCTTCGTTGACTAATGATTTTGCAATTCTGGTGCTAACTAGACCAAACCTTTTCATATCCCCATTTATTTCCTTGAGGACGGTATCAAGAGCGTCGTTAACCAACGAAGGCGGGAAAGGGTCAGAATCATGATGATGGCTTATTCCTATGTTTTGTTCAGGATTAATCATCGTTTCCAATTAAAATTATACAATTAAAATAATATTATGTAAATAAGTTTTCCACAACTTTCTTTACCAGAGCTCCATCAGCCTGTCCTGAGGTTGCCTTCATTACAGCACCAACAAGTATCCCGAGTTTTGATTTGTCAGTTACAGCAAGTTCAGTTTTCTTTACTTCAGCAATTTTTTTAATCTCATCTAGAGACATTTGGGCGGGGAGGTAAGCTTCGAGGATTACGAGCTCTGCTTTCTCTGTCTCAGCGAGTTCTGGGCGCCCACCTTTTTCAAATTGTTCGATAGAATCCTTACGTTGCTTTACTGCGCGTTTGATCAGGGTCATAGCCCCGTCATCGTTTATGAATGGATCATTTGAGCCCTTAGCAATTAATTCACTTTGAAATAATGCGAGTAAACTGCGGATCACAGCGAGCTTCACAGTCTCCTTGGCACGCATTGCTTCCACCATCTCTTTCTTTAGATTTTCATGTATCATGTTATGATTCTATCATGACAAATTCAGTACTCATAGTAGCTTTGCTCGCGGTTATTGGTATTAATATAGTAATTTTATTTAAGCTTTTTGGGCAGAAAGAGGAGAAAAAGGATGACTCTCAGGGCCTCAGGCTCCTACTTGATCAAATGAATAATCTCTCAAAGACAGTTGATCAAAAGATCGGTGAGTCTAGTAAGTTTGTCTATGATGCTGTGCGAAATCAATTCGGAGAATCAGCGAAATTAATTAAGGAAGTAACAGAGGGACTAACTAAGCTCGATGAGACTAACAGACAGGTGGTAGGCTTTGCTGATCAGCTCCAATCTCTCCAGGATATTTTGAAGAATCCAAAACAACGTGGGATACTCGGTGAATATTATCTTGAGACATTACTCAAAAATGTTTTGCCACCAGGAAGCTTCCAAATGCAATATGCTTTTGCAGATGGAAATATTGTTGATGCGATAGTTAGGGTTAAAGATAAAATAATTCCAGTCGATTCTAAATTTTCACTCGAGAACTATAATCGAATTATCGAGGAGAGAAATGAAGCGGAGAAGGAAAAGCTAGAAAAGCTCTTTGTGAATGATTTGAAGAATCGAATTGTTGAGACGTCTAAATACATTAAACCTTCAGAAGATACGATGGATTTTGCCTTTATGTTCATTCCGCATGAAGCAATTTATTATGATCTTCTTGTAAATAGGATAGGGGCGTTAAAGGATGAAGATACAGAGAGCCTCATACAGCGAGCAGCATCCAAATATAAGGTAATAATCGTCTCACCAACATCATTCCTAGCATACCTCCAGACCGTCTTACAAGGCCTAAAAGCCATGCAGATAGAGGAAACGGCTAAGGACATAGTAAAGCGTGTAGATGAGCTTGGTAAGCATATAAAGGGATATGAGGAGTATCATTCTAAGCTCGGTAACGCCCTGGCTACAACCGTTAACCACTACAATAGCTCTGGTAAGGAATTGAAGAAAATTGATAAAGATATTTTGCGTATCTCAGGCATCGCTCCAGGGATTGATAGCCTTGTTATCGATAAGCCGGAGAGGGAAGATGAATAAACCGATTTTCATTGCGGAAGTAAAAATAGAGTCACCCTTTGGATTTAAATCTGACAAGACATGGGAGGAACTCTTTCAAATTGCAAACACCTACGGTGATTGGATTTCCGTCCATACTGATCCCAGATGGGGAGGTAGTTTTAATTTAATTAAAAAAGCGAGAGAGTTGACCAGTAAGCCGATTTTGGCCAAGGGTATACATGCTACAGATGAAGATGTGGCAAAAGCTTTTGATTGTGGTGCGGATTATTGTTTAGTGGTGGGTAGGCTACCAGATAATAAATATTTAGATAAATGTTTGATTGAACCAAATACCATAGAGGAGCTGAAGAAAATTCCGACTAATGTGAAATGTGTTTGGAATTCTAGGGATTTAAATACTGGAGGAGTAAAGG
>CAYYLG010000015.1:0-14616 GCA_964472605.1 uncultured Candidatus Saccharibacteria bacterium | reverse complement strand
GTTGCATATTTTTTATTTTCAGGTAATATAGGGAAACTATGAATTTTGCAGTAATTAAGACAGGTGGAAAGCAATACAAGGTCGCTTCTGGCGATACCATTACAATTGAGAAAATCAAGGGTGATTTCAAGGTAGGTGACAAGCTTACTTTTGATGAGGTTTTGCTAACTCAGGATGGTGATTCTACAAACGTTGGAGCTCCAGTAGTATCTGGTGCCAAGGTAGAGGGTGAGATCGCTTCTATTGGAAGAAACAAAAAGGTTACAGTAATCAAATACAAGCAAAAATCTCGCTATTTCAAGAAAAACGGCCACAAACAGCCTCATTTCAAAGTTAAGATAACTAAAGTTTAATAAACAAAAAACCTCCTGATTGGGAGGTTTTTTAATTGCTTTTTTAAAGTATTATGCTAATCTCGCTTTTAGTATGCTCCCATTATCTGAAAGAATTATCCAAAGAATTGGTCCGTATGAACCAGTCACAGTCAAAGATGTTCGAGCTTCAGGTGTGAAGCTTAGTGAGTGGGCGGTAAAACTCCTACGCAGGAAACGCAGAGAAAGTGATTGGAGAGGTAATTTCGTTCTAGGAAACCTGGTTAATCTGCTCGATCCAGCCCCAGAAGTAAGGGCAGATGGAAAGTATGTTCCAGATAAGTTTAATGATGAAGAAGTTTTAAGGAAACTTGGCCTTGGATTGTGCTTACCTCATGATGCGCTTTTCCTTAGACTTAACTGGGATAAGCATAAGGATTATCCAGACAGACTGGTACGCGTTGGCATGAAGCCGGTCCAAACATCGAAAAGGCCACATGATTTTCCGAAAATTCTTGTTCTTGAAAAGATGGCTGATGAAACGCTGGGTATCAGTCATTCATCTTGCCATCCAAATTTGAGATTTACTGGGGACTTTTGGTGGATCTTCCGCGAGCTCTAGGGTTTTCGGAATTTTTTATTTGACGTGATAGTATTATTTAATGATTGAAATTCTAAATAAAATTACCGAGAAATATGGACTGGGAGATGTGCTAGATTTTAGCAAAATTGAAGAAGGTGCATTAAATGAAAATTTTTTAATCGCCACCATTAAGGGTAAATATTTTCTGAAAGGTATACGTAGTAAGGCAAAGGAAAGATCGAATTATATTTATAATGTTGAGAGATTCATGTCTGAGAATGGTATACCTGCCATCTGTAGAATTACTGATACAGATGGTCAACATGAGTTTATTTATGATGATGCTTGCTATACTGTTTATCCGTTTATTGATAGTGATAGATCTCATATTTATATCGATGCAGATTATGAAAGAATGGGTGAACTCCTAGGTAAGATACACAAAGTTGGGAACAGCAATATTCCAGATAACTTGAAAATTCATCCATTCAAAATTACATCGCAAGAAAATAAAACTAAAATTTTAAATGATTATAAGGATCAGATTATCCGAAAGGATGTACATGATTCTATTGATGAATTATTTATTTCATATATTAATCTGAAGTTGGATTCACTAGAAAAATTGGAAGATATAGGTTATCCAGAAAGTGATACATTAATTCATGGTGACTACCATGCAGGTAACTTACTGTTCGATAAAGATAGTAGGGAAATTGTAGGTATATGTGATTGGGAAAAAACAGAATATTCGCCAAGAGCTTATGAATTAGCTAGATCAATTTTTTATATATGTTTTTCACTTGGATTTAATGAGGATAAGGGATTTAATGATGCAATACCATTTGTTCGCGGATATATGAAAAGTTTTCCAATATCCAAAGAATTATTAATTGAAGGTCTCAGATTACGTTTACGACAAACTGGTCTATCTACTTGGCTTGAGGATGGTTACTACAAAGACGGTAATCCAAAAAACAATAAATTTATTCAGAATGAAATGGAGTTAATAAAATTATTTATATTTGGAGATGGTTTGAGTAGATTGAGTAAATTGATATAAATAAAAAGCCACCTGATTAGGTGGTTTTTTGTAGGATTGTTTTTTAAATGAAATACCTAGATCTCCGATCTAGGTTAATTACAGCAGTAGTCAATGTATGCTGTAGAGAGATCCTCATCTCTCAGTGTATTCGCGTCCCGAAGGTTACATATGTAAGACTTATTTTCTGCTTACAGTCCGACCCTTCATGAAGTCTGCTTCATTGGACTACACTTGTTGAATTAATTTGCAAGGTGCCTACTTTTGTCGTATTCGGGCTATCCGTTCGCTGTGGAAGGGAAAGCTACGCATCCAACTGAGATTGATCTACCACCTCAGCTAACTACCTATACAGTATAGCATATACATATACTTTGTCAAGCAGTTTTAAATAAACATATATAAAATAAGCTAGAATCTATTTTTGAGGGCATATTTGAGGGTTTCGGGGTCGGAGTATTCGATTTCATTACCAGTCGACATGCCACGGCCAAGGTGGGAGATTTTGATAGGTAGATTACCAATTATTGGTTTCAATTCCTCCTCGATGTAGTCCATAGTGTGCTCGCCCTCTGGATTGAGGTTGGTAGCCAGGATGATTTCCTTTAAAACATTTTTATCTTTTTCAATTCTTTTCTTTAAATTACGAATACGAATCCTTGATTCTGGATTCTTATCAAGAATTGGTAATGTGCCACCAAGGACAAAATAGTATCCGTTGAATGCTTTCGTCTTCTCAATTTGTTCCAGGTCATTATCGCGAGGTACAACCATGAGAAGTTCATGATTCCTTTCGCTTATGCAAATATTGCAGACGTTTCCGTTTGAATTTTTAATTACAAAAAAGCGGAAACAGTTCTCACAAATTTTTACAGATGATTTAACATCACGGATTAGGTTCGCCATATCAATTAGACTTTCCTTATCGCGAGTAAGTAAATGATACACAAAACGCTTGGCTTGGCGTGGTCCAATCCCAGGAAAATGCATGAAATATTCTGTTAGTTTGTCTATTGGGCCCATTTGATTTGTATTTTAACACTAATTAAACTTACTTTTGAGAGGCTCCACAGCGCGACGGCGCGAGGACTGAGCTGATTTTTAGTAGAAAATCAGCGTACTCGGAAAAAGTAAGTTTAAAAAGATGCTACATCTTTATTCATGTTTACATAGCTCTGATCGACTTCAATAAATCTTGATTGCTTGCTTTCGAAGGCCAGGTGCACAGTTCCTGTTGAACCATTTCTGTGCTTTTCAATCAGAAGCTCAACTGGTGTAGCACGGTCTGGATTATCTCCATATTTTTCCTCCTTATGGATAAACATCACTACATCCGCATCTTGCTCGATAGATCCAGAGTCACGTAGGTCAGAGAGTCTTGGTCTTCCACCACGCTGTTCTACAGCACGAGATAGCTGTGATAGGGCAAGCACAGGTACATTCATTTCCTTGGCTAACTGCTTGAGTGAGCGAGAAATTTCAGTAATCTGTTGTACCACATTGTCTCCAGCTTTTACTTGGGTTGGGGCCATGAGCTGGAGGTAGTCTACAACGATGAGGTCAAGACCCTTTTCCATCTTTAGTCTACGAGCTACTGAGCGCATTTTCATAATGTTATTTGCAGCTTGATCATCAACGAATATTGGTGCTTTGGATAATGTCTCGAGCTTGTCACGAATCTGCATGAACTCTGTCTCAACATTTAGTTTACCGGTACGTAGTTTCCAAGCGTCCACATTTGCCTCAGCGGCAAGCATACGATCCACTAGTTGCTGGGTACTCATTTCAAGTGAGAAGAAAAGCGTTGGGTGATTATTGGCAATAGCAGCATGACGTACGATGTCCATGGCTAGGGAAGTTTTACCACAAGATGGTCTAGCGGCTAGGATAATGAGGTCTGAGCGTTGTAGACCCGCTAGTTTATTATCAAGTGCTTTGAAGCCAGTTGGAATACCTCGAATATCATCCTTGCTCTGATGTAGTCTATCCAGACGCTCCCAAGCCTCCTCGAGCGCATCTGATAGGGCCGTGAAATTACCGCTACCAGTAAGGTTTGTTACTTCAAAAAGCTTTTTAGAAGCACTATCCAGTATCCCTTCAACTTCAAGTGATTCATCATAGCCGAGTGTGCCAATGTTTTCTGAAGCCTCTATAAGCTTTCGCATAACAAATTTTTTTTGAACCATTTCGGCATAATGCATAGCGTTGCTTGATGATGGAACAATGTTTGTAAGCTCTGTTAGGTAGCTTGCACCACCTATAGCTTCAAGCATGTTTTTTTCACGAAGTCTTGTAGAGAGCGTAAGTAGGTCGATCGGTTCGTGCTTCTGAAATAGCTCGTGCATTGCACGCCAGATGACACGATGCTTATCAGCATAGAAAGATTCCTCCCTTGTAATATCTAGAACATCATGGAAAACATCGGGACGGAGCATAATAGATCCCAGAACCGCCATCTCGGCATCGATAGAATGTGGAGGGATTTTTATACCAATAGATTGGATAGACGACATATATGTATTATCTACCTTTTTGGATTGTCTGCAACAGACGATTTAAGCCTATTTTTGTGACAAATGGTGGATAGGGTGGGGATAACTAAGCAAACTAGATTTTTGAGACCGTTTGACCATTTTCAGTGTCTTTAACATCATATCCAAGTGAATTGATTTGATCCCTTAATAGGTCTGATTTTGCGAAGTCTTTGTCCTTACGGGCCTCTTCGCGTTCTTTGGCTAGAGTCTGTACTTCGATTGGGATTTCAATTACTTCAAAAAGTTTTTTTGCTTGATTTAATAAATCTAGTCCAAGAATCTTATCAGCTTCGAGAATTGCTGAAACTTTTTCCTGATTTGTAAAATCATTATTTTTCATAACATTCCAAATCTCAGCAATAGCATTTGGTGAATTGAAATCATTAAATAAATTTACAGTAATAGACTCACTAAGTGGAGATTTACTTGTCTCTGAGATATTTTCACTTCCAACGAATCTAATAATTTTTTTATAAGCTTCATTTGCACCAGAAAGTGCTTCCCAAGTAAAGTTGGCCAGAGATGAATAGTGTGAAGTAAGAAGCCAGTACCTGTAGGCTAGGGGATTTATACTTTTTTCTTCTAAGTCCTTTAAGTAAATATCATTGCTCAGGGATTTTGAAATTTTCTGACTATCAATAGTTATGAAATTATTATGAAGCCAATAGTTTGCAAGCGGCTTTTCATTCGCAGATTCTGATTGAGCAATCTCATTATTATGATGCACGGGGATATGGTCTATTCCACCGGTGTGAATATCAAAAGTTTCTCCAAGATACTTTTCGGCCATTGCAGAACATTCTATATGCCAACCAGGAAAGCCCTTGCCCCATGGAGCTTCCCAGCCAAAGTTTGGATTAAGTTTCCACACAGCGAAATCTGTAGGATTCTTTTTTTCATTATTTGCCTCCACGCGAGCGCCTTCTTTTAATTTTTCAATATTTATATTTCCAAGCTTGCCATAGTCAGGTTTTTTAGAAGTATCGAAATATAATCCGTCTGAAGTTTGGTAAACAAATCCTTTATCTAAAAGTTTCTGTATTAAATTTATATCTTCCCCTATATGATCACTGGCTTTTGGTAAATGATGGGGATGTTCAATATTTAATTTCTTTAAATCGTCTTCAAAGGCCTCAGTATATTTTTGACCAAGCTCTCGCATTGATTCAAGAGTGAGTGGTTTTCCTTCGCGTAGAAGTCCTTTGGTCATCTTGTCATCACCTTCATCACCGTCAGAAGTCAGGTGACCAAAGTCAGTAATGTTTATAACCTGTTTTACGTCATAATTATTGTATTCAAATGTTCTACGAATAATGTCTGCAAAGACATAAGAACGCAGATTTCCTATATGTGCGTAGTTATAAACCGTTGGTCCACAGTGATACATAGAGACCTTGCCAGGATTTATCGGCACGAAAGTTTCAACCTTTCCAGATAATGTATTTTTTAGCTTGATATCCATAGTTTAAGAGTATATCATATTAAGAATCTATGAATAAATTAAAAATCGCAGGAATTATTGGTGTTATCCTAGCAGTTTTTGGTCTAGGTATCTATGTCGGTTTTGATAGCGGTTCGCATCAGGCGATCGGTGCTACAGAGCGTGCCAATATTGATGCGTTTTGGAAAACCTGGGATGTGATAAACGAGAAGTTTGTTCCTGCAAGTTCTACAAAAAAGATTTCTGATGAAGCCAAGGTCTATGGTGCCATAAGTGGACTTGTGGATTCTCTTGGTGATCCTTATACAACCTTTTTCCCACCAGAAGAGCTAAAGAGTTTTGAAGAGGATATACATGGAAACTTCGAAGGTGTGGGTATGGAAGTTGAAACAAAGGAAGGTGATCTGACCGTTGTCTCACCACTTAAAGGTAGTCCTGCTGAAAAGGCGGGCATGAAGGCGGGGGATAAGGTTATAAAAATTGATGATACTTATGCTAAAGGTCTTACAACCAATGTTGCGGTGAAGCTTATCCGTGGTAAGGCTGGGACATCTGTTAAGCTCACGATAGATAGAGAAGGTAAAGAGGAGGTTATAACAATTGTAAGAGGTATAGTTAAAATCCCTTCAACTAGTACTGAGACAAAGGATGGAGTATTTATAATTCATTTATACAATTTCTCTGCGCAAGCTAGTACAGAGTTCAAATCTGCACTAAAGGAATTCATAAACACAAAATCAAATAGACTTATTATTGATCTTCGAAATAATCCAGGAGGATATTTGGAAGCATCAGTTGATATCGCTAGTTGGTTTCTGCCTGTAGGCAAGACTATTGTTTCAGAAGATTTTGGTAAAAATAAAGAACCAAAGATAATCAAGAGTAAGGGATACAATATATTTAATAATAAATTGAAAGTGGTTGTGCTTATAAACGAAGGATCAGCATCTGCTTCAGAAATCCTTGCTGGTGCACTCTCTGAAAATGGAGTAGCAAAACTAGTTGGAGTGAAGTCTTTTGGTAAGGGTTCTGTTCAAGAGTTAATACCTATTACCAAGGATGCTTCAGTTAAAGTTACTATTGCTAGGTGGCTAACTCCGAAAGGTAATTCAATAAGTGAAAAGGGTGTAGAGCCAGATATTGAGGTTAAAATGACCGAGGAAGATACAAAGGCGAAACGTGATCCTCAGCTAGAGAAGGCTATTGAAATAGTTAAGTCAATGAAGTAATGTAGAGGAATGAAAGTTTTACTACTTCAAGATGTAAAGGCAGTTGGTAGGAAAGGAGATATAAAGCAGGTGGCAGATGGATATGCCTTAAATAATCTATTGCCTAGAAAAGTTGCTATAGAAGCTACTCCGGCAATCGTTTTAAAGCATGAAGCAGAGGTGAAAGCCAAGGAGGCTCATGATAATGTCCAAAGAGAGCTTGCTAGAGAGACTTTCCAATCACTATCTCAAAAACCTCTTGTTATGAAGGTAAATTCAAATGATAAGGGACATCTCTTTGCATCTATTCATGTAGGTGACATTGTAAATGCTCTGAAGGCAGACAGAAATATTTTCTTAAATCCAAACTGGGTTGAACTCAAGCAACCGATTAAAGAAGTTAGTTCATATAAAGTTAAACTTAATGCTCACGGAGTAAACGGTGAACTTATTGTTGAAGTTAAATAATTTATTCTCTATTTTTTAACTCTTCTAATCACATAACTAACAATAATACGCTATAGCGTATTATTGTTATATCGAGAATCTGTTAAATTTTAAGAAATATAAAACCCCGCAGAACGAATCTTGCGAGGTTGTGGGAGTTGAACCCACTGTTTGGTTAGGAGTGTGTCCTCCAAAGGAGTTCTTTGACCACATCTTCAGCCGTGACCTTTTTCTGTTTTTCCAGAAGCGCTTCGAGAATTTGCGTTACATCTGTTTGTTCAGCGATTTCGAAAGGTTTGCCACCAGAACTATTGCCACCAACGACACTCAAGTCGCTAAGAGTTTTTTCTGGAATACCCAGGATCCTTGCGTAAGCTTGGATACGATTGTGCTCAAGGCCTTTTTCCTGTTTTCCGGTGTTGATTCTGCTTATGCAGGCAACCTCGTTATGCTCTTTATTGCCAGTGATTTTGGCAACCTCTCTTGCGAATTCAGCGAAGGATTTGTAACCCTCTCTTTGAATTGCTGGGATCAGGACATCTCGCAGAGTTTTAGCTCCGCTTGAGTCTCCGATAACTTCGATTTTTATCATCTGTATAGGTTTCTTTTGGTTTTGTGTGCATACTGGAAGGAATTTCCAGTACTAATTTATATTATATCATTGTATAGAATAAAGTCAATATTTTACTTTAATCAATATAATGTCTAGTATTGATACAGGTGCACCAAAATGAAAAAACCGAAATTAACCAAGACACAGGAAAAGAGGAAACGGAAATTTGTAAATGAGTGTAAGCATGTAATCAAGGAGGAGTTTATCGAGCCCTGGCTTCATAGGAAAAATAAAGCCTTCGGTGGAAAAAGACCAATTGACCTGATCATTTCAAATGACATGTTGCCTTTAGATAGAATGATTTATGAGCTTGCATCAGGAGAACCGATTGGGTAATATCACCGTTGAAGGTGATAATTTTATTTAAAAAACCTCCCAATTGGGAGGTTTTTTATTTGATAAGGTTAGTTTACACTTACCTCCTTTAGAACTGTTTTTGTTCCGTCGAATCCAGCTTTGCGCTTGTTCTTGAATGCTACTTTACCGGCCTTAAGTGCAAAGATGGTATGATCCTTGCCGAGCATAGTGTTCTTGCCTGGGAGGTATCTAGTACCACGCTGACGGATTATGATAGATCCAGCAGAAGCTTTTTCTCCAGCATATAGTTTAACCCCAAGAAACTTTGGGTTTGAATCTGACAGGTTTTTGGCTGTTCCGCCGGCTTTTTTGGTTGCCATGGTGTTACTTTTTGGCCATATTTGGCCCTAATACGTTATAATTAAAGTGTAGAGATGAGTATACAGAATATTCTAACTAAAATCAATAGCTACTTGGGTGGGGCAGGAGAGGAGGTTTTGATGGTTACTTTAATAGTCCTCTCGGCTGTGTTTGGCTCAGGAATTACATATATAGCCATTAATTCATCCGGTGTCCATACTGACCCCGTGTTTACAAGCTTTGAGGTAGAGGGTGCTAAAGCCTCTCAAGTTGCAAATGTCACTCAATCCATTAAGCCCGTTGTTCTGGGGAAGACGGGGGTAGTTTATGCTTCCAAAAATGGCAAGAAATATTATTATCCAAATTGCAGTGGTTTAAATAGAATAAAAGAGGAAAATAAAATATCATTTAATTCTAGCGTTGAGGCAGAAGTCGAAGGATATACTTTGGCATCTGGGTGCAAATAATGCGATAATTTGTATATGATTATTTGTGATATAGAAACAACTGGTACAAATCCACGTGTGCATTCAATTGTTTCAATCGGAGCAATTGACTTGAACAATCCATCCAAACAATTCTATGCAGAATGTAAACCTTGGGATGGTGCAAAAATTGAGGATGAAGCGCTGGCTATAAATGGATATAGCAAGGAAGAGCTTTCAGATAAGCCAAAAACTGACGAGGAAATTGTAAAAGAGTTCTTAGAATGGAGGGGGGATATCGAAGAGCAGACTTTTGCTGCTTTGCATCCAACTTTTGATACGGGTTTTATACAAGCTACTTGTGAAAGGTATGGTATAGAGTATCCAATTGCAAAGAGGACATTGGATCTTCATACATTAATCTATGCGCACATGATAAGTAGAGGTAAGGAAATTCCTTTAAAGAATCACCATTCAGACATTGCTTCTGATGGAATAATGCAATACGTCGGAATCCCGGCTGAACCAAAGCCTCATATTGCGATTAATGGTGCGGTTTGGGAGGCAGAAGCTTTCTCTAGAATTTTATTTAATCGTAAGCTTTTGCCTCAGTTTGAGCAGTATTCAATTCCTTGGATTAGCTAATATGTCGTTTTATTCAATTCTAAGAAAAATATCCGGACTATCTAAAATTCATGATTCTATAGTGGAACTGGTGGGTCCGTTACAAGATGGTCAGTTATTGATAGATGTTGGCTGTGGCAGAGGAGCATTATTGCATGATATGTATAACAGATATGGTGAAGGGCCTAAGTATGTCGGTATTGATCCAGAAGAGAGTAAGCTTGTGGTAGCAAGAAAGTACCTAAGTCAGACAAATATCATAATCAAAAGGGCCTTTGCAGATACTTTACCCGTGGTCCCAAACTCCTGTGACAGGGTAGTGTGTTCACTTGTCTTCCACCATATACCCAAGGAGTCCCAAGATAAATCATTTCTTGAAATGTTTAATGCTTTGAAGCCTGGGGGTAAGATGATAATTACAGAATTCGATAAGCCAAGAGGGTTAGGTTTGCTAATTGTACCCTTCAATTCATGCCACAAGAGCTCAAATGGGTTAGTAAATTGGATAAAAGCCAAAACTTTAGAACATGGAGGTAGGGTCTCAGATGAAAAGTTTCAATTTGGCTACATAACCCATCTAACCATTGAAAAATAGTATAAATGTGGTATTACTGTTTTAACCTTAAAATGGCTTAATAGAGCCACTTTTTGGTCTTTACACCACTCTAAATCCATGGTTTTATATTGACTTCTGTATTCAAATATGCTATTATTATAAACATCTCAGGTATACACCTGAGTTTTTCTTTACAGAGAGACAGACAGAGTTTTCCGAGCGAATTGTAATTTAAAATTAATCAAAAGGCTTATTATAGCGAATCTTGCAGTTGGTCTAATGATGTTTGTGGTTACTCAAATGGGTGATACAGATATCAATGCGACCTCCACAGTTAGGGCAGCTACTTCGACAATTACGACTTCAGTTAAGGCAGATTATGCTGCCGAGGCAGAAGTTCGTGAATATTTCAAAGATATACCCCTTATGGTTGATATCGCTCGATGTGAATCTCACTTTACTCAGTTCAACACTGACGGGTCGGTTCACCGCGGTGTAGTCAACAATCTTGATGTGGGAGTACTTCAAATCAATGAATACTATCACCTTGAGACTTCAAAGAAGAAAGGTATGAACATCCACACTCTAGAAGGGAACATGCGTTATGCACGTGACCTATATGAGCGTGAAGGTGCAGAGCCATGGTCTTCTTCGAAGCCATGTTGGGGTTCTTCGGAACATCTAGCAGCTAAGTAACAAACAAAAACCACCCCTAACCGGGTGGTTTTTTGTTTAAATAAAATACCTAGCAATACCATGCTAGGCTACGAAGTAGCTTACCGACTTCCTGCCAATCTTTAACAATGAAGAGACCGTCCTTAAATGCAAGTTCACCATTTTCCTTTCTGTCATCATGTGCACCAGTAAACAGAATCTTATATTTAACTCCAGCGTTATGCATGGAATTCAGAACCTCAACTCTGTCATCGATGTGAACGTGCACTCCCATTTCAGAGCCGATCTTTCCTTTGTCAGATCGGTTAAAGCAGAAACGAACATTCCTTGGATCAATGAGGTTTGGCATTAGTCCTGCATGTATAAGGCTCGTGCATACACGAGCCTCTTGTCCGGGATCAATTCTGCAAATGACAAATAATTCATCCCTGGCCTGAGTCACGTGTCCGGCCAATACACCAAGACAACCTGAAAACAATTGCATCACTTCACCACAGCCGAACTTAAGTCGGGGTAGGGAACGGTTGAATACCGTATCTCCTAAGTCTAAGGATATTTTCATAATCAATAAAAGAATTTGAATCCATAAAAAATCTAGCACATTCAAAAATAAAGGATAATTGACTAATCATCGAGTAATGTTGTAGCTGTGGATAACTTATGAGGTATGCCATAGGGGACCTCTATATAGCATGTCGCACAATATATCTTTTCGGTAGGTACTCTAGGGGTAAACTATAAATTCAATAATAAAACCCGTATCATTTTACGGGCTATATTTTCATTATTTAATTCCCTGTTGGATTGATTTCTAATTTGTAACTCCGGTTGGTGCTACATTCTTTATATCACTCCAACTTATATTTGATTTTGCCAAAATCCAACTTATTGCGCCTGTTAATTTATCCCAAACGAATTTAATAGCATTCCAGATATAGTTCCATGTATTTTGGACTCCAGGACTGTCTATAAACTTCTTTAAATCGAATCCGTAGTATCCAAGTATAAGTAAAACTATAACAATTATAATAATAAGTTGAATGAATCCCCTTTGATTTGTTTTCATATTTGATTTCATAAATTTGTTCATCATTAATTATATTATGTTTAGATTTTATCTGCTTGGTAGATATACCATTGGATCAAGATAAGCCTTTGGATCAGCTACTGGGATAGACACATCCTTACAGTTGATGCTATTTGTGTATTGTTGTACGCGCATACCTTGGGTTGCATATACAGTAAAGTGTAGATGTGGACCAGTAGCATATCCAGTTCGGCCACTGTAGCCGATAGTGTCACCGGTGTTTACTGAGTCGCCTTTACCAACATTAAATCCTGAAAGATGAGCATATAAGGTCGATAATCCATTTGGATGGTTTATAACTATCCATTTTCCATATGAATAACATTTGCCATTGTCAGTATTTCCTGTTGCCAGAATTGTTCCGCCTAATGCAGCTTTGATTGGAGTTCCGTCTGGTACACCAAAATCTACTCCATTATGTGTACCTGATGCATAAAGCCTTTTAGCGTCTGTGGTTCTGCCAAAGAGTTGTGTGATCACTACACGGTCAAGTGGCCAAGATAAAATACTATTTTTAGCTGCAGCAAAACTCTTTGGATCTAGTGCAATTTTTAATTGACTTTCAATATCGAACAAGGCCTTTTCGAAGGCCGACTTTTGAGCAATTTTCTCCTGCAGAATTCTTTGATACTCAGACTCTTTATTTTTTGTTTGAGTTAGGAGAGTGTCTTTCTCTTTCTTTGTAGATTCTACAGAAGATTTCTGCCCAGATAGATTTCTCTTAAGCTTAAGTAGGGCATCTTTTTCTGCTTCAGTTGCGGTATGTTTATCCTTTAGCTCTTCCCTAACTTCCTTAATTTCAGCAATATGGTCCTGCAAAGCATTATTTAATTGTATAGATTGGTCTGCATTAATCCAAAAGTCTTCCATTGAACCACCGGACAAAATAATTTCAATTGGTGATTCTGAATCTGTCATATGAACCATTCTTAGACCTGATGCTATTGCACTTTTAGCACCAGTTTCCTTTTTTGTAAGAGTATCAATTTCTATACCGAGTTTTTGAAGAGTTGTTTCTGCTTTATCTATACTGCTTTCTGTTTTTTTGATATCAGTTGCAAGCTTATTTCTAGCAAGTTCTAGGGTTTTAATTGCGCCTTGAAGTGTAGACTTTTCTCCACCAATCTGTAAAAGCTCTTTTTGTTTTTGCTGAATTTCTTTATCCAGTGCTTCAATTTTAGCCTTCTGAGCATCAAGCTTACGGTTTAATTCATCAACTGTTTGTGCAAATACAAAAACCGAACTAGCTAAGAAGATGAGTAGCAGTAAGAATGCGCGAAATACTTTCATGTTTGCCTATTATACCAAGGATTGTGAACGGATCAGAGGACTTTTCCCTACCAGATAGAGCATATCTAAGTGGCCAAAGTACATTGCCCTTCCCTGTTTCCTCAGCATATTTCATGATTTCAACTGAACAATTTTCAGTATTTTCAATAATTTGTTTAACTTTTTCCAAATGTTTAACAGCATTTTCTTTTGTATCTTTCTTCCAAATTATTGCTTCAGGATTATTTATCTTTGGTGCATTAAAAAAGTAATCGAATTCACCCTGATCGAAAAGTGTCTTAATGTCAGATAATGTATCAAGTCTCTCTGCTACAAGAGGAGTAATTTTTTTAATTATTTCTTTGTCTAACTCTGGCCTAATTTCAAGAATTCTGTTTTCGATATCACCTAAAGGTAATTGCTTAATATAATGACGATTAATTGATTTGAGTTTTATGGGATTGAAGACGGCACCACCCTTTTGAACCTTGGCTAAATCAAATTGCTCAATAAGTTCATCCATAGAAAATATCTCCTGCTCTGTTCCAGGATTCCAACCAACAAGGGCCAAGTAGTTCACCATTGCCTCAGGTAAATACCCATTGTTTTTATAATAAGTAATTGAGACAAGCTCACCGTGTTTGCGTTTAGAAAGTTTGGCTTTTTGATCGTCAAAAATGAGAGGAATATGTGCATAGTCTGGCTGTCCTTTGCCAAAAGCTTCAATCATTAGGATTTGTCTTGGTGTATTTGAAATATGATCTTCACCACGAATTATATGAGTTACACCCATTTCAATATCATCAATCACCACAGCCAAATGATACAGTGGTTCACTTATAGAACGAGCGATTATGAAATCGCCAAGTTCGGTTGTATCAAATGTTATCTCACCACGAATCAAATCGTGGAATGTAATGCTCTTGTTTGGATTTTTGAAACGAATTACTTCAGCTCTTTGACCCTCCTCTTTCACTTCTTCCTTTGAAACATACGCATGACCAGAATCAATCAATTGCTTTGTGTACTTTTCATATATTTCATTTCTTTCTGATTGTCTGAAGAATTCATCATGTGTAAGTCCAAGCCATTCTAGGCCAGACATTATGTCTTCTTCGTGCTCACTTTTGGACCTAGCTTTGTC
>CAYYLG010000014.1:11902-18139 GCA_964472605.1 uncultured Candidatus Saccharibacteria bacterium | reverse complement strand
ATATACCAAGTAGTCCTATAAAGAGAGTAAATGCTTGATTAAAGAATGCTCCTAATCCTGTTGCATTACCAGATGAATTAGAGTTGAGGCCGAAACCGTCTACGAGGGGGGTGTATTGTTTTACCTCTGCATAACAAAATACTGGCAATAAAACTAAAAGAAATATTATTAAAAACTTTTTTAACATAATTATATTTTACCGCCTTTCCCCCATAGCGTCACGAGCTCTTGTTCTTCTTTACTTGAAAAGACTTTTTTAAACTGCGCTTTTTTGCCCTTTACCCTCTTCTCACAATCTTCCCAAGCTTTATGGACCACGACATCTCCATCTATGCTACTTACATATGAATAAGCTTTTCCAGAATTTTTAGACTTCTTTTTAACTTCACCAACTTGTAAATCAAGTGGATCATAAGAATAATCCCTGAGTAAACCCTTATATAAATTGACTAAATCATTATCTGCAAAACCTGTAGCTATCTCATCACATCTTTCATTTGCTTTTACTCCTGAGTGGCCTGGTATGAGCTTCCAATCAATATCTTTTTTCTCTGAAACTTTCACCAATTCTTTCCATAAATCAGAATTTAATACAGGAGTCTTAGTAGCTGTAACCCAATCATTCTTCTCCCAACCTTTAACCCACTTGGTAATTCCATTTATTACATAAGCAGAATCAGTATATATACTAATATTATTTTTTTCCTTTACAGATTCCAATCCTTTGATAATCGCCATCATTTCCATGCGATTATTTGTAGTTTTATTTTCCCTACCACCTAATTCATAAACATTTTCTCCGTTTACAACAACAGATCCCCAACCACCCGAGCCCGGGTTACCTCTAGATGAACCATCTGTAAATATAGTTATTTTTGACATAGATAAAAGTATAACATATTCGAACTATTTGACATCTAAAGAACATGGTGTTATAAATATGTTCCACTTCAAAAACGAAGAGGATATGGAGTTCTTTGAAGATTAGGAAAATAGACACATAAGGGTACCCTCTTATGATACATCCCCGCTCGCCCCCTAGATCCCTTGTGTGTCTCGGTGCACTATTTTGTGCAACAATGATTGATGTGCCAAAAGCTCAGGACAACCTGAGTTACGTGGTCAAACCCAAGACGAAAGTTTACCAAGCGTGTGAACTTTCTCTGTCACTAGCATTTAAAGCTACGGCAAAATCTGCTTATACAGAAAAAATTTTGGTTGAAAAACATCAATTCATTGGCCGTCAGGCTGGCACGTCTGCCTCAGTTCAATCCCCCAAACAACCATTGCGGTTGCAGATTGAGCATAGAGCTCGCGGTCCGCCTGCAAAGACCGGTAGAACACCGGCATCACAGCTCGCGATCACACGGTCGCGAGCTGTTCTTTTTATATTATTTTTACGATTCTTAGACGATACTCTACCCTGCCACCGAAACGAGATTCTTCTAAGTTTGCAATTAAACTCACAACACTTCCATTTTCAATCTTTAAAATTTCCGCATCATTATGAGCAAAAAATTGTATGGCCTTAGCACTACCTGTTTCATCTTCCAATTGAAGCTCCACATGTTCCTTTGTTTTACCGAATAATTTTTTGAGTTTAACCTTCACTTTATTAAATAGAAAAAGTGGTTTTGAATTTGATTCTCCGAATGGTGCGAGTTTATTTATTAATCCTGAAGTTTTTCTATTTACACTATCCAATGTAAGCACCGTATCATACCCATTATTTTGACTTGTATCATTCGCTTCACAATTCAGATCAAGAAATGCCTTGTTTAATTCATTTTGAAAATCATGGATACGGTCATACTCAACCCCGAAGCCCCCGGAGCACGCATGCCCACCAAATTCTAAAAGAATTCCTTTTGGTAATTTAGACATAATATCTACTACTGAAATCCCAACTGGTGACCTGCAAGAGCCCTTGATATGCGTACCATCCTCCTTACCCCAAACAAAAACAGGCTTACCTGTCTCCCTCATCATAGTATTTGCCGCTAAACCAAGGACTGCTGGCTTCCAATGTATACCACCAAAGACCAATACCGGATGGTTCAGGATTTCTGGCTCCTCATTTATTCTCTTTTTAATTTCTTTAGTTATAGATGCAACTAGACCTTTTCTCTCATTGTTTTTCTTTTCAAGAAATCCTACAAGCTCTTCCGCCTCTACCGGCGATGTTGTTTTTAGTAAATTAAATGCATGTATCGGATCACTCATTCTTGATGCAACATTTATTCGTGGTGTTAAGGTAAACCCAATATCATCTTCTGTTAGATAGTCCACTTGTGCTCCAGCTTTTTTAAATAATGACCTGAGTCCTACACGTGGAGTCTTGCGCAAAACAAGTAGTCCAAACCAAGCCAAAGCTCTGTTCTCCCCACGAAGAGGTACCATATCAGAGAGAGTTGCTATACCAACCATATCAAGAAGCCATTTTTCCCAACCTGTCTTTGTTTCCACTTCACTTTTCTTTAGTAATGCGATAGCAAGTTTCCAAGCTAGAGCTGCCCCACAAAGCATTTTCTCCGGATAGTTACAACCAATCTGTTTAGGATTGATTATGGCAAAGGCTTTCGGAACATGCTCATGTGGTAAATGATGGTCGGTGATTATGACATCAATCCCTAGTGAATTAGAAAATTCAACTTGTTCCACATCAGTAATCCCGCAATCAATTGTGATGATTAATTTAATATTATCCTTCGAGAGCTCCTCTATCCCTTCATTATTTAAACCAAAACCCTCATCATGTCTGTGTGGAATATAATTTACGAAGTTTTCATATCCAAGCTTTTTGAATGTATCGTGAAGTATTACTGCTCCCGGAATACCATCTGCATCATAATCACTCCAAATCCCAATGCGTTCATTATTTTTAATTGCTTTCAAGATTCTCTCCACTGCAACATCCATACCCTTAAGTAAAAAAGGATCGTGCAAATGTTCATTGTAAGAAGGCTCAAGAAATTGGATAATCTCCTCTTCTTCCGTAATTCCCCTATTTTTGAGTAGTTCTATAACCAGAGGGTCCAGAGTTTGCATAGGCTGGATTATATCACGCACTTTCTGGTAGACTGGTCACA
Source organism: uncultured Candidatus Saccharibacteria bacterium (assembly GCA_964472605.1). GTDB lineage: Bacteria > Patescibacteriota > Minisyncoccia > Phycocordibacterales > CAIZIN01 > JANNXY01. The sequence goes on along the minus strand of CAYYLG010000014.1, from coordinate 15,050 downwards.
TGAATACAGAATGTATATTTTGCAAGATTATAAGTGGTGACATACCTGCTCATAAGGTCTATGAAGACAACGAAACTTTAGCATTCCTAGATATTAGTCCAAATAATCATGGGCACACTCTTGTTATACCAAAGGATCATTTTGAAAATATTTACACCATACCCCAAGAAACTCTGTGCAAGATGATTTTAACAACCCAAAAGCTTTCTGTACCTATTAGACAAGCTACTCAAGCTGATGGGTTAAGCATTGTTATGAATACTGAAATCGCATGCCATATGAAAGATCATGCTCATATTCACATAATTCCAAGACATGAAAATGACGGATTCCCTGAATTTCCTCATAAAGCCTATATCGGCGATGAAGCAGAAAAAGTTGCTGAAAAGATAAAAGAAGAAATTGAAAAATAAAAATACTCGAGGTTGGGTTATGCCGATACCAACTCGAGCTCTCGATTTTGATCAGAAATTAAACCTGAGGGAAGCTTATCGTGCTGATCGAGTTTTAGCTCCAAAAGCTTTGCAATGGTAAGCTTTGACTTGCTGATTATCCAACCCTCTCTACGATTTACAAAGCAAAATCTACCATTGTCTGCCTTTTCTACAAATACCTTTGATAACTCAGTTCCCTGAAGTAATTTAAAGGAACCGTTGTCTAGATACTCAAGAACCTCTACGTCCGAAGTTCCAATTATCCCCTCCCCCAAAACACCGATTGTAATGAAGGGATTTCTTGCAGCAGACTGAAGCTGAATCTCTTGCTTAAATGACTGCACATCAAAATCGTTTGAATCCGTAGTTGTGTAAAATAACATTCGAACTATAGATTAACACGCTAAACAGCAAAAGTCAATAATTACTTTAATGCCTCGATACCAACCAAGGTTTCATTTGCAAGAAAATCAAGCGTTGCACCGCCTCCCGTAGATACGAAAGTAAATTTATCTGTTATTCCAAGTGGAGCTATGGCACCTATAGTGTCCCCGCCCCCTATAATTGATTCTGCACCAGAATTTACTATTGCATGCGCGATATCGTACGTAGCTTTATTAAACCCTTTTTCTGTAAATCCAAGCGGTCCGTTCCACAAAACAAACTTTGCATTTTTTATTTCATTTACCAAATTTAGAATAGTCTTTTCTCCAATATCAAATATCTTGTCTCCTTCCCAAACCACATCCTCTACCTTTATAACCTTTGGATTTTCAGCCACAGATTTTAAATCAACATCTGTTTTTGAAACAACTGAGTCCTTGACATCAAAACCGGTAGATCTAAGCAAATCATTTGCGAGTGCTCCACCAATGAAAACCTTATCTGCTTTATCAAGAAACTTCTGTATGAGTGGCAACTTTGTATCGAACTTTGCACCACCAAGTATGAACACAAATGGTCGTGGAGCATTAAAAGCTTTAGAAAGCTCCTTAATTTCTTTTTCCAATTGAAAACCTGCAAAGCTTGGGAGAAACTTTGGCACCCCAACTATCGAAGCATGTGCTCTATGTGAAACAGAGAACGCATCGTTTACATAATAGTCCCCAAGTTTTGAAAGTTCTCTCGCATAATTTTCATCATTATCCTTTTCTCCAGAATTCTCACGAAGATTTGGCAAAACCGTAAAAGATTCTTTGGGAAGATACTTATTAAGTTCAAAAATTGCTGGATCAAGCGTACATGATTCACCAACATTACTCTCGCAATGTGAGAGGACAACTATGTATCCGCCGTTTTTATAAATACACTCAAGAGTTGGCAAAGATGATTTGATACGGAAATCATCTACAACAACACCATCTCTTACGGGCACATTGAGATCGAGTCTTACGAGAAACCTCTTACCCGCTATATCATTTTTAGATAATTCTCTTAAATACTTCATACTAAATTATAGAATCAACGGATTTTAACAAAGGACCAAATGTTTCTATAGACCAACTTTGTCGTCCTACAAGCAATCCTCCAACATTTCCCTCTTTTATAATTGATTGTGCGTTTGTAGCATCAACTGATCCGCCATAAAGGATGTTTATAGATGTCCCAACAGTTTTACCATATATATCACTAAGTATTTTCCTTAGGTATAAAACTGTCTCGTATATATCATGAGGCGTCATAGCTGAGCTAGCACCTATTGCCCAGATTGGTTCGTATGCGATTGTCACTTTCCATAACTCAGTCTTTTTTATAAGCGACAACCCAACAGTAATCTGCTCTTGTAATTCTTTCAAATACTCTCCTTCGCTATCATGAACTTTTTCACCTATACACAAAATTGGATTAAGCCCTGCTACTACCGCTTGGAGAACTTTGCCAGCTACATCCTGATTAGTTTCCCCCAATGCACGTCTCTCAGAATGACCAACTATTGAATAGCTCGCCCCGACTGACACTGCTTGTTTGGCACTTATTTGCCCAGTAAAGGATCCTTGCTCATCCTTAGATATATCTTGTGCTCCAGTCTTTGTCTTTGAGCTACTCTTTAGAGATTCTAGAAATACTGCAGGAGGACATATAACCACATCGACATTTTTCATCCTAGAGGCATAACCTCTTGTTTCTTTAGCTAGTTCCTTAGCCTCAGACAAAGTCCTTGGATTCATTTTCCAGTTTGCTATAACCAATCTATTTTTTGACATGGAGATATTGTATCACTATTCAACCTCTTTCCAAGAATCGACAACCCAAGCACCAGATGGTCCTGTTGTAAAGTTAAGATTTGCCAATCCTGTCTCGTAATTAAGGGTAGTATTATTAGACATTACCATTTTCCTTGCCACAGCAGCTTTAGCTGTGGCGTTATTTGAAAATGTTATAGTTCCATTCAGGGTTACAAGAACCACTGAACCTCCGTTATTTGCAATACTTATATTACCTGTTTTACCAGCCACCATTATATAACTACCAGATGTTCCACTTCCTGCAAAAGTCGCCTCGTTTGAAATGTTTACATTACCCCCAAATATCACAAAACCAGACCCAGAACCGTATGAACTAGCGAGCTTAATTTTTGTATTATTAGAGAGGTTTATATTACCTGTAACATATAATGGCCCACCTAACGTAAGCACTGAACCATTAGACATATTTAGATCCCCATTAATTTTTAATGCACCGATTGTGGTTGTGGCTTGGTTATTTGTAAGATT
>CAYYLG010000014.1:0-11802 GCA_964472605.1 uncultured Candidatus Saccharibacteria bacterium | reverse complement strand
TTATTTGACATCGTTATACCACCATTTCCTGTCTGCAAACCATAGTTGAACGATGCTCCAACATCTGTACTTACATTCACAGATAATGATCTATTGAAACCATTTTCATCTCCAGTTACAGAAATCTGTTTACCATCTGTAGTATCTGCAACAGAAGCATCAGCGGTTGCACTTCCTATAGCCAAACTTTCAGTGGCACCGACATCCATTGCATTATTAAGTCTATAAAAAATATCTTCTGCTAATGATTCTGCTACATAGTAACTTTCCTTTGAATCATACGACGCTCTATTAACCTGTATACGATGAATTATGGGGTCAGATAAGGCAAATAATACTGATGTAGAAGCACCCAAGAATAAAAGCAGTGAGATCATTAACGCCTGTCCTTTTTTGTATTTTGCTTTTTTGGTCTCTTTCATATATTTATTAAAAGTTTCTTAGTGATGCTGTACTATAAAAATTTTCGACATTGGTGTCTGTACTTGTCCCAGTCTCCAATCTTAATTCAATCTTGATACCATCTGCAGTATCAGTGTCTATGTATCTTAAAACAAATGAATCAACATCTACTCCATCTGGTGTTATCTGACCAGATAACACTCCGTTTTCTTTAATTTTTAAAACTGAGTTTTCTACAAAAAACTCTGTCGTATAAGCAACACCAGTGGTATCAGTACCGTTAAGCAATATTCTACTTGGATTACTGCTAAAAGTACTACTAACCAAATCAACACTATCTGCATTTTTTATCTCCCTAGTTAACCTATCCATCACATGCAAGCCGGTTGATTCCAAAACCCTATAATAAGAAGCCTCCTTATACGATCTGGTTATAGAAAACATTGTAGAAACAATAACTCCCATAAGTAATGATAGTAGTGTTACATAAATCAACATTTCAATTAATGAAAATCCTTTTCTCATGTTAATTATTATATATATTAGATATATAAGTAGAGACACTCTTACTTGTGGTGGCAGAAGAAGCTGCGTCAAACCACGCAACATTTACCGTAACTTTTTTTGTACCACTATCAAGTGTTCCACTAGAGGCAATGTCATCATTGGCATCTCTATATACCGGCGAAAGCGTGAGTGTTCTAACAAATCTACTATCTACCAATGAAGATGTTGTAGTTGCAGTCCAAGAATCTGTAGAAAAATATAAATAATATGTTGATCCATTATTAAGATTGGCAATATTGTTTGTCCAAGAATCATTTCTCATTATTTTAACTGCCTCGATACCCTCTTCTAAGAGATAACCGGATTTAACATCATTAATATTCTTACCACTTTGCTTTAAATAAACAGTAACTGAACCTATTAGGGCGGATATAACTAGTACCACAATAGAAGAAACAATTATAACTTCTACAAGCCCGGAACCTTTTTTATATGAAAAGGGTTTCATCTTACGGTAATTATACCAGTTTTGTTTATAGAAATTGTACTAGAAGATGTTGTTGCCCCAGATATAGCAAAATTAATTGATCCATAATTATATGTCTTACCTGTAATCTTCTCGAAGGTAACCGTGGTAGTTCCACCTACGAAACTCGATGAGGCAACAATAATATTTGAACCCAAATCGAACACATAGTTATTTACATCGCTTGAGTTATAAATAGTGCCTTCATATCTTATAACTCTAGTTGGTTCCACTCTAATACTATACTTTGAACCATTTTTTGAACTTATAGAATAACTTCTCGCCTCCTCTATCATAGTGGCTACTGTATTTGTAACTCTCTTAAGCTCATATGACGATGTGACTGAACGAAACGAACCGACCACAATACTTGCCACAATTAAAAGGATTGCTATTGTAACCAGTATTTCGATTAGAGTTATTCCTCTTGTTCTCATTATATTTTATCTACGAGTGAATACATCGGAGTGATCATAGATAAAGCAAAGAATCCTACTGCAATACCTACAACAATCATGAGAAATGGTTCGATGATTGTAGACATATCCTTCGTTTTTTGCTCAACTTCATCTTCAAAGAACGAGGCAACTTTTTGCAACATCCCACCAAGTTCTCCAGTCTCTTCTCCAACAGCTATCATTTCCCCTACATATATCGGGTATAGATTTTCTGCCTTTGTAAAAACTGCTGAAATCTGTTCTCCAACTTGAACTTTTTTTCCCGCCTCTGCTAAAACCTCCTTGTAATATACATTTTGAAGTACGTCCCCTGTTATCCTTAGTGATTCAACAACTGATACACCAGAAGTAAGAAGTGATGCTAGTGTCCTAGCAGTTCTAGCAGCATTAACCTCTTTTATTATTCCACCAATCACAGGTATTTTTAGAGAAAACCAATTAAAAAATCTCTTGCCAGATTCTGACTTGGCCCATGAATAACCGGCAAAAATGACCCCAAGAATAATTGAGAGTCCCAAAATAATATTATTTCTCATAAAATCACTTACAAATATCACCATCTGTGTAGATACAGGTAAATCAACATTCAGATCTTTGAATGTTTGGGTAAGGGTCGGTACAACGTAAATAAGCATAAATGTTGCAATACCCATCATGGCTAAAATGATTATGGAAGGATACATCATCGCTCCCTTAACCTTCTTTGCGAGTAAATAGCTTTTCTCAGTTTGTGTTCCGATAACATCAAGTGATTCAGATAATTTTCCTGATTCCTCCCCTGCTGCAACCATTGATACAAAAAGCTTAGGAAATACTTTTGGATAATCTTCCAGCGCCTCATGAAATGACTTACCTCCTCTTATAACTTCCTCAACCTTCTCTAGAATTGTTTTAAGATACGCATTCTTTGTCTGTCTAGACATGATAGTAAGCGCACGCGACAAAGGTAACCCAGCATTTAACATTACTGCCAAGTTCTTTGAAAATACAATTTTTTCATGAACAGAAACTCTCTCAAAAAGCTTTATTTGTTTTTTGAATATTGATTTCTCAGTAACTTCCTCGAGCGACATGAGCGTCATCCCCTTTTCCTGAATCAGTTTAAACAAAGCACTCTTGTCCACCGCCTCCTCAGTGCTTTTTACAATTTCACCCTTTGAATCTTTTGCTACGTAATTAAATTTCATATAAATATTCTATAACTTATTGTGATACAACGCGAAGCACTTCTTCTATAGTTGTATGTCCCTCTACAGCTTTGAATACACCATCCTCTATCATTGTCATCATTCCCTCCTTTTTTGCTTGTGCCTCTATCTGCTCAGAGGTAGCATTTTTCATAATCAACTCTCTTATAGTTGGTGTAACTGACAATACTTCATGTATTCCGAGGCGCCCTTTGTAGCCATCTTCAGATTCATCACTTGCTTTTGGTTTGTAGAATGTCACCTTCTCCCACGGTGTCTTAGGGGCAACGATTTTTTCAGTTACGAGAAAATTCATCATACGATCGAGGTCAACTAATTTTGCAAGTGATTCTATACCTGCCTTTGTAAGGAAATATTTTTCCTTACTATTCGATAATTTTCTGATGAGTCTCTGACCGATAATTATAGAAAGTGTAGATGCGAGCAAGAATGGCTCAACTTTCATATCCATAAATCTTGGGATTGCACCCGCAGCAGAGTTGGTGTGAAGTGTAGAAAGCACCAAGTGACCAGTAAGCGCAGCGTTGATAGCGAGGGATGCTGTCTCTGTATCACGTATCTCCCCCACCATAATAATATCTGGATCCTGACGCACAAGCGAACGAAGGCCTGATGAAAAAGTTAGACCTATTTCCGGCTTAACCTGAGTTTGATTAACTCTCTTCATTTGATATTCAATCGGGTCTTCAATAGTTGAAATGTTTACATCTATAGTATTCAAAATATCTAAAACAGTATAAAGGGTTGTTGTTTTACCAGATCCTGTTGGACCTGTAGTAAGTATCATTCCGTTAGAAAGCTTTGTAGCCTCATGGATTCTTTCTAAATTAACACCATGGAAACCAAGACTCTCGAGCGTAAATCCTCCAGCGTTTTCTCGGAGGATACGCATAACGGTCTTTTCTCCATAATAAACTGGTAGAATTGATACACGGAAACTCACCTTTTCTCCGTCCAAATCAATTTTAAAACGTCCATCTTGCGGGAGACGTTTCTCATCTAGCTTCAAATTCGCTAAAACCTTAAGACGGGCAGTTATGGAAAGTGCCGCATTCTTTGGTAGAACCATAGCATCGCGCAAGAGTCCATCTATGCGATACCTAACAACAAGTTCATTCTCGAGTGGTTCTATATGTATATCCGATGCACCCTGAAGAATTGCATGCTTAAGCAAAGTATCTACAACTCTAACCACAGGTAAATCCTCGGCTATCTTTTTCAAATCGCCTTCTGGCATATCAGCCAAATCCTTTTCTGAAACCAAAGTAAGATTACCTGTTTCTTTTTTTATAATGTCTCCAAAATCAGCCTTCAAACTTTTTTGATATTGAAGTAATGCTGATTTTATTGATTCTGTAGAAGTGAGTCTTGGGAGAATTGTTAATCCGGTTTTTTTCTTAATAAAATCAATTGCCGGAAGATCATCAGTATCCAGCATGGCAACTTCTAATTTGTTACCATTTTTTTGATAAGCAATGATATTATGATTTCTAGCAACAGGCTCAGGTATAAGTGAAAGAATTTCAAAAGCTACTTTGTGCTTTGATATATCTACATATGGCACCCCAAGGAGATATGCCTGCATTCTCTTTAAATCATCCTCAGATATTTTCCCTTGACTAACTAAGACATTCCCAAAATTGTCTCCGGTCTTTTCAGATTGAGCTAAAGCTTTCTCGATATCTGCCTGTGATACAAGCCCTGAATCAAGAACGAATTCTTTTAATTGTTTTTCTTCGATGAACATCCTGTAGTAGAATTTTAGCTTGTTAAATTTTTCGACCTTTGATTATATAAATAATCTTTTAACCTTCTCTTGATCAACCTACCACCTTGAGTTGTTTTCAAATATTTTTCTCTCCTTCTAGCATCACTTTCCTCTAGACAAGCCTCGTAGTAAATAATTGACCAAGGTGCGTAGCTTTTTGTAGAAAAATTTAACTTTTGATTATGTTCTTTAAGCCTCCTACGTAAATCGGATGTAAAACCTATATAAGTTTCATTAAAATTCTGACTCTTTAGCATATATACATAGAACATAATCGAGCTAAAATTTCACTACAGGAAACATTGCTTCTAACTATCATATTATAACCTCAATCCCCTCCCAATAAAACAAAAAACTTGTTCATTTTGTGAACAAGTTTTTTGTTCTAAATTTTTTAGTCTTTTTGACAAAGTGTTAGTTGTATATAGGGAGCATTTGTTCCAGTAACCTGATTGGTTTCTCCAGTTGAATTTAATGGATCTGCAGTTCTGAGGTAGTAGCCTGTTGTGGCACCATAGGTACCAGCAACATCATTTAAATTGCTTGTACCACCATCTACTCCCCCAGTATGGGCATACCTAAAAAGATTCCCATTTTGATTATTAATATTATGACGATGAGCACCAACTGCCCTATTCTCTAGATTAGTAAGAGCAGTACCTGCTCCCTGTGCCAAGGTTCCATTTAATGGCTTACCTACAATATATCTACCCCTACCAGAAGTAAATTCCGTCCATCCTGTTGGACAAGTAGCCAAGTTGAATGGCATAACAGCTTTAGCAGGCACTCCCCCATCCACAGAAGAAACGGAAGCCCATTGCGGCAATGTCCCAGCACCTTGTGATTTAAGCACGTAACCTGATGTACCAGCACTACCATTAAGTAACAATGAACCGGCCAAATTAATGCCTCCTGTCACATTCACACTACCCTCAACAGAGAGTTTAGATGTTGGAGTTGTGGTTCCTATCCCCACATTTCCATTTGGAACAAGAAGCCCGTATGTTACTGATCCCGATCCAACAGTTAGTCCGCCTGTTTTAACCTGACCAGTACTACCACTATTTAATGGAGCTGCAACATTACCATTTGGCGGAGTTTGTGTGGGACTAGTCCAAGCAGAAGCAAACGTTACTATTCCTACCATAATTACTATACTTATAAATGTTTTAATGTGTTTTATCATAATTAATTATTATATCAATTAGCAGTCATTGACTCAATTATTTCTTTTTTAATAATAGCACCAGAACCTTTTGATGATGAATTTTTCAAGATGATTTCTGATTCTGCATCAGAAAATCCTCCCGTCCCACCCTTTGCTGTTGTCAGTCTAATAATCTTATCGAATTCTGATTCCGGACCAATAACTGAATTATGCATTGGTTTGTATAAAAAAAATAATGAAATTAATAATAATATTACAAATAAGATAATCAGATACACAACTTTTACTTGTTTCAATTTATTTATCATATTTCTTTATTATCTATTCCTTTAATTTCTATTTCATCACTTGCTTGTATATCCGGATACCTCTCAAGCTGACAAGAGACTTTAAATAAAGTAGTTATAAATGGACTATCTTTGCTTCCGTAGAGAGTATGGGATACGGATTGAGAATAATTACTACTATTTTGCGCAGAGATCTGATTTGAAAAACCTGACGGTAAATTAATGTAACTACATGTAGTTGTAGCACCACCTCCATTTATATTCACCTGGAATATCAAATCTGTATTACTATATTTACCTGCAGTGAAACCATTATCAATAAAATTATTCCCAGAGCCAGGCATTTTCCACTTCAAATCTACACTTAAGCTACCTTGAGAATTATACTCATCCGTATCTTGCCTATAATCTCCAGATGGATCTGAGTGACAACCTGGGTCTGCATCATCCTTAACTTCATCACTTGGAATATCATTCTCAAGATTATCTTGACACTCTGTAATCTCACTTTGACCAGACGCATCAACACACCCCGCATCTACCAAGTCAATATACCCATCTCCATCATCATCCCTATTATTACTACATGCTGGCGCATCATTAACAACCACACTAATACTAGCACTTGAAGATGTTGCACCTTGATTATCTGTTGCTACAGCATTTATTAAGTATGTTCCAGTTGCATAAGTGGTCAATTGACCAGTAAATGGACCTGGTCCAGAATTATCTGTAGATATTGGTAATCCTCCAGAATAATCAATATCATTTATATAAAACTCAACTTTTGAAACAGATCCGTCGGGATCAGAAGCATTTGAACTAAACGAAAGAATATCCCCTAATGTATAACTCTGATTCTGGGATAGATCTCCGTTTATACTTAAATCAACCGTAGGTGTAGTATTCTTGTATATATAAACATCACTAAAGTCTATCCATCCTAAAACATCACCTCCCCAAGACCACCCTCTTATAGTTCCATTATTGTAATCAACTATAGGTGCATATTGAACAGGTCCCAAAACCGGATCAAATATCATCCCACTCATTCCTATCCAACCATCCCAACCACCTGTTTCTAAAGTAGATTTAAGTGTACCAGAACATCCTGTTTGATACACAGAACATGCACGAGCAAAACCATAAATTCGATTTATTGAATCAATAGATGTATTTGTTCTACTACCAGAACCTGGCATTGTAACCGTATCTTGACCACCAAAAGCAATCCACCCTATGTTTTCTGACCAAGCATAGCCATTTAATGTACGTACACCATTTGAATCTGGTGACCCAACCGTAATACCATATGAAGCTGACAGATCATTTCTGTCACTAGCAAAACTTATCCATCCTATGTTTTCTGACCAAGCATAGCCACATAGCTTATTTGGATAACAATCTGAATCTTTGTCAGGCACAGATGTCGGAGCAACAATTTCAAAGTTATCGTAATATGCCTGATATGTATCATCAGGGTCCCTGACTGTTAATTGCCCAGCAATATAACTAGTAGGGTTCGGTACTGTAAAAGTAATTGTATTATTATCGACATATGTAGCCCAAACAGAAAAATTACCAGCAACAACAAGTAGTCCATTAAAAAAATTACTACCTTTAATTGTAACCACTTCTCCTGGGTAAGCAGAGCTAGGCGACACTGAACTTATTGTAATATTTGCACCTTGTGCAACAGCTTTGTTTACATCATTATTATACCCCTGCAAAAACACAGTCAAAAATACAAAAGCGACTACCCATATAGATTGTTTCAAGTATTTTAACACTCTAACAGTATACACTTGATTTTCTTATAATAATTTGCTATATTGTGGATAATTCAGTTAGAGAGTAGTGTTCGCTTACGGTAACGGAGCGGACTTATTTTTTTACCGGAATCGTTAATAAGTAAGAAAAATCAATATGTTTGACCTTAAAGTAATAAATTCAGTCCTAGCTCAACTAGAAGAAGAGCGTGGGATACCAAAAGAAAAAATCCTCGAGGCCATCGAGTCGGCTCTTGCTACTGCCTACAAGAAGGAATACGGTAAAAAAGGCCAAATTGTAAGGGCTAAATTCGACATTGCCTCTGGTGGTGTAGAGTTCAGTCAGGTGAAAATCGTGGTAGACAATACTAGTGTCATCATGCCAGATGAAGAAGATTCTATTAAAGAAGATGATGAGCGTATTCGCTACAATCCAGAGCATCACATACTCATAGACGAAGCTCGTTTAATTAAAAAAGGTGCCGAGGTAGATGATGAAATCGTCTTCCCTCTTGAAAACAAGGGTGATTACGGCAGAATCGCTTCTCAAACTGCTAAGCAAGTTATCATGCAGAAGATCCGTGAAGCTGAAAAGACTTCAGTTCTAAAGGAATACGGTGAAAAAGCTGGTGAGATAGTTACAGGTACAGTTGAGCGCGTTGAACGTGGAAATATTTACCTAAACATGGGAAGAACTGTGGGTATGCTTCCATATGAAGAACAGATACAAGGTGAAAGATATCGCCAAGGTGAACGTGTTCGTGCATACCTATTCCGAGTGGACGATGGTATGAAGGGAGTTTTCCTTAAGCTTTCTCGTTCTCATCCAAAATTCCTAGAAGAACTCTTCAAATCAGAAGTACCTGAATTAAATACAGGTGCAGTTGAGATCAAAGGTATCGCTCGTGAGGCAGGCTCTCGCTCAAAAGTAGCGGTTTACTCAAAAGACGAACATATTGATCCAGTGGGATCAATGGTAGGTCAGCGTGGTGTACGTGTATCAACTATCACATCAGAACTTGGTGGAGAAAAAATCGACATTATCGAATGGTCAGAAGATCCTCGTAAATTTATCGAAGAATCTCTATCCCCTGCTAAAATACTTTCTATCGACCTAAACGAAGAAGAAAAGAAAGCTACAGTACAAGTGACAGAGGACCAGCAATCACTAGCAATCGGTAAAGGAGGCCAGAACGTTCGTCTTGCAGCCAAGCTTACAGGATGGAAAATAGATATTCAGGGTGTTAAAGGTGAAGAAGTTCCTGCTGATGAAACTGCAGTAGAAGAGTAATTAATAAATAACAACAAATTTTCTTATAAAACCCATCTTAAAAAGATGGGTTTTATATTGCTATTTAGTATTAAATATGATATAATTAAGTTTAGTTAGGTTCATTGAATTTGGTGTAGACATGCAATAAGTTTGCAATATTTGTTGATTTATTGCATGTCTACACTAATACTAGCACCGCAACGGGACATCTCCCTGCAACTACGGCAGGCGGGAGTCATACATCACAAAGCGTTCGCATCACTTGCGATTCGCCATAACCTCAACTCCGAGGATACGTTAGCAATAGCGCAAACCCACGGGCAACCAGCCAAGATCGAGCATATGCTCGATCGAGGCTTCAAACCAGATCAAGTGCTCACTGTCTACGAAGCAAGCCAAGCTTACTTCGAAACAGTTGAAACAAAAATCGGGTCCTTTGCCCAGAGCGCACCCTTGAACCTCATCGCGGACTTCGCGGAGTGGTTCCTCGGACCAGAGTTCACAGAAGACGAGCTTATCGATGCGATCGAATTGGCTCGTTCTCTGGGTAGCCACCGACACGGAGGCTACCCCCTTTCGGGAGAACTCGGATATGTTCTTGGTTGGGGTAAGTCCATTGAGGAGCATGATCTCCATCAACTGGAAGAAATTATCTGGAAAGGCAGTGATGATGCCCCAGATGAAGGCTTCAACCTGGAAGATGCCGAAGGACAAGGGGACTTCGACACCTAAAACCAAGACTCCCAAAGCGCAGAGCTGAGGTTCTAACCCTCACGCTCTGTCGCATTTTATTTCAGAAACGAAACAGCACATTAAAATGAAAAATCCATTTGAAGTTTTGGGCTTAGACCCATATATTCTAAGAAAATTCCCAGATGAGGCGGTTGGAAAGTTGGTAAGATCTGCCTTTAGGATACTGATCCTTTCTGTTCATGAAGATATCGGGAAACACTCGGTAATCAAAGAACAAGGACCTGATGTCGAGGATAAGAAACCTTATTTTGACTCAAGTAAGAAAGTTGAGGAGCAGTCTATCCGATATGAAGACATGATAACTGCATACAACATGCTTTCTACAGCAAAAGGAAGATACTTGGCCTTTCAAGCTGTAAAAAATAAAAAAGAAGACGATTGGAGAGAACGGGTCAAGAATGCTGAGCTAACTGCGAAAGAGTCATGCAAGCAAGTTTCTGTATTCTCTATAAACTTCGCACTCAATAGTGTTGGAGCATTGGAGAATGAAACAGATGATGAGTTGGTAGACATCACACCTCTCCATACTCTATACGGATGCAAACTTCTCGTATCAGGCTCTCTGAAAGACCCTATCTTCTATGAAATCTGCTTAGACAATGATGGTTGGGTAAAATCTATCGCAAAATGTAAAATAGTCCCAGCTCGGCAAGTGTCCTTCCCCAAAAAGCAACCGTGGTTATTTAAAGGCACAATGGGAAAAACCGATACTTTTGCAATTCCTCAATCAGAAATGGGGAGACATCTCAGCATGAGGCTTGTTGGTGTCATAGATAGAGGTGTCTACGATGATATCCTGGGTAGACCTGAAAGGCTACTTAAATCAAGGAGAATGAGTCGTTCTACAGTTCCTAAAGTAGATCTTCCGTTTACACGAATTCATAAATCTGAAATCGGTAATCTGCTTAATACACTAAGCATTGATGCTAGCCATCAAAAGGCTTTGGTCCTATGCGATGCAAATGGTAATTTCTATTTTCCAGGCACAATGAGAAACAAAGTCTGTGAAAAAAGAGATGCGGGTTAATCCATCCTTCCAAAATGGTTTTTATTTACATTTACCCTATTTTCTGCAAATATAGAAGTCTAATAGCATTTAACTAAATTAAAATATGAATTTGTGGCATGAGATAGAACCAGGTACAAAAGACAGTATCAATGTAATCATAGAGATTAACAAAGGTTCAAAAAATAAATACGAAATTGATAAAAAGACAGGTCTTATCGCACTCGACAGAGCTATGCACACATCACAAGATTACCCTTTTGATTATGGATTTGTTCCACAGACTCTGTGGGAGGATGGTGATCCGCTTGATGTTGTGGTACTTACTACCTACCCTCTTTTCCCAGGCATTCTAGTTCGTGTACGCCCAGTCGCTATAATGAACATGGTTGATGGTGGTGAATCTGATGCAAAAATTATTGCAGTTCCAGAAGAAGATCCAAGATTTGATGATGTAAAGGACCTTGCAGATGTAAACAAACATACAATCAAAGAAATTGATCACTTCTTCACAACCTACAAGAAGCTCCAAAACAAAACGGTAGAGATACATGGAGTAGATGGTGCAGAAAAAGCTATGGAAGCATTTGAGAAATCACTCAAACTCTATAACGATAAGTTCCAAAAAAATTAAATGGAATTAAAATAAAAACTCCCCGATCGGGGAGTTTTTATTT
>CAYYLG010000013.1:15998-20812 GCA_964472605.1 uncultured Candidatus Saccharibacteria bacterium | reverse complement strand
TGGTAAATAGTTACTAAGTCCAAAAGCATTTTCTCTAATTCTTCCTTGGTGTAATTCTTTGCAAAAGCTTTTGCCTTTTTGTATGGATATTCCTTCATCCCTGCTTCATCTGGACTTTTAGTTTTGAGCGCAAGAAGCATAGACTTCACCTGCCAAAATACTTTGCCATGAATCTCCTCTGCAGGAATTTCATTTAACATATCTTCTGTAAAATATTTCCAAAGCATTTTCGAGTCTCTATTTCCCACCGCCTCCGCAATACGAAATGGATCATTTGTAAATTTCCTCGCCACAGAAAATTCCTCAACTTTAAAAGCATGCTTTTTTATTTCTTTAATTAATTCTGGCTTAAGCTCATTTTCAACAAATACAAAAGCATGTTCCGATTTACCAATTCTTTCCAAATTTTCCTTAATTAAAATTTGTAACTCCTCATCTTCAAATAATCCGTGGCCAATCACAATATATTTTTGTGAAAACATTCCCTGACTTTGAAGCAGTTCATCAAGAATATTTTGATTAATATTTTCACCAGAAATTGTATAGACCAAAGCATCAGGTTGCTTAGTGCGTAAAGTATTTAACAATTTACTTTTTGCAACTTCACACTTTTTATTATCACCAGAATATACCCAAAGCATATTATTTTTGTTTTTCTAAATCATTCCAATTATCACCAATCGAAACCTCCGTTGTAAGCTTCACCCCTTCTATATCTTTTGGATCGATTATGTTTTCCATAATCTCACGAATTGGTTTTACATGATTTTCAATTTCACTTTCTTTTATTTCAAAAACAATTTCATCATGAACTTGAAGTAACATTTTCACTTTATCTTGGAGTTTATTTTCT
This sequence comes from uncultured Candidatus Saccharibacteria bacterium, assembly GCA_964472605.1. GTDB lineage: Bacteria > Patescibacteriota > Minisyncoccia > Phycocordibacterales > CAIZIN01 > JANNXY01. The sequence goes on along the minus strand of CAYYLG010000013.1, from coordinate 19,959 downwards.
TTGATATATTCATGAACCTTTATCATTGCGATTTTCACCACATCGGCTTCTGTTCCCTGAATCGGTGCATTGATAGCTGCACGCTCAGCGATAGCCTTGACGAACGGAAGCTTGGATTTGATCCCATCAAAATACCTTCTTCGACCAAAATATGTTTCTGTGTATCCAAGTCTTTCTGTGTCAGACTTAACCTGATTAAGATACGCAGAGATTCCTTTGAATGTTTCAAAGTACGCATTATAGAATTCCTGAGCTTCTTCACGAGTGCCTCCCAGGTTTTCCTTAAGTGCATTAACACCCATTCCATAAAGAATTCCGAAGTTAATCACCTTTGCCTTCCTTCTCATTTCCTTATCAACTTTTTCTGGTGGTACATTAAAAACACGTGACGCAACTGAAGTATGAACATCCTCACCATTTCGGAAAATTTCTAAAAGTTTTTCATCTTTAGAAAGGAATGCTGCGATACGAAGTTCGATCTGAGAATAATCAATCGCTACGATTTTGAAACCTGGGTCAGTTATAAATGCTCTTCTGATATTTCTACCAAGCTCTGTCTTGTTTGGAATGTTTTGCAAATTTGGATGCTGAGATGACATACGCCCAGTTACTGCACCCTGTTGTAAAAACTGTGTATGAAGCCTTCCTGATTTGTCGGTAAGTGTAGGCAAAACATCAATGTAAGTTGAAAGAAGTTTTTGTAATTCTCTATACTCCAAAATCATTCCAATTATTGGATGAAGATCCTTTATCTTTTGAAGTTCTGACTCTTTGGTTGAGAAAGCTCCGGTAGAAGTCTTCTTCTGTCTCTTGGCCTTGAGCCCCATCTTCACAAACAAAATCTCCCCCATTTGTTTCGGAGAATTGATGTTGAACTCCTCCCCTGCACATTCCCAAATACTTTTCTCAAGCTTACTTAGTTCAGTGTGATATGTCTTACCTAACTTTTCTAGATAATCCAGGTCTAGTTTAATGCCAGTTATCTTCATATCGTGCAACACAGGGATAAGAGGTTTTTCAATCTCTTCCCAAACCTTTACTAAACCACGTTTCACAAGTTCTTTACTCAAAATCTCATGAGCTTCTGGTAAAGTTTTGGCCTTAGTGAAAGCGAGGATTTCATCTGTATTCGGGCTCGGGAAATTTGAATCAACTACCCAGCGCATGATCGAGGCTTCCTCAAAAAGTTTCGAGTCATATTGTATATCCACCACTTCCTCAGGTTTTTCTAGTGAAACATCACCACCTGTTCCCGCGATACCCAGAACCTCCTTCACTCTCTCCTTAATCGCACGGAACTCTAGTTCGTTAAACAATTTTTCAACCGTAGGATAATCAACTGATTCTTTAAAAGTTTTTTCTGGCAATTTGAAATCGATCGGAGCATCTTTGCGAATAGTTGCTAGCGCCTTAGAAAACTCTGCATCTTCTTCGTTTTCCAAAAGCAGGTCGGCGATACGTGGTGATATGCCACATTTCTTCATCACTTCACCCTTATCCTTTTTCAAAGCTTTATACATTTTCTCAATCGTATGATATTCGGATATGAGTGTTGTAGCAGTTTTCTCACCAATGCCTTTGATACCAATTATATTGTCTGATGTATCACCTCGTAGTCCTTTGTAATCTGGCAAAAATTCTGGAGCAAAACCAAATCTTTCTTTCACAGCTTTTTCATCATAGGTTACTGTATCCTTGATTCCTTTTTTCAGTGTAAATACTTTTACTTTCTTACCACTAATTAATTGCATAGTATCCATGTCCCCTGAAGCTATCACAATATCAATATCAGGATTGTCTTTAAGTTTTTCTACAATAGTTCCTAGCATGTCATCAGCTTCGAACCCTGGCATATCATAAATTGGAATATTGAAAGCTGTGAAAATATCTCTAGCTCTACTCAATTGAATAGATAATTCATCGTCAGTTTTTTTCCTTCCTGCTTTATAATCTTTATAAGCTTCATGTCTATATGTTGGTCCTGGCAAATCAAAAGTTGCCACCACATAGTCTGGCTTAAATTGTTTAACAATATTTAGGAGCATTGTTGAAAGTCCGTAGAGTGCTCCGGTTGGTTCACCCTTAGATGAAGCAAAGTCAGGCAGCGCGTGATACGCACGATGAATGATGGCATGAGAATCAAGAAGGACGAGTAACTGTGGCTTGGACTTTTCTGTGCTTTTCATAGCACTACTTTACCACTTATAGGCACGTGTGTCCTCACCTATAAATCCGCAAAAAATATTTATAATATTCTCCGGCAAAGCAGATTTAACCAGCTCTGGCCATTCTACAATTATCAAATTTTCAATATTATTCATCTCATCCGAAAAACCTAATTTCAAGAGTTCCTCACCTCCACTTAATCTATATGCATCAATATGAATTAATTTCTTCCAAGGAAAATTCTGATTTTTAATTTCGTATGATTTCTGAATTACAAAAGTTGGACTTGTGATAGTTTCATTAATTCCTAGTATATCTGCAATAGATTTGGTTAGAGTTGTCTTGCCAGAACCCAAGTCCCCTTCCATACCAATAACTGTGGCTCCGTTATTATTTTGATTTGCCCTTAAGTACTGCAAAAACTTTTCTGCAACTTCTTTGGTCTCTATTAAACTATTCGAAACAATTTTCATTAACGAGATATTAACATAAATAAAATAAGGGCGGATAGAGAATTGAACTCTACCGCCCCGCGACCGAAGTCGACTTTCTCCTTCACATCTGTTCCGCTTGACTGTAGGGAATCCCATAAATCGGGATTTCTTTCCCTTTAACCTTCAAGTGGCCCATCGGCGTGAAATCCGACAAGTCCTGACCAGAGATCTCCCTCACCACCTTGGCTCCACGGAGGAGCTTCGCGAAGTAGGTCTTAACCTCCTCTGCACTCTCACCAGGTTCGAGCCGAACCTCCGGCAAATCTCCCGTGGTGACAAGCGTGGGGTTACCACACCTGTCCACCGTGTAGAAGAACCAGTCTCCTTTCTTGATACGGAGGACTTGGCCACCACTCCCGACACCACGATTCGCAACTTGAACGGTTGGCGGTGGCGGAGTAGTTGGAGCAGTCTCCGGCAGGATCTTCCCCCGTTCCGACAAGGGAATGACCGGTGGCGGAGTTGCCGGAGGTGGCGTTGTAGGAGGCTGGATCAGGTCTTTCAACCGGTTAGTCTCAATTCGCGCTTTAACCGCCGCTTTCTCATACTCAAGCATTCGATCCTGTGCTTTCTTCTCTTGTTTTATTGAAAACGACTCAGCGTCCTCAAACTTGGCGATGACTTCCTCAAAACGAATAGACTCGGTTTTGAGACGTTCAACTGTAACCTCCCCCCGAGCTCGAGCCTTGTAGGACTCAGCGATCCTGTCTGCCAAATGGATATTCAACTTATCCCCCCACTTCCAAACAGCACCAGCAAGGGCAATGAAGCCGAGGAAGATTCCGATTAACACGCATATGAATTTGTTCACAATTTGTCTCCAGTTTGATTTGAGTTTTTCTCGACTCGGCCAATACACGGGAGTGTGTAAAGGTGTCAAAGAACTTACTCACATAATATCATATTTAATATAAAAAGTCAATTATGAGCTAAAGGAAAAGGCGAGGGGGTCTATGAGACTTATCCCCTCGCCTTGTTAATCTTTTGAACATCCCAGATCAGAATCGAATCCTGATCCTGGTTTCGCTCGTGGTGTTGTTGATGATTCGGGTGTTATCGCTAACACCCGAGAAAGAACTTGACCCACCCCCACGGAAGGACCCAAACGGCACCTGTCCACCCCCACCACGGTAGTATGAGCTGTTGAGCCCATTCCAACCATGGCTGGTTGCCCACCCCCAGAAGCCAGGGCCATTGCCGTAGCCCCCGATGGGAGCCCCGCCAATGTATTGCTCACCGCAGGGACGCGGAGGGCAGTAGCTACGTTGTTGCACGTAGCGTACCCGAGGCGCGTCCTGCAC
>CAYYLG010000013.1:11979-15898 GCA_964472605.1 uncultured Candidatus Saccharibacteria bacterium | reverse complement strand
TGCACGTAGCGTACCCGAGGCGCGTCCTGCACAACAACGGTTTGCACCGGTGCTGGGCGATGGATTATCACCTGCTCCGCCTCTACGGGGAGTAAGCGGTTACCACAATCTGCTTTCCAGACATAACCCTGGCTCGAAACGAGCACGAGGGTATTGTCGGGGAGGACGACGCGACGAGCGCTGGACTTATACTCGTTCCAGACTTCGTTGGTGTCGAAGGCCTGGGAGAGCATCTTGGTCGTAAGACCAGATCGACTCACCTGAGCGAGTTTGGGTTGCGATCCGTAGATCGACAGAGGCTTAGTGGCCGGTTGGTTTTGTGTTGAAGTTGAATACCTGACTGTGCCCCCGTTTTGGGTGGCGCAACCGGTGACGAAGATGGCAATAAATGCCACCACGATGCTGATGACTTTGTAGGTCTTCATTTGTTAAGGTTCTGATACTATTATATCATACTTAAACCCTATTTGTCAACTGGTTATTTTAGCCTAAAAATCAATGAAAATGTCCCTAGCTAGGCTCGAGGTCTCCCTCTTCTCCTCCTCTATATATGACTCATCTATATCCGCAAGAAACTCAGACGGTATGCATGGCTGACGTTGACCAAAGATAGTGCGCATTCCAGCTGAAGATAAATACAAACGCTTTTTGGCACGAGTGAGAGCTACATAGAAAAGCCTTCTCTCCTCCTCATCATCCCTCTTTTCATCCTTTTTCCCACCTGCATTTGATGGAAAGAGTCCCTGCTCAAGACCTGTAACAAATACATGCTCAAACTCAAGACCCTTGGAAGCATGTATGGTCATAAGCCTCACAGCATCCTTATCCTCCTTCATTTCATCTTGATCAGACGCGAGTGCCGCTTCCTCGAGCATTTTTTCAATACCTTCACCTTGAGACATCGCATCATACTTGGTTGCAAGCGATGCAAGTTCCATGACATTCCCGAGTCTCTCCTCACCTTCTATACCATCATCGTTAAACACATCCTCCATGCCCGACGCCTTCACAATGAACTGCACCACCTTTGATGGAGCTTCTCTGCCCGCAAGCTCTTTGATTTCCTCGAGCAATGAATAAAAATCATTTACCTTCACAAGTGTTGCGTGAGGTAATGTATCTTTCTTGCCTTCCAGAACTTTTACCAAAGTAACCTTTCCTATACCGCGAGACGGTTCATTGATTATTCTCTTTATATCAGCCAAGCTTTCTGGATTAAGTGCAGCGCGAATATACGCTAGAACATCTTTTACTTCCTTGCGCTCAAAGAATTTAGTCCCAAGAACTTGATAAGGAATATTTCTGCGCAAACAAGATTCCTCAAGCACACGAGATTGAAAGTTAGCACGATACAATATAGCGATTTCTCTAGGATTTGTTCCTTTATCAATCAAGTTCTCTATAGTCTCTGCAATTTGTCTGGCCTCATCATTCTCATCATAAGCTACAATGAGCTTCACCTTCTCCCCTGGATTATTCTTTGTAAATAAATTCTTTTCTCTTCTTCTTGTGTTCTTCTCAATTATCTTATTTGCCACATCGAGAATTACTTGAGTTGAACGATAATTTTCTTCCAGTAAAACTATTTTTGCATCTTTATAATCTCTCTCAAAATTCAAAATATTCTTAATATCCGCTCCGCGCCAAGAATAAATGTTCTGATCAATATCCCCTACGACACAAAGATTCTTATGCTCTCCCGCAAGGAAGTCCACAATCTTGTATTGAACTCTGTTTGTATCCTGATACTCATCCACATGAATGTATTTCCAGATTGATTGATAGCGCTTGCGAATCTCTGGTTTGTCACGCAGTAGTAATGCGGTTTTAAGAAGGAGATCATCGAAATCAAGTGCCTTTTCCTCAGCGAGTGTTCTTTCATATTTCATCCAAATCTCATACACAACTGATTTCATATAATCACCCTGGGAACTTATTTCAAATTCATTTAGTGTTACCATATTCCCTTTCTCGCGAGAAATAGCTCCTAGAATTGTCGCTGGATCATATTGCTTTGGATCAAGGTTTGAAGAAATTACAGCTTCCTTCACAGCACGACGAGCATCAGACTTATCGTAAATTGTAAAAGTTCTCTTGAGCCCAAGCAGTGCAGAATTCTCACGAAGAATATGTACACCGAGAGCATGAAATGTTGAAACAAAAGGATATTCAGTAATAGAAATTGGGCCATTAAGATCCCTATCTTTATTCATAAGATGTATTACACGCTCACGCATTTCTTTGGCGGCTTTATTGGTAAATGTAATAGCCAGAATATTGCTTGGTGCAACACCTTTGTGAATAAGGTTAAGTATTCTATGAGTAACAGTCTTGGTCTTACCAGCACCAGCTCCAGCCAGGACCAAAAGCGGTCCTTCTGTATGAAGAACCGCTTCCTTCTGCGCATTGTTTAGTCCTGATGTGTAATCCATTAGCATAAATATATCATAAGAAAACAAAAACTCTATTTGTAGAGGCTCCACAGAGCGACGGCTCGAGGACTGAGCTAATTTTTAGTAGAAAATTAGCGTACTCGTAAAATAGAGTTTTTGTTTTAGTTAGCGTATGCTGATTGAAATGTCTCTAAAGCTATTTTCTGAAAAGATTTTATCTCTTCTTCAGCGATCTTATCTATACCTGGCACTGCTTTATAAATAAACTCCCCTAGAGAATCAAAAGTAGGATTATCGGCAAGCATATGTTCAAACTCAACCTTATCTTTAGAATTCATAGCTCTTATCGCACGAGCAATGATTGAATCATAAATTGCATCCCCGATAGACATCATGAGTCTCTCCTGATCCTTAATTGGCAAAGTATCGAGTCCTAGTTGTTGAAGCAATTTTGTATCTATGATTTGTTTCATAATAAATTATTTAATTGAATAAGAACCAGCAAGTTTCCTCTTTGTAACTTCCATAAGATAATCCCCTACAGACATCTTAGGTAAAATCTTGATCTTTAATTTTTGACCTTCATCAAAAATACTCCTAATAGATATATAGTCCTTGTTTGTAAAACCTCCCCCGACGGTTCTAACGTATGACGGAACATTTGTTCTTTGTGCCAGAAATTCTTTGGCGCTTCGATTTACTATTGCTTCAAACTTTGGATTACTATACCCTCCTTTGAAGAGAGTTTTAATTTGTCCCTCATATGTGCTCACAACCTTTGTATTAAAGGAATCTTGAGTAATCGATACTCTAGGTTTTGACAAACTAGAATCCATAATTTGGGATGATGAACTTGAATTTGATTCAATAGGTAATGATCTATGTGTCTCGATAGATGTTCGCTTATTTACTCCAGTATCTGAAAAAGCTTTCTTTTTTGGAACATCCTCTAGAGAATCTTTCACGGAAACCTTGTTTGGCCTATTAGGTATTTCATTCTGGCTGGGATCAAGGATTATTTTTCTTCCACCCTTTGGTTCTACATGAGCCTTCCATGTTCCATCTGGATTTGTCTCAACAACAACTCTATCTCCGTCATGAGTCACTGCATTACGAATCATTCCACCTTCGTTTGGATTCTTTTTAATATAATCTTCTATTTGATTTACTGCCCACTTTTCCTTGCTTATACCTAATTCTTTTTTCCAACCCAAATCCTCAGCATGTGCCTTTAGAGAATGTTTAAGGGACAATTCCGCAGAATCACCGCGAACCAATCTCTTTCCTTTATATAAATCTTCAATTTTATCTTCGAACCTGAGTGATTTTGGCTTTGGTAGAGTATCATCACTTACTGGATACATCTCCTTATCTATTTCACTCTTTATATATGCATCATCTGAACGCAGATCTGCTTTATCTAAATCACTTATAGGCTCAGTGATACCAGCATCATCAAGTTCTCTTGGGATATTTACTCTTGGTTCACTTATTTCACTTATTGGTTCTGTAATGCCGGCATCATC
>CAYYLG010000013.1:10189-11879 GCA_964472605.1 uncultured Candidatus Saccharibacteria bacterium | reverse complement strand
TATTTACTCTTGGTTCACTTATTTCACTTATTGGTTCTGTAATGCCGGCATCATCAAGTTCTCTTGGGATATTTACTCTTGGTTCACTTATTTCACTTATTGGTTCTGTAATGCCGGCATCATCTAATTCATTATTTATATATGTATCACTTGACTCAACATCTGAGCCGCCAAATCTTAAACGATTATATATTTCTTCCTTTGGTAATTTTGTAGAAAATCTAATGTCATTTAGTGAACTATTGTCTATGCTATTAACCTCTGGGGCTATTACTGATTTAGCATCCGGTATATCTTTTAAATTAAGATTATCAGTTGTTATAAATTTTGGAATTTTTGCAACTGGAGCAACTTCATTATTTAACTCAGGTCTAAAAGATGGATCTAATGCCTCAGAGCTTGCAACACTAGCTACTGTGCTAACCGGCTTAGGCAAATCTACGATACCCTCGCTAGGAATTTTTGGAATTGGTGTAATAGATGATCTAGGTGTTGAAAATGCACCAACAGATGGACCTAATAAAGTATTACCAAGAACAGTACTAGCGGATAATCCACCAGCAACAGTCGCAAGACCCTTACCCACAACATTCCACATTTTAAGCCTTCTTTCTCTTTCATCTATATCCTCCAACGCACTTACACTACCAGTGAGAGGATTATACTCTGTTTGAAGCTTGCTTTTACTTAATTCTGCTGTGGACTTTATTCTTTTATCAGCCCATTTGCCTATAGTAGATGAATATAAATTATTTAATACTGCAGACCCAGCACCACCCAAAGCAACCCTAATCGCTCTTGTTGCCAAATAACCTGTACCAGCAAGTGCAATGTTGAATCCAAGCAAACCAGCACCTAAACCTATTCCTGCACCTACCGCTGTACTTATGGCAGTATTTACCAAAATACGTTTTCCTGGAGAATTCTTACTTGACCATTCTGAGTATTTTCTAATCAAACCCTTCTGTTGTTCTGGGACATCTTCTATATCTGCTTCCTTAAGATCTTTATATTCAATCAGTGCAACCTTTTGTAATAATTCATTAGAGATACGTCCCATCATAGTCAAATATCTGTCTCTTGGATTAAACTCTGTATCCTCTAGCTTAAGCTTCTTTTTCTTTGGATTAAAATCCTGACTAAACTGTGGAGCTTGTATCGGCCCATTTGCGTCTTGTTCACTTGCCCAGATTAAATTTGATATAGAATTCTCATATCTTTTTCTGGCTGTTAAATACTCTTGTCGCGCAGATTCCCATTCCTTATTAGTCTTCTTGAGACTTGGAACCAAATAACCTATAGTATTTCTAATTGTCTTAAATATACCAAAAAATCCTCTTGGCTTTGTAGATTCTTTTAACTTTCTCTGCTCCTCCTTGTATAAATTTCTTGCTGTTTCAAGCTGAATTCTTGCTTCTTCCTGCTCCACTTGCCACATCTTTGTCTCTTCAGAAAGATTTAACACTCGACTATTCGCAAGCTTCAGTCTATCTTGCTCCGCCTGCCATGAAGTATCATCAGGACTAGGTAATTTATCCATTCCCTCGTTTTGTAATTTTTCTGATGAGCTTGGATCAACAATTTGTGGTTCACCATTTCCTTTTGCCAGAATCTCCTTATCTTTAATTAATAAGGATGGATTATCATTTTCTAAATGCAAATCTTGTAAACTAGATATTTTGGATATATT
>CAYYLG010000013.1:4850-10089 GCA_964472605.1 uncultured Candidatus Saccharibacteria bacterium | reverse complement strand
TTTTTACCAGATTCATAAACTCTTTTCACTTCATTTATATAATTTTCAGAAGCATTTTCTAAAACCAAAACTTTTACCAAATCATCAAATGTTTTTATATTTTCTCGCCAGACCTTATTTTCATTCTCACTCATTGGAGTTGATTTCTTTTCTTTTTCAATCTTCTTCCTTTTTGGTCTCTCATCAACCTTTATTTCCTTCGGAACAATTTCTTCTACTTCTCTACCTGAAGCTAGTAGTTTAGAAACATGCTCTTTTATAGACTCTTGCTTTATATAATCAACAGTTCCCTTACCATTTAATGCATTAAAAACTGGGTAAACATGTGCCCTCATTATATGAGCATTACGTTTATTATGATCCTCCTTACCTGCTGCCTCTTTCATTTCATTAGCGATTTCAATCGCCTCCTCTTTTGTTTTTGCTTCCAAAATATCGTCAAGGTATCCGTATATCATCGGCCCTATGTCTAAATCTCCTTCCTGTTTTTTCTCTGTGCTATTTTTTGAATCAACAACAATGTTAGCGGTAGTAGGTTCCTTTATACTAACCTTAGGTTTTTCCACTTTTGCTATAGATGTCTTCGCTTTATGACCATTTACTTGCTTAACTTTTTTAGGCACCTCGATTATCTCTGGATTTCCTCTAAGTTTTTTAAGTTCATCAATCCTCTTTTTACCCAAAGTTTGTAATTCAGGATTGTCGCCATGCTCTGTCATATACATCTCTATAACACCTATTGCAGAGTTTATAGAGTCAACACTACTTTCATCTACGTGGACAGACCCAACCAATTCTTCTGCTTGTTTTTTAAAATTAGGTAATTTTCTTGCTTTTATTCTTTTATCACCAGATTTCTTATCTTTATCAGGAACGGTTATTTCATATGCAAGCCTTTTTAATTCCTCGAAATCCACCTCAGCAGCATCACAAACAATATGAATATTTTCCTCATTACCCTCCCATTTTATTGAACCATCCTCGCCGTTAACAAAATCTCCAAAAGTTTCTAGGTCTGCCTTATTCTTCTCATCTTGTAAATAATCATCAATTTTTGAAACCAATTCTATATATCTTTTAAACTTTGCCTGCTTTTCTGTTAATTGACCTGAAATTTGTGGTGCTTTTTCTGACATAAAATAGGTGATTTATTCTTTAATTGTATATATAAAACTGATTTTAGCTATCTTTTTGTCCACATTTTGTCCACTTTGCAAGGTTGACTATCATTCCATAGGGGTTAATATGTATTAACACTCTTGACATGAATGAATGATTTATGGCTTTATCACAAATATGTTGTGGTTAAGCCATTCTGAAGGATTGAATGACATTTAGTTGCTAATAAAAGGGCTTATATTTTCTAAAAAACCTAGTATTTATAACGTTATTTCAAATTCGCTATTGGCGATAATCTTTTGTATTTCGAGTACCCCAAAGACCTCTGAAGGTGCTTTTTTTGATATGTTTACAGGGTTTTTTGGAAAAAAACTAGAAATAAATGACGAAAAGGGGCTAAATAATCTCCAAACACTTGAGCCACAAACAAGCCCATTTACAGGCAAGGGTGGGCCAGACATTGTAGTTGAAGACGATGCCTTGGTAAGTGAGACCACGCCTTCAGGTGATATTCTTGATGTTTATGAGCCAGAGGCAGATAGTATTAGTATTTATGAGGTAAGAAAGGGTGATACTTTGTCTAATATCGCTAAAATGTTTGGTGTTTCAGTCAATACAATACGTTGGGCTAATGACATATCTACACTTAGAGAGGGTCAAATTTTAACCATTCTGCCCGTTTCAGGAATCAAATATACAGTTAAAAAGGGTGATACTGTAGCCTCTATAGCCAAAACATATAAAGCAGACGCCTCAGAAATCACTAAATTCAATGATATAACCGGTGCCCTAGCTGTAGGAACGGTAATTATTATCCCAGATGCTGAAATATCTACTAATTCAAAGCCTAAGGGTAATCTAGGCGTAAATATTGCAGGCTATTTCACGAAACCTGTTAGAGGTGGGGTTAGAACTCAGGGTATTCACGGTCACAATGGTGTAGATATAGCTTCATATCTTGGTGCACCTATATACGCTGCTGCTTCTGGAGAAGTAATTATTGCAAGAGCTGACGGCGGCTGGAATGGAGGTTATGGAAACTATGTTGTTATTAAACATAGAAACGGTACTCAAACACTGTATGCTCACCTAAATAAAGTACAGACATATGCCGGTGCATCAGTATCACAAGGAGATCAAATAGGAACAATGGGTAATACAGGCAAATCAACTGGTGTACACCTACACTTCGAGGTTCGTGGAGGAAAAAATCCTTTCTAACATATCCACAAATAAGAAAACTTTTTTACACTTACCATGTATAATATATGGTATTAAAAATAATCTTTACATAATGAAAAAATTATCAATATTATTCATCACTTTGTTCATCATCACCTCTGCCGTAAACGTATACGCAGAAGAGAACGAGTCTGGTGATGATTCTAGGGACCAAGGAGGAAGGAGAGAGATTCGAGATGACAGACGTGAAATGCGTGTAGAAAACAGGGGTGATAGACGAGAATTCAAAGAGGAAAGAAAGGGATTGTTCGATGTTTTCAAATTAAACAGAAAGGATGATAGAGCAGAGTTTAAAAATGAATTCAAAAATGCTTCTGGAACTGAGAGAAAAATGCTCCGAGAAGATTTTCTAAAGAAAAGCGCTGAGGATCGAGAAGCTTTCAAGCTCGAGATAAAAACAAAAAGAGATGAGTTAAGAATGGAAATTAAAGACAGAAGAGAAGAGATAAAAAGAAAAATCGCATCTACAACTCCAGAGATAAAAAAGAAATTAGATGAAAACAAGAAAGCTCGTTTCCAAAATCTAATACTCAACCTTGAAAGAGTTTGGAAAGAGGCGATAAGCAGAATGAAATCATTCAATGTAAAGATTGATGAAACTATTGCTAAACTCGATGCTTCTGGAAAAAATACTACAAATATTAAATCATTATATGCAACAGCTGTCGCTAGCCTAACTCAGGCCGAAGAATCAGTAACTGCTTTCCAAGGTAAAGTTTCAGCACTTCTATCTGGAACAGAAATCTCAAGACAAGCAATACAGAGTGAGATTGAATATGTAAAAAATGATTTGAAGGAAACAAGAGAAGCCTACAAAGCAGTAATAGAGTCAATTAAAAGCGCGGCAGAAGATGACGATGAAGAAGAAAATGATGACGATAATGTAACATCTACCTCAACAGCATCTTCAACTAGTAGTAATTAATAAATATAATTTAAACAAAAAACATGAATGAACAAGTTATGAATCAGATGCCTTATCCAGGTGATGACAACAAATCTAGCAAAGGTCCAATTGTGGGAACGATAGTAATCTTAATCATACTAGTGCTTGGGGCTTGGTACTTTTGGCAACAGAAGGTTGCAACAATGAGTCCTGAACCACTACCTACAACACAAGATAATTCTGTGAAGGAATCAGCTATTAAGTTGGAAGGAGACCTGAATGCTGCACTTGGTGATGATGTTGGTGCATCTGCAAGTCAAAATATAGACAAAGAATTCACACAATAGAAAAATATAAATTCTTGCAAAAAAGCCAGTCTCAAAGTAGACTGGCTTTTACCATGAAATATAAAATTGTATCTAAAAAAGAATTACCAAAATCCCTCCTAGAAATCGAGGTGGAAATCGCTTGGGAAAACATAGCTTCAAAGGAAACTGAGGTTATAAAAGAACTCACGAAGCACATGGAGCTTCCTGGCTTCCGCAAAGGTCATGTACCAGAAAACATGCTCCGAAATAAGGTAGGTGATCAGTATATTGTAGAAGATATGGCAGAAAAAGCTTTGCAAGAAGTATTCTCAGATATTATAGATAAAGAAGACGTGAACTCCATCGGTAGACCAAATGTTGTATTCACAAAAGTTGCAAGAGATAATCCTGTATCAATACGCATTACATTAGCAATTGTTCCAAAAGCAGAACTTCCTGACTACAAGAAAATAGCTAAAGAAACTAAAGAGGAATCTGTAAATATAAATGATGAAGAAGTACAAAAGTTCATAGAAGAACTTCGAAAGAACTATGCTCGTAGCACTCATTCATACAAAGATGGCCACAGTCATGATCATGAACACAAAGATGAAGACTTAGTACTTCCTGAAGTTAATGATGATTTTGTTAAGAAGCTTGGTGCATTTGAAACTGTAGAGGACTTCAAAACAAAATTAAAGGAAAATTTATTAAATGATAAGACAGCTCGCGCAAAAGACAAGCGTCGTGCAGATATTGCAGAAAAGATTATCGCTGAAACAAAATTAGAGATTCCAGACATACTTATTGAAAGTGAATTAGATAGAATGCTCGGGCAATTCGAAGGAGATATCACAAAATCAGGAATGAAAATGGAAGATTATTTGAAACATATAAATAAGAAGGTGGAAGACATTCGTTCTGAATGGACCACTGATGCAGAGAAGAGGGCGAAGTTAAAGATCATTCTTGCGGAGATTGCACTAAAAGAAAAAATCGTTCCAGAAGAATCAAGGGTGAAGGAACAGTACGATGAAATACTTCGCACATATTCTGACGCTGATCCTATGCGCGTGAAACTATATGTAGAACAAGAAATGACAAACTCTATGGTGTTTGATTTTCTAGAAAAACAAGCGTAGTATCCTGTTTAGGATGAACATCGACGAACCAATTAGAGAAAAACTAGTCAGATCAAAAATAGTCGAAATAAGAAATAAGGCAGGCTGGAAATGTCTGTCCGTAATGCTCACACATCAGGCGGATATAGACTTCTACTTCAATAAAAAGGCAGAGGAGGAATTAGCGGAATTTAGAAGCGCAAAAACTAGAAACAATGAGATTGAAGAGGTTGCTTATCTTATTGAACTGCGCCATGGAATAAAGGCAAATGAGGCTGAAATCGATCAAAGACTTCTTACAGAAATGGACGATATTATCAATAGGCATATGGAGTATTTCTCGGAAAGAATTACCCCCGTAAGAGAAGCCAAGTTGGCTCAAAAAGGAGGATTCTACCCTCCAATCGTGATAGTGCTAGAAACTCGTTAATTAAAAGCGAGATTTTATTTCAAAAACTCGTAGACAGTCACAATTCCCGCCGTCTCAGCACGAAGCACTGTCTCACAGAGTGAAACATACTTAACATTACATTTTGAAAATATTTCTTTATCCTTTTCTCCCC
>CAYYLG010000013.1:0-4750 GCA_964472605.1 uncultured Candidatus Saccharibacteria bacterium | reverse complement strand
AGTGAAACATACTTAACATTACATTTTGAAAATATTTCTTTATCCTTTTCTCCCCAACCACCCTCGGGACCAATAAAAATTGAAATTGGATATTGTTTTGATGTTTTTGAAACAGATTCTCCACCAATTTCTGAAACAATAATTTCCCCTTCTAATCCCAGAAGTGCTGATTCAAGTTTCATAATTGGTTTTATTTCTGGAACATCCCCCCTTCCGCATTGTTCACTAGCTTCTATAACTATTTTCTCTAGTCTCTCTATATTTAGATTCTTCTCAAGTGATCTCTCTGTAAGTATCGGCACAATACATGAAACACCGAGCTCTGTAGCCTTCTCGCAGACAAGTTCAAACAAATCCTTCTTTATAACTGACATATATAGAGTAACTTTTCTGCTTTCTATAAACACCACCTTACTTTCTCCTATCACAACCTCTGCATCATCTTTGGAAACATGGTTAATAACAGCATGAAACTCTAAACCGTTTCCATTAAATAAAATCAACTCCTGCCCACCCCTAAACCTAAAAACATTCTTCCATTGGTGAATCAAACGTGGATCAGAGAGCTGTAAAACACTCCCCACCACCAAATTTTCCTTTGTATAAAACCTGTGTAACCTCATATTTTATCTATTTTGACATTTTGTCTTTTTAGGTTAACATGGCTTTATGTTAATTCCAACCGTAATAGAAAAATCACAATTCGGCGAGAGAGCTTATGATATTTACTCTAGGCTCCTTAAAGATAATATTATTTTCCTTTCTGGCCCTATCGATGACCATACAGCTAACTTAGTTATAGCCCAACTACTTTTCCTACAGTCTGAAGATCCAAAGAAGGACATCTGGCTATACATCAACTCTCCAGGCGGATCTGTAACATCAACTCTGGCTATGATTGATACTATGAATCATATTAAAAACGATGTTGCTACAGTATGCGTAGGAATCGCGGCTTCAGGTGGAGCTATAGTCCTATCTGCTGGAAAAAAAGGTAAGAGATTTGCATTACCAAATGCAGAAGTAATGATTCATCAGCCACTTGGAGGTGCAGAGGGCCAAGCCACAGATATTGCCATCACAGCGAAACACATACTACAAACTCGTGACAGACTAAATAAAATACTTTCAAAGAATACTGGTCAAACTATTGCTCAGATTGAAAAGGATGTAGAGCGTGATTTCTTCATGCTCGCAGACGAAGCTAAAAAATACGGCATTATCGACAAGGTTCTGAACTAACTTGCTTTTCTATAGTTTTGTGGTAATTTGTAGTTCGAATCGTTCTACAAATGAGCCAAACTATCATACCGTGTCATATACCAAATCTCGTCCATAATCCTGGTGGTAATCTGATTTACACTGGAAACTTGGATCACTACTACCGTTGCAAATGGAATTGGTGCGAAGGAAGTGGTCGGGCTTTCCCATCTCGCGGGCTTACTGCTACCCATTATCTAATGTGGGAATGCTATGAGGCCATGATTGGATGCAAAAAAACTGATCGACCAGATCCAGTAGAAGCAAGGAATCTGCTGATAGCGGCTTGCCTTCTGAATATCAATCGCTCTCCAAAAAAAGGATTGAGTTCATCCGAACAGCTAGATCGCACGTTTGAAGCACTAGATAGCTTAATACTAGAGGAGGATCTTGAAAGTATTGATTCTATCAGGAAAATCATGCGTGCAGGTGTAGGATTTAGCCTTCCTCGAGTTCGAATGGTTAGCCCAAGTAAAGCTGAGCAAATCATGTGGGACATATGCATGAGTCAAGTTTTTTCTGAATATCATGCAGAGTTTCTGTATTTTGATGTTGCAGAAGAGCTTGGTTTAACATCGAGGCAAATGTTTGATCGCCTACCGGAAATCATGAAGGAGATTGGCAAATTTGAAACAAGTTATGCCGAACATCGATTTGCATCCAGAATTCCATCACGCCTAGCCCTGGCACAAGAGTTTTTCTCCATCCTTAACGGAAGGTGATGAGCTCTTTTTTATTTAAATTCCTTGGTTTGCTAAATCTTGACAAGAGATATATAGTGTAGCTGTTAACTTATATAAAAATTTGAAAATTCATGTCATTACAAATAATACTTCTCCTCTTGGGTGGAGCAGTCCTTGTAGGTGCCGTACTAGGTTACATAGCCAGAGTGCTAGTTACTTTGGGCAAGCGAGGATCTGTAGAACTTGAGATCAAGGAGATGCTTCTCTCGGCGCGTGAGGAAGCAAAGAAAATAACAAGCGAAGCAGAAAAATTGGCAACGAATATGGTGAAAGAGGCCAAAGAAGAGCTGAAAGAACGCGAGGATAAAACAAAAAAAACTGAAGAGAGACTTATAAACAAAGAAACTCTTCTAGATAAACGTCAGGTTGATATAGACACAGAAGTTGAAACGTTAAAGAAGAAAGTAGAGGAAATACGAGCAATCAAGGAGCGTGTGGATGGAATGGAATCAGAAAAGCTCAAAGAATTAGAAAAGATTTCTAGCATGTCCCGTGATGATGCGAAAGCAGAACTTCTAAAGATAATAGAAAAAAATAACGAAGAAGATTTATCTGTAAGAATACAAAAGCTGGAGCGTGAATCGGAAGAAAGGTTAGATAGAAAAGCCAAAGATATACTAGCAACATCTATACAGCGTTTGGCATCATCTGTTTCTTCGGATGTTTTCTCTACATCAGTTGTAATCCCTTCGGAAGAGGTAAAAGGAAAAATAATCGGAAAAGAAGGTAGAAATATTAAAGCTTTTGAACGTATGTCTGGAGTAGAAGTCATTGTTGATGATACACCAGGAGCAATTACCCTATCTTCTTTCGATCCAGTTCGGAGACAAATCGCCAAACTTGCTCTCGAAGTACTTATAGGTGATGGACGTATACAACCAGCACGTATCGAGCAGGTTATTGAAAAGGCTAAATTAGACATAAATAAAATCATTAAGGAAAAAGGTGAAGAAGCTGCGTATGAATGTGGTGTATTCAACCTTGATCCCCGAATTATCATGGTTTTGGGACGACTTCATTTCCGCACAAGTTATGGACAAAACGTTCTTCAACACTCAGTTGAGATGGCGCATATTTCTGGGATGCTTGCAGAGGAACTCGGTGCCAATGTCCAGACAGCCAAGGCAGGTGCCCTACTGCATGACATAGGCAAAGCAATTGATCATGAAGTTCAAGGAAGTCATGTTGAAATCGGTATCAGAATCCTACAAAAGTTTGGTGCAAGTGAAGATGTGATCAAAGCTATGCGTGCTCATCATGAGGAATACCCTTATGAAACCATTGAATCAATCATTGTTCAAACAGCTGATGCAATCTCTGGCTCACGCCCCGGAGCTCGTCGCGACTCTGTAGAGAACTACTTGAAACGCCTTGGCGACCTAGAAGCACTAGCAAACTCATTTAGTGGAGTTGATAAGTCGTACGCCCTACAGGCTGGACGAGAAATCCGAATATTTGTGAAGCCAGAAGAAGTTACTGATCTAGAGGCACAGAAAATGGCTCGCGATATCGCTCTAAAGATTGAGCAAGAGCTCAAATACCCTGGCGAGATCAAAGTGACACTAATCCGTGAGAACCGCGTAATCGAATTTGCTAGGTAATTAGATAACAAATATTGTTAAAATCAATATGTTGTGCGAAAAAAAGCTTGTTATATAATAGTTATAGCCTATTAGTTCGATTACAAGTTTAATCATACTAAAACATATGAATAAAGCAGCACTCGGAGAAGTTGTTCAAGCAATAACTCAAGGTACCAAAGTTCAAGCTGATGAGATCGTTGATGCACTGATCAACGCTATCACCAACACTTTGAAAAAGGGTGAAGAGGTTTCAATCTCAGGATTAGGAATCTTCTCAACAAAAAAACGTGCCGCACGCGAAGCGAGAAATCCTCGCACGGGAGAAATGGTCAAAGTTCCTGCGACCACTGTTCCAAAGTTCCGTGCAGCCAAAGCTCTCAAGGACGCAGTTAAATAATATTCCAACCATTTTTAACTCTCTTTGTAGAAAACAAAAAACCACCGGTTAGGTGGTTTTTTGTTTATAAAGTAAAACCCCTAAACACAAACTGCCTTCCATCTAACTCCCCTTCTTTTAAAATTGATACATCACACATTGAAACAGGTATCCTCATTACAACAACCTTAATATCATCCTTCATTAAATCACCAGACACATGCCTGCATACAATAGATCTTTGTCCGAGTTGTCTCAAATCATTTTCATCATATTGAACCATGTCAACTTTCATATGATCAGTTTTGAAACCTATAACAGTTTTGCCAAAACCAACCATCATTTTAACTGGACCAGGTGCTTGAGCTTCACCGTATGCAATTTTCAAACCTTCCAGTTCTGGAGTTACAGCATTTGCGTAGTGCTCATTTTCATCACCTATATGCACCGATTCCCCTAGTTCCAAAACTTTTAGAATATTTGAAAGCCTATCTACTCTCGCTAAACAATTTTCCTTTCTCATTCTTCCATATAATTCCTCGGTATCATCAGTAAAAGATATTCCTAGATCATTTTCGATTAAATTAAATAGTTTTACTAAATTTAATTTAATCAATTCAACATCCTCTGACTCTTCAAGTTCCTTCGACAAATTAACTATTTCTTGTTTTCTCAATATTTCTGGTGAAATGCTTTCCATATCAAAATAGTATACTTTGTAATTGTATAAATGAAAAACCAGCTTTTGCAGAAGCTGGTTGGGTTTGATTGTTCACACTGCAATGTGA
>CAYYLG010000012.1:17971-20872 GCA_964472605.1 uncultured Candidatus Saccharibacteria bacterium | reverse complement strand
ACTGCAGATATAGATGGTAACTGGAGCTATTCATTTGGAACTTTGTTGCAGGGTACCTATTCTATTACAGCCAAGGCTCAGTCAGAAGGTGAGGCTTTGTCACAATCATCTAATTCTGTAAGTTTAATTATAGATACAACTGCACCCACAGTCTCTGGTTTGCCTGACCTTATTGCTTCTAGTGATACAGGTCTATCATCAACAGATAATATAACCAGGGATACAACACCAACGTTTACAGGCTCATGTTCAGCTGGAAGTTGGGTGTATCTATATATCGATGGATCAGTATCAACATATAGTATTTGTATTAGTGAGGCATATAGTGTAACAACTCCATTGTCTGTAACAGCGGGGGGTAGATCTATAACAATTAAAGAAATGGATTTAGCTGGAAACCTTTCTACAGCATCTGCTACAACTACTATAACAGTTGATACAACTTCTCCATCCATATCTTCTGTTGCATCATCTACTGGTGCTACCACAGCAAATATTTCTTGGACAACAAATGAAGGCGCTACATCAACATTGAGATACGGCACAACAGTTTCTTATGGATCAACATCAACTTCAAACTCTACTACTACAAGCCATGCATATTCATTGAGCGGATTGTCAGAAGGAACCTTGTATCATTTCCAGGTTGTTAGCACCGATACTGCAGGTAACACCACAACATCATCTGATTATACATTTACAACAACTGATGGCACTGCACCAACTGTAAGCATGTCCTACCCAACAAATGGATCTACAGTCTCTGGAACCATAACAGCATCATCATCAGCTTCAGATAATATAGTAGTTTCTGGCGTGAAGTTCTATATAGACAGTACCCTAATTGGTTCTGAAGATACGTCTTCGCCATACTATGTTTCCTTCGATACAACATCTGTGAATTCTGGATCATATACATTTAGGTCGGTGGCAAGAGATGCGGCAGGAAATGTGGCAACATCTACTGGAGTCTCTGTAACAATAGATAATGATGGACCCGTGATCTCAAGTGAATCATCTACAACTACAGCAACAACAGCTACCATAACCTGGAATACAGATGAAAGTGCTGATTCACTTGTTGAATACGGTTCTACCTCAAGCTATACAGCATCATCGACATACTCATCTTCACTCGTTACATCACATTCGAGAGTGATAAGTGGTTTGGCAACAAGCACTACGTATCATTATAGAATTGTAACTGTGGATGAGATTGGTAATAGAACAAATGGTAGTGATGGCACATTTACTACAGCTGACGAATCTACTACTCCAGAGCCAGAGCCTGAGCCAGATGATGAACCAAGAACTACTGGTAGTAGAGCAAATCGTTTTGTGTCTGTTGGTGGTAGTAGTTCAATACTAAACACATTGAGTAGGGCACTTGGTGGTGGAGAGAGAGGTGAAGACGTTCTTGATTTGCAGAAGTTCTTAAACAGCCTTGGCTTCTTTGTAAGGTTGGGTCAAGATGGTGCACCACTTAAGGAGACAAATTTCTTTGGACGTGCCACAAGAGCTGCTCTTATGAGATTCCAGGAAGCGTATAAAGATTTCATACTTGATCCAGTTGGAGTAAGTAGACCAAGTGGTAATCTAGACCCGGTTACAATGGAGGTGGTAAGCGCTGTTGCAAGCAACAATACTCAAGTAGTACCACTAAGAAGACAAAATATTAACTTATATAAATTCACAAAAGTGCTAAAGACTGGAGATGTGGATCCAGATGTAAAGGAATTACAAAAGTTCTTAAATGAAGAAGGTTTCCATGTAGCAAAAGCAGGTCCAGGTTCACTTGGTAATGAGACAGAGAGGTTTGGTGCAGGTACCAGAGAGGCATTAAAAGCTTTCCAAGAGGTACACAGAGTAGGTATATTGGGAGAAGGAAATAGTCAAAAATTTGAAGGTATATTTGGTCAAAAAACCATAGAATATATAGATAAACTGAGGGGTTCTAGATAGTTTGCTTTTCAGTGTCTGTTTTGTGGTAAAATATAGATATGAAAAAAATAATTATTGTGCTAATTATTATTGCTTTAGGTTGGGGTTTGTATTATTTAAGTCAGAATAAATCAGATACAGTAAAGGCACCAGACACTACTTTGGATGCAGATAAAGACACAAACACAGCATCATCAACTACAGATGTGGCTTTGGATACAAATAAAGAACAAACGGTTCTAGGAAAATCAGTAGAGGGTAGAGATATAGTGGCGTATCATTTCGGAGCAGGAGAAAAGGAATTACTTTTCGTTGGAGGTATACATGGAGCGTATTCATATAATACAGCTTTAGTAGCAGAAGAATTGGTAAAGGATATAAAGTCAGGATCATTAGTCGTACCTGACGGTCTCAAGGTAACAGTTGTACCACTTCTAAATCCAGATGGATATGAGAAGGCTAAAGGTTCTGCAGAAGGAAGATTCAATGCAAATACTGTAGATCTAAATAGAAACTTCGATTGTGATTGGCAAACAAAGGGTGTATGGCAGAGTAAGTCTGTAAGTGGTGGTACAAATGCTTTCTCTGAGCCAGAAAGTCAGGCAATTAAAACTTATATTGAAGGAAGTAAGCCGGCAGGTGTCGTGGTTTGGTATAGCTCAGCCGGAGGAGTGTTCTCTTCAAGTTGTCACAATGGAGTTTTACCAGAGACAAGTGCTATGACAAAGGAATTTTCAAAAGCCTCTGGATACCCAGCTCATGAGAGCTTTAATTATTATGAGATAACTGGAGATATGGTTAATTGGCTAGCAAAAGAAAAAATTCCTGCAATCAGTGTACTTTTAACAAATCATACAGATGCTGAATGGAACAAGAATAAGCTTGGTATAGAAGCTCTCCTAAAATATTTTTCTAAATAATGAATTCTAAGATTAGAAACATGATTATAATAGCCACGGT
>CAYYLG010000012.1:13762-17871 GCA_964472605.1 uncultured Candidatus Saccharibacteria bacterium | reverse complement strand
TGTGAGTTTAGAAACCGAAATGAAGATCTCTGAGGATTTTATCGGTTATTTCTCTGTCGATTTTGCGTTCACGAATACGCATTGGATCAGTGATAGCTGAATGGAAATTTACACTGCGGATGCTTTCGATATTCAAGACCGAAACCGTGCTCAGGTTGAAAGCGAGAGATTTTGGCTTGGTGATTTCAGCGGAGAAATTTTCCTTCTTCAAGGCAGCTTCTCCCTCGATTGGTTTACCGGCGAACGCAAAGGTATCGGTTGCTACGATTAGGATAGACAGTATTAGTTTTTTCATGATTGGAACAATTCGATTGTCAATAATATTACAAATATAAGTAATGTCAATATTTATATATTTCAAAAATAGTTCTCGATGCATGTTATAATAAGTAACATGAAAAAAATAATATTAATTATATTAGCAGCTGTTCTTGTTGGTGGATTTTTTACATATAATAATTTAGTTACATTAAACGAACAGATAGATGGTCAGTGGGCACAGGTTGAAACTCAATACCAGAGACGTATTGATTTGATACCCAATTTAGTTGAATCTGTTAAAGGTGTGATGAATCAAGAAAAAGCGATATTTACAGCTCTTGCTGAAGCAAGAACAAGGTATTCTAGTGCTCAAAATTCTAATGATAAGGCTCTAGCTGCTGGACAAATAGAAACATCGCTTGGAAGACTTCTTGCTATTATCGAAAATTATCCTACCTTAAAATCTTCAGATAATGTGAATACACTTATGGCTCAGCTGGAAGGAACAGAGAATCGTATCAGCGTAGAACGCAAGAATTACAATGAATTAGTCCAGGATTTCAATGCAAGGATAAAGAGAGTGCCTACAAACCTGTTTGCTTCAATGCTTGGATTTGAAAAGAGAGAGTACTTTGAATCAGTACCTGGATCAGAGAATGCTCCCAAAGTAGATCTGGGTCAGTAATATGAGGGTCTATATTATATTTGCTGTTGTTTTTTTCCTTTTACCACCCAATCTTTTCGCTTATGTCAGTCCTGGTGTTCCAGGTGGTTTTGTAAATGATTTTGCTGATGTTCTTAGTGTAGATCAAGAAAAAATAATTGAGGAGGAATTAAGTAATTATGAAAATACTACGGGTAATGAGTTGGCTGTAGTTACAATTAAATCGCTTGAGGGCGATTCTATTGAAAATTTCGCCAATGAACTTTTCAATGAATGGGGGATAGGCAAAAAGGAATCAGATAATGGGGCACTTCTTTTGATTGCGATCGAAGACAGAAAACTGCGCATAGAAGTTGGTTATGGACTTGAGTCATATGTGACTGATGCTGAAGCCAAGTGGATAATAGATAAAACAATTACACCATTATTTAAACAGGGGGATTTCTATCAAGGGATTCATAGTGGATTAAATGAAATAGTCGTGGCTATAGGGGGGGACCTGGTAGTTCCAGAATCAGTAAATAATACCTATGATAAAAATAGTGATTTTTACACTTCTGTGGCCGTGTTTGGCTACATTCTTTTGGTACTATTTCTTAATCTCGTATCTATATTGGCAAGAAGTAAGGAGTTTTGGGCTGGTGGACTATTAGGCGGACTAATTACGTTTTTTGTTTGTTATTTTTTAGCTATTAATTCATGGATTCCTGTAATTTTGGCGACAATCCTTGGCTTTGTTTTTGATTTTATCGTATCAAGATTTTATAGAACCAGTATTGGTAAAAGTATTATTTCTAATATAGGAAAAATAAGTAGTCGCAGTGGAGGAGGATCATTTGGGGGTGGAGGAGGATTTGGTGGGGGTTCTTCTGGGGGTGGTGGGTCAAGTGGTAGTTGGTAAACAATATTATTTGTGATGGAAAACAATAGACCAAAAATTGGAGTAGGTGTGATGATCTTTAGGGATAATAAGGTCTTAATGTGTCAGAGAAAAGGGTCTCATGGAGAAGGTGAATATTCGTTTCCAGGCGGTCATTTGGAGTACATGGAATCATTTGAAGATTGTGCAAAGAGGGAAACACTCGAAGAGGCTGGTATTGAAATCCAAAACATTAAATTTCAGTATCTTGCAAATGTAACGCATTATGCACCGAAGCATTATGTTCATATTGGCTTAACCGCGGATTGGAAATCTGGTGAACCTAAAATTATGGAACCAGATAAATGTAATGGTTGGAATTGGTATGATGTTGGTGATTTGCCCAGCCCATTGTTTCGTATGTGTCAGTTTGCTTTTGAATCCTTAAAAAATAAGTTTAATTATTTAGATAAAGCATAATCTTGTTGAAAAGTTATTTGACGAGAGTTTTATCTATGATATTCTATTTTAACTATGGTAAAAAGTAACCATACAATTCGCTTTACGAAATTTATTTCCGAATCCGGAAGTTTTTTCTCTGCGTCTAGTATGGAGTAACGAGTGTTACAAGCTGACTTAAAGAAAACTACTTCCGGAAACGGAGGTGGTTTTCTTTTTGTACCCATAGGTAGATAGTTCCTTCAACAAAAAAATAAATGAAAAACCAAAAGCCTGACGAGCTTTATCCGTCTGTAGCAGAGGCTCTTCGCTTGTTCGAAGAGGGAATTAGCTTGAGTGAACTTTCGCTCGAGCAAGTTGTAATGTGTGTATACAAGAAGCCTTGTATACGAATTGCACCGAAAAACCTAAACGATACTCGTTACGGACATGGTTCAGTTCTGGTGGGCGAGGACTCAATTACTATAGTTCTCAATCCTGAGGACGATAGTCTATGGGTAAATCTCGGTAGCAGAAAGATTCGGTTCATCGGTCCACAAAGGCATTTTGATTATCACCTGCCTGGTTCAAGGTTTTACACACCAAACACGGTTACGTGCGTGAATGATAGGATTGAATTGACTATCTTCAGGACTGTAAAGATGTTTTGGAAAGGGAATATTATTCCTGTTGGCATGGCGGTTGATTCAGAGCCACCCTTTAGTGGCGAAGAAGGTAATATGCTTCCACCATTTCATCCACGCGGTCCAGAAGTTACTTGGCTTACTAGTTTGAGAAACAGTAAAGCTATAGCTCGATTTATGTCTGAGGTTTAATCACAAAATCAGATGACTGATAAGCCACAAGAGTTAACCGTGTATCATTGTGACAAGTTAAAGAGCTTTGCAGAGCTTGTAAAGAAGGTGAAGGAAAGTTTCCCAGAAATATCCTTCGAAGAGCTTGATATACAACTTGGCATCGTCTCGATCATTGTCAAACTAAAGGAGTAATCCTTTAGTTTTTTATTTAATGATATAATCAATTTATATTATATTTTAATATTTAAACATGAATTTTGGAGAAAATTATGATCCTTCAGATACAACTGGGGGGGTACCAGCAGATTATGCTGAAGTGTTATTACAGATTTCGAATTTTAAGAATGCTATAGAAAAGATATCAAAATCAGTTGTGGGATCAGAGGAGGAAAAACTTTCTATAGTAAAAGCAGCTACAGCCATAGTATCCATTAGAAATTTTAAAAAAGCTTATACTGAGTTAGATACAGAATATAATAGTTTGCAGGATGAGGCTGAGAGACTTATTGATTCTAAAGAAGCTAATGAACCACATATTTTAAAGAGGCGAGAGGAAATAAAAAGAAGAGTAAATGAGCTCCTGGATTATATGGAAAGATTCAAGGATGTGATTCCAGATATTCAGACAACTGAGTTATCATTAGTAAATCTTGATAAGGAAATAAAAGCCAAGGCCGAACATCTTGCGGAACTTGCCGAGAGAGAAATGAAATCTATAATTAAACCAATTTCTGGAAACAATTAAAATGAAAAAAGGATATAAAGATAATATTGAAAAGTTAACATTGGAAAATGCAAATTTTAGAAAAGTTTTGTATACAGGAGAGAAATCCCAACTTGTGCTCATGTCGCTTAAACCAGGTGAAGAGATTGGTATGGAAGTTCATCCGGACAATGATCAGTTTTTCCGTTTTGAAGCGGGGAATGCGAAGGTGTTAATTAATGGAAATGAGTACGAAGTAGAAGATGGTGATGCGGTTGTAGTGCCAAGCGGGGCAGAACACAATGTGGTAAATGTTGGATCTGGCGATTTAAAACTTTATACAATATATTCCCCAGCACATCATAA
>CAYYLG010000012.1:2321-13662 GCA_964472605.1 uncultured Candidatus Saccharibacteria bacterium | reverse complement strand
ATGTTGGATCTGGCGATTTAAAACTTTATACAATATATTCCCCAGCACATCATAAAGACGCGATTGTCAGGGTAACTCGTGAGGAGGCTATGGCAAATGAGGCTGAATTTGACGGAGAAACGACTGAAAAATAAAAAGTATAAGATTAGCTCACTCTGAGTATCTTATACCACCGACCATCACCAGAATGCTCACCAACCAAGACGACTTTTGATACGCCAGTGAATTGACCACACTCCCAATGGAACTGGTCGTCAACAAGCAATCCTTTATCCGGTATTAGTAAATCAAGCATCTCGTGATTATGGAATTCTTGAAATTTATGTCCAGGGATTTGAACCAGTATGTTTTTAAGAGCCATATGACAATAAATTACCAAATATTGACAAATAGTCAAGAAAGGTATATTATTGAGGGGTAAGTCATTCTCATTGGTTTCCATCATTTATTTGTTGCGTAGAAACTGGCGAGATTCACTAATCGCCTTACGCACGCTCCAATATTTTGGTAAGCGAATTAATCTAAAGATTAGATAAATATAATATGTATAATTCAAGACCAAGCAGGCCTAGTCGCTTTGGCTCATCTTCTAAACCAAGTTCTAGATTTGGTTCTAGACCATTTAGAGGTGGACGCGGTTCTAGAGGCGGATTCAAGCAAAAAAGTTTCCGTGACCTCTCAAAATTTATAAACAAGGCTCCGGTACATACTGAAGCAGAAGTTGTGGCAACTGAGTATATGTTCAGTGATTTTCCTGTGCATGAAGCTTTGAAGAAAGCTATCGTGGACAAGGGTTACAAGATCCCAACTCCTATTCAGGACAAGAGTATTCCTCACGCATTAAATGGATTTGATGTGGTGGGAATAGCAAATACCGGAACTGGAAAAACTGCAGCATTCCTTATTCCTCTTATCGATAAGATTCTAAAAAATGATAAAGAAAGTGTGCTTGTTGTTGTACCAACTCGTGAGCTTGCAACACAGATCCAAGATGAACTTCGTGGGTTTACTCATAATATGAGAATCGGTTCCGCATGTTGTGTAGGCGGGGCACCTATGGGACCACAGCTTCGTGACCTTAGTCGTCATCCGCATTTCGTTATCGGAACTCCAGGAAGACTTAAAGACATGATTGAACGTAAGGCGCTTCCACTCAAACAATTTAATACAATCGTGCTAGATGAAGCAGATAGAATGCTAGATATGGGATTCGTAAATGATATCAAGTTCATGATGGCACAAATGCCTGAGAAGAGGCATACACTCTTTTTCTCTGCAACAACTTCTCCTGAAATTACAACTTTAATCCATAAATTCCTCAAAGATCCTGTGATGATATCTGTGAAGACTCGCGATACATCTAAGTCTATTGACCAAGATGTTGTGAGACTAAAACCAGGTGAAAATAAATTTGAGAAATTGAAGGAACTCTTAAAGCATGAAGATTTTAGCAAAGTCCTCGTATTCGGTAAGACAAAGCATGGTGTAGAGAAGCTTGCTGTAGACCTTGTAAAATCAGGATTCAAAGCAGAATCAATTCATGGAAATAAAAACCAAGCAAAGAGAGATCGCGCCCTAACAGGATTCAAAAAGAATTACTCAAATATTCTTGTTGCTACAGATGTTGCTGCAAGAGGACTTGATATTGCTGATGTATCGCATGTGATCAACTATGATCTACCTGCCACATACGAAGACTATATTCACCGTATCGGCCGAACGGGTCGCGGAGGCAAAACTGGTAAAGCCTTAACTTTCGTAGATTAATCTCTCATTGCAGAATGTTTGCCGGCAACTGATCCAGTTGTCCAACAAAGCTGTAGACTATAACCGCCTGATGGGCGGTTTATGTTTAATAGGTCGCCAATTATATAAAGATTTGGGAAAATCCTGCTTTGCATTGTTTTGAAATCAATTTCCTTTAAATCAACTCCGCCAGAGGTAATGATGGCTTTGTCTGTACCAAGTAATCCCGTAGCTTCCATGCGAATATGTTTGAGTATTTGGACTAATTTTATTCTTTCTTCACGAGTGATACTGTGATTTGCTGTGTCTGGATTTATTTCTGATTTTTCTAGAATAATATCAACAAGGGAATTCAAAATGATTTCACCAAGAGTATTTTTGATTTTCTTATTTGAATTTTCTTTAAATATTTCTTGAAGTTTTAAATTTAATTGTCCGTAGTCGTATTGTGGCAGTAGATCAAGTTCAATAATTACTTCACCATATTTTAAGAGCTCATCTATATCATTACTCATATTGAGAATAGTTGGGCCAGTTACGCCAAAGTGGGTAAAGAGGATTTTACCTTTTTTACTTTCTTGTTTTTTGTTATTTTGAAATAAACTAATTTTAACTTCGGGGAGAGTGATACCTTGTAAGTCCTTTACCCACTTATCTTTAACTTTAATAGGTACCAAGGAAGCTTTGGGGGTAGTGATGTTATGTCCAATTTCATGGAGCCATTTGAAACCATCTCCAGTTGAACCTGTTTCTGGGCGGGAGAGTCCACCAGTAGCTAAAATATATGAATTTGCCTCTAGGATTTTATTACCTTTGACTTTCACGCCAGCAATTCTATTATCTTTTATTTCAAATCCTCTCACTTCAGTTTCAGACATTATTTCTACATTTCCTTGTTTGAGAAATTCTAAAAGAACATTCCAAACTGATTCAGCTTTGTCAGAAGTAGGGAAAACTCTTTTCTCATTTTCAACTTTTGTTGGCATATTATGAGAGTGGAAAAAGTCCAAAGTATTTTCAACATTCCATTGTGAAAATGCTGAGAAGAGGAAGTCTGAAGCGTCATCAAATTTCTCTAGTAGTTTTCTGGTATCGAGTTCAGCATTGGTTACATTGCATCTACCGCCACCTGTTATGAGGAGTTTCTCACCGAGTCTATTATTTTTTTCAATTAGTAAAACTCTAGCACCATTTCGTGCAGCTTGCCCTGCGGCCATCATTCCTGATGCTCCTCCACCTATTACTATTACATCTGGTTTATCCATAAAATGCATATTAGCATAATATTTCTGTTATAATTAAAACAGTATGTTAATCAACCTCGCTCTTTTTTTCATCATAGCGCTCCTATGGTCATCGCTTTTCGAATGGCTACTTCACAAATATGTGATGCACAGACCATTTCTTGGTTCAAGATACGCCTTCAATGCTCATGCAATAGTCCATCATCCAAAATTTGCCGGCGATAAATACTGTAGCCCTCACAGTAAAGAGGATATGGAAAAGATTCCAATGGCCTGGTGGAATGGTCCAGTTTTGATCGTTATTGCCACATTACCAGCTGTGTTTGTAAGTTGGATATGTGATGAATGGATGCTTTCCATTGTTGTAGTTTCGGTTATGACCGTCTATTTCTTGCTTTATGAGGGAATGCACTATTTAATGCATGATCCTAAAGACACGACACTTATAAGGTGGGTAAAATCCACAAAAGTTTTCAAGTTTTTGGACAAGCATCATTTCCTACATCATGAGCATCCCAGGAGTAATTTCAATGTAGTGTTTCCATTCTGGGAT
Source organism: uncultured Candidatus Saccharibacteria bacterium (assembly GCA_964472605.1). Lineage (GTDB taxonomy): Bacteria > Patescibacteriota > Minisyncoccia > Phycocordibacterales > CAIZIN01 > JANNXY01. The sequence goes on along the minus strand of CAYYLG010000012.1, from coordinate 10,119 downwards.
TGGTTTTTGGGAACACTTATTCGTGAGTAGAGGAAACCTTGCTTACGATTTTTATTTTACAAAACGTCTTCTTTTTCCTTCATTAAACCAAGTGAAAGTAGTGAGCCGGCAAGTCCCAAGTCACGCATCCAAACTGATCCGAACTCAAGCAATGTGATTATGTGTACTAAATCAAAGAAGAGTATAAGTGCAACAACTCTGGTCTGGATTCCCATGACAAGAAGAAGTCCAAGGCCAATTTCTACAACACCGTGCATTCTAACTAGTGTCTCAGCTTGTGCTAAAAAGTTCGTCCATTCTGGTACATAACCCGACCACATATCTGGAGTTGTGATAGATGTCCATCCGAAGTAGATGAAAACTATTCCCAGAAATACTCTTAAAATAATCGGCGATAAATGGCTAAAGCGATCAATGATTTGATTAAATTTTTGCATATTTATATTGTTAGATTTCCAATAAAGAATGAAGCGAGAACTTTCTCTGGTTTACTATCACCCCCGTGTTGGCCTTCAAAAAGTGATGTTCCATCTTTACCACAAATTCTTAGCACATTTTTCTCCCCACCTGGATGTCTAGGAATATAGCTTGTAATGTCGTACACCTTATCACCAATAGTTGTCCAGCAGCTAGCTTTATCTGAATGAATGCTAATCTCTGACAAAGTATAAGATTTTATGGTTGGTTCTGTCGGGGTGGGCTCTGGTGTCGGAGAAATAGTTGGTTTTGTTGGTACTGGTTTTGATTCAATTTTCTCCACTACTGGTTTTTGTTCGGGGGCTATTGTTGTTGTGGATGTTTTTTCATTAATCACCAGCGATGGGGGTGTATTTTTATTTGAAACAGTAAATGCGGTAGTAATAATCGCTACAAAAACAATACCCGTGATTATATATTTATTCATATCCATCGATTAATGATTAATTTTAATATTATATAACTAAATAGAACCATATTTTGTGGATATCCAGGTAAGGATTTGATTGGTTTTTATGGTAAAATTTACAAGGAAATGCGCTATTGCGCATTTGTATTATGACTAGAAAGTATTTTAAAGGAATATTTATATTTTTCATTGTTTTTAGTTATATTTGCATGCAGCAAGCCTTTGCTGCCGATAGGGCTGTGCCATTTGAGGTTGGAGAGACACTTGACCCTGGTGCAGAGTCTCCGGCTTGTGGACCCACTGACGCAAACTGTTTTCCAAATGTTACTGCTGGTGGAAGTCTGGGTCAGTTGCAATTCAACAATGGTTCGAATGGTTTTGGAGCCTCATCTGCACTTTCTTTCTCTACTTCTACAGCATCGCTTCTTGTTGGAACATCGACAGTATTAGCGAATCTATCTGTCCAAGGGACATCCACAAGCCCGACTGCAAATTTATTTGCATTAGCTTCTTCTAGTGGGACAACCTTGCTTTCTGTAGGGCCCAGTGGGGGAATAACATTATCTGCTTCAACTCCTATCTCAACTTCCAATACCCTATATAACCTAGGGTCTTCATTGTATTGGAATGGATCAGTTCTCTCCGCTTTGACTAGCACACAGGGTTACACTATTACTTTCGATGGCTCAGGTAATCAGGTTGCGACATCTACATTATTTATTTCATCTGATACAAATGTGGGTATCGGGACAACTACACCTTATGCCAAGTTTACTGTTGATGGTGGAGCTTCAGATCTAGGAAGTTCTGCAACCGCAGGATACTTCATCGCTGATACAAATACTTCATCGGTTTTGCCGTATGCATCTACAACCGCGATTACCGTATCTGGAACATCATACCTTGGCACCGTTGCGTCTGGATTATGGAACGGAACCGCGATTGGTGATGCTTATATAACAAAAACAGGTGCATGGACAGGAACCTTCGATGGGCAGGAGGGAGTTTATTATTTAGACAGAGCTAATCATACAGGAACACAGACTTCTTCGACAATTTCTGACTTTGATTCTACGGCACGTGCGCTTCTATCATCTTCAGCGCTTGGACTTACTTATAATTCTGGAACTGGTGCCTTTACTCTTACTTCTGGATATAATATTCCACTCACTGCCTCAACTACAGAATGGGCGAGCGCTTATGCAAGCACCACAGCACTTACACCGAGTTATATAAGAGGACAAATCTCTACAGATGCGACAGGACTCACATATACTGGGGGGATTCTTTCACTAACTTCTGGTTACAATATTCCACTAACTGCATCATCTACAAATTGGAACACTTTTTATGATACACCTTCGACAAGGATAACAGCTGGATCTGGATTATCTTGGGCTGGAAATACTTTGAGTGCAACTGGTGGTGGATCAGGAAACAGCGCTTTCACTATCGGTAGTGGAGTAATATATAACGCTACTTCTTCTGACAATGTGGGGATAGGCACATCAACTCCATCATCCAAACTTACAGTAGCGGGAGATGTTTATGCCGGAGGTAACATTACAGCGACAGGGACGCTTGCACTTTCTGGCACAGCTACCTCAACTTTTGCTGGAGGAATAAGTATAGCTGGTAGTATAGTGCCTACAGTGGATAACACTTATTCATTGGGTAGTGCGAGTTTGATGTGGAAGGATGTATATATTGGTCCAGGTTCGCTTTATATTAATGGCCAAAAAGTTCTTGAGGATGTGTCCAATAATATTGTTGTGTCGGCAGACTTAAATCAGTCTCTTGTTCTTAAAACAACAGGCACCGGAGATATTGAACTAAATCCTAGCGGTGGTGGACTTGTATACGTAAAGGGTAATACGATCTTTTCCGCCGGTAAAACAGTAAGCACAAGTGATAATTCTGCTCTATCGTTTGATGATGGTATAGCACCATCTAGTATAGTAATTGCTGGCGATACTATTACGGATTTATCCGGTTCAAATTTAGAAGTTTCGGGAAATGTTCTTCGTGTGTCAAACACCCCTTCTTTTACCTATATTAACGCAACATCTACGACAGCCACTTCTACTTTCAGTGGTGGTGCTCTGGTTGCAACAGGTGGAGGTAACTTAGGGGTCGGAACTTCAACTACACTTGCTAAACTGGATGTATATGGAAATGCTATATTTTCTGGGTCATCTCGATATATAAACTTCGGAAATGTATCAGGAACTTCTGGGTATGGTTTTAGAGATAATGGAGGCACTCTTGAATATAAGGACAGTGGGGGAAGCTGGACAACATTCGCATCATTGGCTAGTGCGGGAACATCAACACTCCCGCAAGGCTACTTGTCCGGACTTACGTTGTCTAATAACTCAGGTGATGCGAGTCATGACATTGATATTGCCGCAGGTGTTGCCAGGGATTTAACTGATAATGCAAGTATAAGTTTGTCTTCAAGTATAACTAAGCAGATTGACGCATCATGGGCTGTTGGTACTAATGCTGGTGGGTTGGATGCAGGAACTGTTACTGCATCTACTACATACCATGTTTGGCTTATAAATAGATCAGACACAGGAGTTGTCGATGCTTTATTCTCTACAAGTGCATCTAATCCTACAATGCCAGCAAATTATGATTATAAAAGAAGAATTGGAGCAGTTATAACCGACGGGTCAGCCAACATTAGGGGATTTGTTCAAGATGGTGATACCTTTTCTTTAACGGTCCCAGTTCTTGTCTATAATTCAACGGTCGGCACAACTGCGACTCTTCTTAGTGTAATTGCTCCAAGTGGAATAAGGACAACATCCGTTGTTAATGCAAATATTACCAGTTCAACTGCAAATACTGGAATATACTTGAGTGATCCAAGTGTAAACACTGCTGATCCAACTGTTGCTGGTACTACTGCTCCCGGAATGACTATTCGAATAGCAGCCGCAAACACAAGCGCTTCACAGAAAGTGAATGTCATAACTAATACTTCTGCTCAGATCATGGCGGATGCTAGTGCGGCGGCTACCACATTGAGATTGGTAAGTTTGGGGTGGATAGATAATAGAGCAGACTTCTCAACAGGGGGAGGAGGAGCAAACGGTCCAACTGGATCAAATGGTCAGATACAATTTAATTCGAGCGGAGCATTTGGAGCAAGTTCAAATTTTTATTGGGATAATACAAATGGCAGATTGGGTATCGGCACTTCAACCCCAACAGCCAACCTGCATGCCTCTGGAACAATAAGATTTTCTACACTAGGTTCTGGAACGCTGACAACTGATAGCTCTGGAAACTTAACAGTTTCTTCCGATGAGAGATTGAAGAATGTTCAAGGCACATTTGCTCGGGGTCTTGTAGATATTCTAAAAATAAATCCAATCATTTATAAATGGAAGGAGTTTACTGGTTATGATACGGTCAATGAATATACAGGATTTTCTGCACAGAATGTTGCTGGGGCAATTCCTGAAGCGGTGTCTACTTCTTCATCTGGATATTTGAGCCTTCAAGATAGGCCGATTATTGCAACTCTCGTAAATGCAGTCAAAGAGATCTGGGTCAAATTGGAAAAAATTATTGCATGGTTTAGCGAGACAGGAGACAAATTCAAGATTCAGGGAGATGTCTGTGTAGATGATGTTTGCGTGACAAAGGAGGAGTTCAAGGCAATTCTTCAAGGATCCGTTAGTTTGTCTTCTACATCATCAATACAGGTTGAAAGCACTGTAAGTGATGGGTCAGTAACTAGCGATGTGGAGAGTCCTGTGGCTACAACAACTGATCAAGTTCGAATTGAAACTGAATCAGCTACAAGTACCGAAGAAGTCTCCGCATCATCAACTCCTGCAGTGAAAGAAGTGGTTCAAGTAGCTGATCCAATCCCACCTACATCAGAGTCAACAAGTGTAACAACTGAGACCTCATCTGCCACTCCACCCCCAAATGAAAATCCTGCTTCTGTAGAAGAAGCACCAGTAGTGGAAGCGTCGACGGAAGATGTATCAACAGCGCCTGTTGAACCAGATGCCGAATAATATGAGATACGCAAAAATTATTTTAATTATTTTCCTATTGCTGGCATTCGATGTCAATATTTCTTCTGCTTCTGAGTCTTCTGGGACAATTGATTCGATATATAAATCCACAAAAATTTGTAAAAATACTTCTTGTTCCGAGTATGGAAATATCAATTTGAAGCCGACTTCCGGGACAGCTGTTAGCATTGTAGATGGCACTGGATTATCTGGTTATATCTGGGGCGATGAGATAGGTTGGGTCAATCTAAGTCCAACTGGTTATGGTGTGGATATATCGACATCTACTGGCGCGCTATCTGGATATGCGTATTCACAGACCGGTAGCTGGATCAATTTCAATCCCACAGATGTGTCAGGAGGAACAGATGTTGGTGTAACCATAAATTCAAGTGGACAATTTGTCGGTTGGGCCTGGGTTTCTGGTGCACACGGAGGATGGATGAAGTTTGATTGTGCTTCAGCCTCGACATGTATAAAGACTGACTGGAGGCCTTTTGCTTCTAGGAGCTCCGTGGCTGAAGAAGATACACCTTCTGATACAGGTGGGGGTTCCAGCGGGTCTAGACCAAGTAGCGAATCGTCTACAACAACAGTGAGTCAGGATAGTCCTGTCGAGGATAATTTGCCAAAATATATGATTCAAGAAGAGAACAAGACCACCGTTTTCGAAGAGCCTTCAAAATCACTTGTAACACTTTTGGCGGATCAGGAAGTGTCTTGTGTGAATGCTGATGTTTGTTCGTTCAATAAGCCTCTCATCTTAGACGCTGAACAATCTGGAATTCTGGTTTATGAATTCGATAGAGGGGCAGGTAGCGTGGTGGAGGTCAATAAGAACAGCAACCCAGTTCAAGATTCTTTAAGCATTGATATTAAGTCCTATCTTCTGGCTAGATCTGATAAGTTGTTTAATGAAGGTATTTCCATTATAGGGGAAACAATTTTTGATATTAGAGCCTTTGATAAGTCAAACAATGAAATACATTCCTTTCCAAAACCCATAAAGATAACTTTGATTGTTCCAGATTATCTGAAGGGCGATTCAGATATCGGCGTCTATTGGTTAAATGAAAAGAGAAATGAATGGATCAAAGTTCCGCACGTAGTGTTTCTTGATTCGAGTGCAGTATTTTATGTGGATCATTTGACCAAATTTGCAATAATCAAGTATCCAGATTCTCCAGAGATAATAGATGCGGGTGAATTGTCACGTAGTTACAGTCTGGATAAGGAAGACTCATTTTATGATAGAAATAAAATGTTATTTTACATTTTGTATGCTATTATTTTTATAATTATAGTTATTATATTTATTATTCCTAAGCAGAAAAAATATCGACATGAAAATTAGAAAATCAGAAAACAAAGTTACAGAAGAAACTACTGATTTGGGTTATTCAGTGATAGACAATCTGGCGACAGACGAACCAACAAAAAAGAAAGGTAAATTCAAAAGAAATCTTATTCTTTTTGTAGTCTTGCTTATCCTCATCCTTGGTGGGTATCTATATATAACCAAGGGGATGACAGCAAACAATATCGAAAAAGTAAATAAGGAAAATCTAAAATTAGTTCAAAGAGTTGGTGAACTAATGATTCTTCCGCAGGGAGAAGATCCAGCTATTTACAACATTGATAACCCAGATGTCTTAAAGAAGGAGCAAGCCTTTTTCGCCAATGCAGAGAAAGGAGATAAACTACTTTTGTATCCAAAAAACTCTAAAGCAATTATATATAATCCAACACGCAATATTATCGTTAATGTTGGACCAATCAACATAAGCAAATAAAATGAATCCCGAAGTTAAAATAGTAGGAGTGATCGATATACTTGCCAAATACAAAGAACTTGGACTTAAGCTTGTTGACGCCTTCTCCATTACAGTAGCGATTGCTTGCATAGTATTTACATTTATTTGTCTGTTCTGGTATGCAAGGGTCAGGATTGCTAGTCTAAGAAAGAGACTTAGAAAGGAGTTGGGTGTAGTCGATTATTCTGTGCATAAGGCATTGTCTCAACTTTATTTCGAGGTTACTTCTCATGTGAAAAATATTGATAAGGCAAAAACCAAGAGAGAGCTTACAGCAGAAGAGGCAGTGTTTATGGATAGATTTGAACACCGCTTGTCACATATTGAATCAATGCTTAATAATGAAATGGAAAGGATAGAAAAGGATATTCGTAAATTATAACCATGACAATCTTTGTAGAACTCAGTTTAATTCTTGGTATAACCCTGCTTACGACTTGTTTGGCTAGAATATTCCGACAACCATTAGTCATTGGTTATATTATTGCTGGTGTAATTATTGGTCCATATGTTTTAAATATATTCCATTCAAGTGAATATGTAGAACTTTTTTCAACTATCGGAATTTCAATTCTTCTGTTCATTGTTGGTCTAAATCTTAATCCGCAGACAATTAAAGAAACTGGTAAATCATCAGTTTATATTGGTCTAATTCAGGTGATAGTGACAACCATATTGGGGTTTCTGCTACTAATGTACTTTAAGTTCAATACTATAGAGGCGTTATATGGTGCATTCGCTCTAACATTTTCTAGTACTATTATAATTCTGAAACTCCTTTCTGATAGAGGGGATCTAAATAAACTCTATGCCAAGATTTCTGTTGGATTCTTAATAATTCAAGATATCGTTGCGACACTTTGCCTGCTTGGTATTGCGCTCATAAATACTGACTCAGATTCAAGTCTCTTTACATCACTGATTCAATTCGGGGGCAAAGCAGTTGTTTTAGGAATAATTGTATACATAATTTCAAAATTTATTTTATCTAGAGTTTCTTATTTCATCGCTTCATCTCAAGAACTATTATTTCTATTTTCCATATCATGGGGATTAGG
>CAYYLG010000012.1:0-2221 GCA_964472605.1 uncultured Candidatus Saccharibacteria bacterium | reverse complement strand
TCATTGGGACATATTAGCCAAGCGGTGCTTTCTATAATTTCTTTTGTTGCAGTTATATCAATAAGTTTTTCAAGCTATTTTATATTAGGGGCGGATTTTATTTTTAAAAGACTTACCTTAACAACTAGACTTCTTGAATTTAGAAAAAATCATAAGCATGAAAAGGATTCATCTTCAGATACCTATGACATGATTATCTTTGGATACGATAGGGTTGGTGGAGAATTTGTTACTGCAGCACAGAAATTGGGTGGTAGTTATGTTGTAGTTGATTTCAATCCAAAATCAATAGAAAAACTACAAAGAGAGGCTGTTCCGTTTAAATTTGGTGACGCTGACGATGTTGATTTTCTCCAGGAGTTAAATTTGAAGTCAACACGCCTCGTTGTATCAACTATTCCTGATTTTAAAACAAATGTGATCATTGTTGAGACAACCAGACAGCATAATCCTACTGCTATTGTGATTTTGATATCCCACGATATTAAAGAAACCAAAGAATTATATCTAAAAGGTGCTACATATGTTGTTATGCCACATCATTTGGGTGCTCACCATGCATCGCATATGATAGAGAGATATGGATATGATGTTGCTCAATTTGAAAAAGAGAGAAATATTCATTTAAATAAGATATTACATAGGCAAAATATAAGAATATAATAATCATTCTGTCAACTTTAACTCGTGTATTTTGATGCTATACTTCAGACTAATTATATTGAATTAAGCTGATTTTATGAACAAGAAACAGGTATTGATTTGGGTTGTGGTAGTTGCAGTGGTGGCTGGTGCAGTTTTGATGTTTAGGAGTAACAAGTCAGAGGCTCCTGCAGAGGTCAATGTTGATAGTTCTGATATTAAGGTACTTATACAAAACGCTGAGGTCAGGTTACCTGATCAAGGCGGCAAGATAACTGTTTATCCAATATATACAGAAAAAAGTATTGGTGGTAAAGAATCTGTTGAGAGAAATATTATAACTGCAGTTAAGCAGGATTTTGGTGAAAATGCTGTATCGTATCTTGTTTCGTTTGTAGTTGATCAAGGTAAATTAGTACAAAAATCATTTCTGATTTTGGGAGAAGTAAATGATATACAAAGTATTTCTACAGAAGATGTTGTTGGTTCTGATTATGCAGTTAGAATAACCTTCATTGCACCGTATAATACAGTTGCATTAAATAGTACGGGAACATCGATAAGAGAGATCTTTGTTACAGTAGATGGTGGGATCTTCAATTCAAACACTGCTGAGTTTGTTAAGTAGTTAATTTCTTTTGGAATAGAATATTGATATAATATTTGCATGGATATTATATCTCCCAATATTCTAAGCAAGATCGTGTTAGGTACCTTTGGTTTGATAGGCTTAGTCTTCTTGATTGTGACAGTTTCCCTTATTTACCATTGGAATTACTATGGAATCAGTGCAGTAAAAAGGCTTTTTATAATCATTCTCTATATTGGTGGGGCATTTGTCCTTTTCATGTCTGCACTAGGACTAGCAATTGACTATATATGATGATCGCCTTTGAAGAAAATGAATATGTTATTCATGTGGTTCATAAACATTGGTTTGTTTTTGCAATGAGACTTTTTTCAATAATAATCGCTTCGCTATTTCCGCTTGTAATAATTCTATTCATTGGATTTATACCAAACATTGATCCGGTGATTGCGTCTAAAATATTTACAATGTTTTATGCACTTTTTCTTCTCTTTATGTGGATGGTGGCATTTGTAATGTGGACTGATTATTATTTGGATATGCTCATAATTACAAACATGAGAATAATGGAGGTTGAGCAGAAGGGGTTGTTTGATAGGGAAATATCTACAATTCGTTTTGAAACTATTCAGGAAATTGGTGTTGAAGTTGAAGGGATATTACCAACCTTTCTTGGATTTGGAGATCTGTATATTCAAACTGCTGCAACAAATAGAGAGTTTACTATGGAGCAGATTACTGACCCAGCAATAGTAAAGGAAATTATTTCGAGAGAATTAACACGCATTGTCGGTAAAGATAAATAGTGTAATATAGATATATGAGTAAATTCTATGATTTTTTGAAAAAGAAATATGTTTTGATCATTCTTATAGCTGTTGCATTAGTTAGCTCATATCTTATATATTCAAGTAGGAGTAATGATGATCTGGTGACAATTCCGGTAAGTGCTACCAGATTCGAACAGCAGGTATCTGTAGCAGGTAAGGT
>CAYYLG010000011.1:10101-23402 GCA_964472605.1 uncultured Candidatus Saccharibacteria bacterium | reverse complement strand
GCGACCCAGTATAAGAAGTTGACAATACCCCCAGGGGGGTATTAAACTATAATCATGAAAGCCAATAAGGAGAAATTAGTTAGGAGATTAAAAATTATTGAGGGTCAAATGAGGGGGCTACAAAAAATGGTTACTGATGAGAAATACTGCATCGACATAATTACTCAGACATCTGCTATTAAGCAAGGTCTTTCAAATATTGAAGATGTGCTTTTAGAAAGTCATTTGGGCCATTGCGTAGTAAATCAGATAAAAAAGGGAGATACTAAGAAGGCTACAGATGAAGTATTAAAAGTCTATAGACTTAAGAAAAAATAATTTTTATGCATACCAAAACCTACAAAGTAAGAGGAATGCATTGCGCCTCATGCGCGAGTATCATAGAAAAAGCTCTTAAAAAGGTAGATGGGGTTGAATCAGCAGAAGTGAATTATGGGACAGAAACCGCTAGTGTTTCTTTTGATGAATCAAAAGTGGACCATGTTCAGCTTTCAGGAAAGATTGAGAAATTTGGATATTCTCTCGATTTAGGTAATCATCATAATCACACGAATCAATCTACAGAAGAGCATGAGGCACATCTTGGCTTTAACCAATCCAAGGAAGAAAAGCAGAGAGAGCTGGCAGATATGAAATCAAAAGTGATTTCAGCCATACCCCTGGCTATTTTTGCTGCGATCATTATGGGCTGGGATATTCTTGCGCAATACAGCATTGTTCCGGCAATGAGCTATATAGTGAAGGAGTTTTTTCATCACCTTTTACCAATTCTAGCCACCTATGTGCTGTTTGTAGTAGGAAAACCATATTTGCTAGGTTTCTACAGATTTATTCGATATGGCAAGGCGAACATGGATACGCTTATTGGGATTGGTACGGTTGCCGCTTTTCTCTATAGCTTTGCAGTTTCAGCTTTTGAAGATGTGCTTAGGCCGTTCATTAACGTCGAGTATCAATATTATGATGTCACCATTGTTGTAATTACATTTATTGCCTTAGGTAAGTACTTGGAGGCTCGATCAAAGATAAAAACAGGCGATGCTATCGAAAAACTACTTAATCTTCAAGCAAAGACCGCGCTGGTTAAGAGAGATGGAAAAGAGATAGATATACCTGTAAATGATGTAATGCATGGAGATTTAATAATCATAAAACCGGGAGCAAAGATTCCCGTAGATGGTGTAATTATCGAGGGATCATCTTTTGTGGATGAATCGATGGTTACAGGTGAGCCAATGCCTGTTCAGAAGAAAATTGGTGACAATGTTGTATCGGGAACAATTAATACTACAGGCTCGTTTACATTCAAAGCGACCAAGGTTGGTTCTGAAACTCTGCTTGCTCAGATAATAAAAATGGTTGAAAGCGCGCAGGGAAGCAAGGCCCCGATACAGGCTTTAGCAGATAAAATTTCCTCTATTTTTGTGCCTATTGTTCTGGTGATCGCATTTTTTACTCTAGCAATGTGGCTAATCTTTGGTTCACAATACATAGGATTTTCTCAGGCACTTTCTTTTGGACTTGTATCCTTTGTGGGTATTCTAGTGATTGCTTGTCCGTGTGCATTGGGCCTTGCTACACCAACAGCAATTATTGTCGGCGTAGGTAAGGGTGCGAAAGATGGAGTTCTTATTAAGGATGCTGCAACACTCGAAAAGCTGCATAAAGTTGATACTGTTATAGTCGATAAAACAGGGACGATAACCAAGGGCAAGCCAACTCTTGTTGATATTCAAAATTTTTCAAGTAACGACGATACGGAGTTTGTTTCAGTTCTTGCTTCACTTGAAAAAAAATCTGAACACCCAATTGCTCATGCGATTGTAAGTTATGCACAAGAAAAGGGTATTACACTCAACGAAGTTTCAAATTTTGAAGGTATCCAGGGTAAGGGATTAAAGGGAACCATAAACAGTACTGAATATGTTGTCGGTAATACAAAGCTTATAGATGATCTTGAGCTTTCTTTTGACAGAACATTGCTCAATGAATTTACGTTGCAAGGCAAGACACCGGTTATCCTTGCAACAAGAGAAAATGTTCTAGGTTTCGTTATGGTGGCAGATGAAATCAAGCCCGAATCTGTCGAGGCGGTCAAAAATCTCCATAGTCTTGGAATTAAAGTGGTAATGCTTACAGGTGATGATGAAAAAACAGCCAAATATATTGCCTCATTAGTCGGTATAGATGATGTGGTCGCTCACGTACTTCCTATAGATAAATTGAAAAAGATCAAAGAGCTACAGTTACAAGGTAAGATTGTTGCAATGGCTGGAGACGGAGTAAATGATGCCCCAGCTCTCGCTCAAGCGGATGTGGGTATTGCCATGGGGACAGGAACTGATGTGGCAATTGAGTCGGCAGGTATTACGCTGCTTGGCGGAGATATTTCAAAACTCGTGAAGGCAATCAGGCTTTCGAAAATTACAATGAGAGGAATAAGACAAAATCTATTCTGGGCATTCATCTACAATATTGTAGGCATTCCTCTTGCTGCAGGCATCTTTTATCCGGTATTTGGCTGGTTGCTTAATCCAGTATTTGCCGGTTTTGCTATGGCAATGTCGTCGGTCTCGGTTGTAGGCAATTCACTGAGAATTAAAGGCAAAAAATTATGAGAATGAAAACGTATACATTTCATATATCCGGAATGCATTGTAAATCATGCAAGATATTAATTGAGGATGTTTTGAATGAACAAGATTATATCAAGAGCGCTGTGGTTGATCTGGACGAGGAAACGCTTGAAGTTGAAACGTATTCTGATTTTTCTCCCGAAGAACTCTTAATAAGTTCAACAAGTAAAATACAACCTCACGGATACGCATTGTCCAATAAAAAAGTCTTGAATAAGGTAGAAAAGAAGGATGATATCTGGAAAGCTCTACCGATTGGACTTGCTATTCTGGCTCTGTTTTTCTTGCTACAGAAATCAGGAGTATTAGATCTAGGTGTTGGAGGACAAACCACTCCAGCCACAAGCTTCATAATTGGTCTTATCGCTTCAGTTTCAAGCTGTCTGGCTATTGTTGGGGGATTGGTATTGTCTCTATCAGCAAAGGTGTCGCAAGATAATTTAAGCGACACCAAAACCTTTATTTTGTTCCATACGGGTAGAATTGTGAGTTTTGCATTATTGGGGGGAGTTCTTGGTGCGGTTGGTGGCGCAATAGGGATTAATTTTACATTTACTGCGATATTAGGACTGGTAGCTTCAATTGTAATGCTTATGCTGGGTCTTAACTTAGTAGGTATTTCTGATAGAAGCCAAATCACTTTGCCATCAGGTATCTTTAACTTTCTTAGAAAGATAGAACATAAAACATTTACGCCTCTTATTCTTGGTTTTGCCACCTTCTTTCTGCCTTGTGGATTTACTCAATCGATGCAGGTGGCGGCATTAAGCAGTGGATCGTTTGCCCGCGGGATGTTAATAATGCTAGCTTTTGTCCTAGGCACCGCCCCAATGCTTGTATTTCTTTCATTTGGTTCAGCATCATTTGCTCACTCAAGGTACGCATCTATCTTCTTTAAATCTGCCGGAATAATAGTTATCGGTCTTGGCCTATTTACATTGCTGGCGGGTCTAGCCGGATTGGGAATTATTAACCCATTACTTAATATATAATCATAATTATGAATAAAACTGCGCTTATTATCGTCACAATAGGTCTCCTGGTTGGTATCGGTGTAATTTTTTTCGGTGGTTCAAACAATACCGAAAATACTCTAAATAATAAGCAAAATATAGAAATAAAGGACGGTATACAGTATATAACTATACATGCAAAAGGCGGTTATTCCCCAAAAGTATCTTTGGCAAAGGCAGATATACCTACGAAACTCGTAGTTACGACAAATGGTACATATGATTGTTCAGTTGCATTAGTAATTAAATCAATTGGATATCAGAGAGTTCTTAAGCAAACCGGGGAAGAGATTATAGATCTTGGTCTACCACAAGCTGGAACTGAATTTCGGGGAACATGTAGCATGGGAATGTATAATTTTAAAATTAATTTCGATTAAGGATTAATATTTTATAAAAATATCTTTATGAATCAAGATCCCAAACTCCATCACTATTGTCAGAATATTAAGAAAGGATATCTAGATGATGTGGCCGAGATGTATAAACTCCTAGGCTTTGATGTTGTTTATACTCCATCGGAGGGTGATTGGATAATGATGGGCCAGTCGCAATTACGATTTGCTATACAGATTACTCAAGTAGATGATATTCCGATACAAGATATTGAAATAAAGAAAAGAACACATATTGCTTTTCTATCTGATAATCCTCAAGAGGTTTTAGACAAGGTAAAGGCTTGGGCAGATGGGAAGGGAATAAAATACAGAGATAGTGGTTGGTCGGAGATTGAAAGATGGTTTGATCTACCAGACATTTTCACTAATTTTGTAGTTGAGGTTATGCATACTTCGATTGAAGAAAATTAAATTTATGAAATTAGTTACTCTAAATATCTGGGGAGGGAGGGTAAAAGAGAAACATGGTGAGTTTTTTGATAGGTATAAAGATGTAGATATTTGGTGTTTTCAAGAAGTTCATAACAAAGGTATTCAACAAATACACGTTCCAGGATTAAATATAGACACCGAACTTTTCAGTAATCTAAGTAATACATTTTCTAATTATGTAGGTGAGTTTTGCCAGTCTTATAATGGTTATTATGGTCTTGCGACATTTTTTAATAATAAGCTCGAGTTGTTTCAAAATGGGGAGACCTTTATCGCCAGAGGGTTAGATTTAGAAAAAGATCATAAAGATTGGGACCATCATAGGAAACTCCAATGGCTAGAGTTAAAAGAGGGTGGTAAATTATTCCTTTTAGTTAATCTTCATGGTACCCATAGACCAGAGGGAAAGAGTGACAGCGAAAAGAGGTTAAATCAATCAAGAATGATTGTAAATTTTCTCAACATGTTTAATTGTCCAAAAATTTTAGTGGGAGATTTTAATTTATTACCGGAAACAAAAAGTATAGAGATGTTAGAGGAATCTGGTATGAGAAATCTGATTAAAGAATATGGTATAACTTCCACCCGAACTGAGCTTTATAAGAAACCAATTCAATTTGCAGACTACATATTTGTTTCTCCAGAGATTAAAGTGAATGATTTTAGGGTTTTGCCAGATGTAGTATCTGATCATTCTCCGCTATTTTTAGATTTTGATATAATATAGGTATGAAAAATTTTATCGAGGAATTCAAGGCGTTTGCTATTAAGGGTAATGCAATCGAGCTTGCGGTAGGTATCGTAGTTGGAGTGGCTTTTAATAATATAGTTAATTCACTCGTAAATGATGTGATCATGCAGGCAATTGCTATGATTTTTGGTCAGCCAGATTTTAGTTTTATCACTCTTGGTGCAATAAAACTAGGAAACTTTATCAATGCAATAGTAAATTTCTTGATTGTCACTCTTTCAGTCTTTGTGGCTATCAAGTCAATGAATAAATTCTTAAAGAAAAACTCACCACAGGTTTCTGGTCAGCAAATTATTAATTAATAAAAAAGTATGAATAAAACAATTATAATCGCAGTAGTTTCACTTATTATTGGATTTGCTCTCGGATCATATGTAGGTTGGGGAGAGACACCATCTAATACCCATGTAATGCCAGATGGTAGTGTAATGAGTAATGAAATGTCTGGAATGATGGCTGGTCTTTCAGGGAAAACAGGAGATGAGTTCGATAAAGCTTTCCTTTCTGAGATGATAGTTCATCATGAGGGTGCGGTAGACATGGCTAAGGCGGTACTTGTGAATGGTAAGCATCCAGAACTAAAGACAATGGCAAATGCTATCATCACCGCTCAGACGGGTGAAATAGCTCAAATGAAAAGTTGGTTAAACTCTTGGTACGGAATTAAATAGGTAAAAAACCGCTCATGTGAGCGGTTTTTTAAATCCCTGCGATTTTGATTGCAAAAAATAAAACTAAAATACCAAGTATGGTTGAAATGGTTGTCCATTTGGTTGGATGATCATGATGGCTTTCTGGTAGGAGATCCGATGCCCCGATGTATAAAAAGAATCCAGCAAACAGTGCTAATATAATTCCTAAAGAAGTTTCTGAAAGTGAAAAAAACATTGTTGAAATGATTCCGAGCGCTGGAGCCATAGAGTCTATCATAAGCCATTTAATTGCACTTTTTTTATTGCCGTGATTTTTCATTATCATGCTCACAGTATTTATTCCATCTGAGAAATCATGGACAAGTACAGCGATGGCAACTACAACTCCAATAGCAGAAGAAACTTGGAATGCTAGACCGATTGCGACACCATCGAGAAAGCTGTGTACAGAGAGGGACCCGGCTCCAAGATTTCCTTTGTGATGATGAGTTTCCTCCTCATGTGTGTGACAGTGAAAGCCGAGGAATCTGTCGAGTATCATATAGAGCACAAATCCAAGAGCGATTATTGAACTAATAAAGGATATTTCATGATTTGCTTCACCAAGCTCAATCGCTTCAGGTATGAGGTCAAAGAATGCTACACCGATCACGGCCCCAGCACTGAATCCAGTTATGAGATGAAGCTTATCCTTAAATTTCAATGCGAATAATCCTCCAAGGAGGGTGAAAAGGAATGTGGCGATACTTATTAAAATAATCATGATCTAAGTATAAATTAAAAGCTGATAATTGGTTAGGGCCGGCGCTTATGGTGGAGCGCCGGCCCGTTGAGTTTCATGGGATTACTCCTGTGAGCCTTGGCCCACGGAAGATTCGAATTTTTGGCCCCTTGAGCTTGCGAGGGATTTTTCGCATGACAAGGTGAAGTGCTGTCCACCACGAGGATCGGGTAGTTTTCATTGACTTATTTTGGATCCATTGTTAATGCTACGCCTTATACCCAGCTTGTCAACAGCTTATCCACTTATGGATCTTTTCCAATTATCTAGAATCACTGCTGTTGAGATACCGGCGTTCAGAGATTCTGCGTCCCCATATTTTGGAATTGTAATTTTATTATTTATGAAATGTTTGATTCTTGTACTTATTCCGTTGGATTCATTGCCAATAACCAACACTCCTTCTTTAGGGAAGTTAAATTCATGAACAGAAGTTCCTTCTAGATATGCCCCAAGAATCGGTAAATTACAATTTTCAAGGAAATTAAATAAATTGGTGTACACAACTTTAACCCTGGTGAATGATCCCATTGTTGCAGAGATTGCTTTTGGTGTATAGAAGTCTGTTGTATCTTCTGAGGCAACGATAGTATCAATGCCATACCAATCAGCGATACGAATGATTGTTCCCAAGTTTCCTGGATCACGCACACTATCGAGTGCTATGTACATTCCTTGTTTCTTTGCTGGTAATGTAAATACCATTTGTTTCACCACAGCAATTCCATCAGTGTTATTTTCTAGAGAAGAGAGTTTTCTTATTTCACCTTCATGAGCAATCACGTAGTTAATCTCATTGTTTTCGATTTTGCTTCGATAGTTCTTGTAGAAATCTTCACTAATCACCAGTGTATCTATCTCATATTCAGAGCCAATAAGTTCAAGTAGGCTTGTTGCTCCCTCCACTAGAAAAAGCTTCTTTTCTACTCGATGTTTCTTCTCACGAAGTTTTTCTATTAAGTTTTGTGGTATTGAATTTTGCCTCATTTCTACTAAGCATACGGATTTTATAGATTTATGCTAGTGCACGATTGCAAATCTGTAAATTAGTGGTAATGTTCGTTTAGAAACAAAACAATATGCTCATTCCAATTAAACCGTTTTCGCTAAATGATTTGCCAGGAAGAATTGATGCCGATATGCACGTTCTTGCTTGGTGCACTGATAGTGGAGGGGTAAGGTGGTTTTTTACTCAATCCTCTACTGGTTTAAGCCAATGTCTCGATGGAGGGGGAGATTTTTCTTCTGACTATTCTGGTGTAACTTCAGGTAAATCACTCGAAAGTGCTTTTGAGTGGTTTCGACATACCAATGGGGCGCGTGATTGTAAGTTGGTTGTGGTTAGAAAAATATTCCATACAGTTAATAACTGGGATTCGTATAACCTTTGTCAGGTTTTTGACCGTGAAGGTAATCTACTTGGTTGCTATATTAAATCTGATGAGACTGAGGTGAGTTTACCTGCTTATCTGAATCTGGATTCCAGCAGGAGACAAGTAGTATCTTTTAAGGAAATTGCTGAATCTATTTCTCATGAGGATTTTCAAATTGTAGGAGCTGTGGCTTAGGCGCCCGGTTTTTTATTTTGTTACAATATCTGTATGGAAAAATTCACTCACTGGTTTCATAAACACGAAAGGCATATTTCATCAGGAGCACTTGTTCTGGGTTTTATTATCGATAATTTAACCCTAAGAAGGGTGGACCTTTTGGCCGAGAATCTACTACTCTTTGCTTATATCGTTTTGGCGGGGGGTGGGATAGTCATAATGCATGCCTACAGTGATGAAAAATGGAGAAGATATATAGGTGAGAAGTTTTATTTATTTATTCCTGCAATTGTTCAATTTGTATTCGGAGGATTATTCAGTGCATTCTTTGTATTCTATTCTAGAAGTGGATCTTTCTCTGCCTCTTGGCCTTTTATTATCATGCTCGGAGTTCTTCTTGTTGGTAATGAGTTTTTGAGACAGGCTTATTCAAGACTCAAGTTTCAGTTAAGTGTTTTTTATGTAACAGTTTTTTCTTATTTGATATTCGTTGTGCCAATAATTATAAAGAGAATAGATATTTGGTCGTTTATTATTTCTGGATTTGCAAGTCTTATTGTTATGGCTTTTCTTATTCAACTTTTGCTCAGGATTTCTTCTCCAAAGGTCAGAGAGGAAAGAA
The DNA here is from genome assembly GCA_964472605.1 of uncultured Candidatus Saccharibacteria bacterium. Taxonomy (GTDB): domain Bacteria; phylum Patescibacteriota; class Minisyncoccia; order Phycocordibacterales; family CAIZIN01; genus JANNXY01. Next base: position 14,566 of record CAYYLG010000011.1, on the reverse strand, counting down.
AAAGTATTAGGATTTATATAGTTTCGATTTTTGTTTTTATAAATATTTTATATTTTACAAACAGTATCCCGCCGATTCCGTTATCTCTTCAGGATGTTGGCGTATACCATGAAGTAAGCAAGGAGGGAGGGGTTTATAATGTTATAGAGGAAAAGCAAAATTACTGGAAAAGATTTTTGGGTATTAGGGTTCATATAAATAGTGGTGAAGAATTATATGTTTGGTCTAGTGTATTTGCACCTACCAAGATTAATGCAAACATTGTTCATAGATGGCAATATTATGATAATTCCAAGAAGGGTTGGGTGGATGCCGGGACTATCAGATTTCCAATAACTGGAGGGAGAGATGGTGGATACAGGGGATATAGTGTCAAGCAGATTAAACAGTTTGGAGATTGGAGAGTTGATGTTGAAAATGAAAGAGGTCAAATTATAGGTAGAATTTCATTTGAGGTGGTAGATAATCCTGTAAATGTAGAATTAATAAAGAAAGTAAAATAGAATGAAAATAATAATTTTGTCTGTTGGTAAAAAACATGATGAATTCATAAAGGGGATTGTTTCAGAATATGAAAAGAGACTTGGTCACTACGTAGATTTGTCTTGGCAATTTGTTCCAGGACAGATTACAGATTCTAAAAACGCTCACGATGGTGTAGAGAGGGAGGGTAAAGAAATTTTAAACAAACTAGAGCCCGTAGACAGGGTAATACTCTTAGATGAGATAGGTAGAGAATGGTCAACAATGGATCTGGCAGAAGCCATGGAATCATTTCAAAGTCAGAGTATCAAAAGACTTGTATTTATAATTGGTGGAGCTTACGGAGTTTCAAAATCAATTCGTCTACGTGCACAATACACATGGTCACTTTCTAAATTAACATTTCCTCATATGCTTGTAAGAGTGATTTTGGTTGAGCAATTATACAGAGCATTTTCTATACTAAACGGATCAAAATATCATCACGAGTAAATATATTTGATATAATATCATCATGACAAAGAAGGAGGAATATGTTCATTTAAGAAAAGATATCTTACTTGTTGTTACAAGTATTGTTGTGAGTTATGTTTTTGCCAAATTTGGCGTAGATGATGTTTTGCTAAATCTATTTTCTAACCCCTTTATTGTAAGTTTTATTGCTGGAATATTTTTCACTTCACTTCTTACGATTGCACCGGCCTCAGTTGTTTTGGCGGGACTTGCAATGCATGGTCACCCAATCGAAATAGCATTATTCGGAGCGATGGGAGCTGTTGTTGGTGACATGCTTTTGTTTTTCTTTGTCAGAGATAGTTTGGCAGATGATATTTCATTTTTACTTAAATCAGAGTTACGACACTATCACTTAGATAGGCTTCATTCTAAATACATGAGATGGCTTCTTCCTGTTGTTGGTTCAATGATCATTGCTTCACCGCTTCCAGATGAGTTAGGTATCATGCTTCTTGGATTTTCAAAAATGAAAACAAGGAATCTTATTGCCATATCCCTTGTCATGAACTTTATCGGTGTCTTGTTTGTTGTTGCTTTTGGAGGCTTTGTTCGCTAAGCGGCGACTGAAGAATCAGAATCACCGATATTATATATAGAGGCTAATGATGCTCTATTTTCTTCTATTGCTTTATTTATTTCATCAATTTGTTTTGGGGTAAGTCCTGGCTTTGCTAATTCTAAAGCGAGATCTCTGTTGGCTTGTTCTATTGCAAGGATTGCTGTTTTTGTTCCTTCATCAAATCCGGTCAAAGAATCAACCTCTCTATCCGGTATCTCAACTCTTGTATTATCTGGACCTTCAAAACTCATATTTATTTTCATGCAGTTAATTATATCTTTGTTATACACAGTTTGGCTAGGGAGATTATGTTGACAGTAACAAATCTCGTGATACCATGTCTCGCTAGACTGCCCGAAAAGACAGCCGGGCAAACTCTTGGGTGAAAACCTAAGTAAAAGCACATTTGCTGTCGTCCAACAATAGAAAAACCAAAATAGTTCGCTTATGATGGATCGTTCGCTCGTAATTGCCCTTGGAGATATGCCTTGGGCTTCGCAATGCGCTTTGGAGCGCATGATTAGCCCAACTGCAATTTGTAATCTGCCAGCAACACCCGAAGAGGTGTTGGAGTATCTCGATGGATTCGGAGACAGGGTCTCCTTTGTGGCAGATGTAAAGAAATCGAGCCATATCGTTCTGTGTGTGCCTGAACGCATGCATGGTCCGAGGACTGGAGTCTTGGCTGGACGTCTTCGTCAGCAGAAAAACGTTTCTGAGGTGCAGGTTGCTACCTACAATGGAAATTTGAAACTGGGGGATAAGAAAATCTTGATTCCCGAGAGCTCTCCTCCAGAACAGGTGGTTATCGCTTGTGCTGATACTCGTGCCTCCGCAGGGATCGATAGGCTTGTTGGTAGTAAGCCAATGAGTGTTGTCCGCCTTGTGGGAGCTGGCTTAGGGGAACATCCTACAGATGATTCGCCAGCAAAAGGTTTTGCCCATTTTGCGATCAAATCTGCATTTGGCATTCCTGGACAAAAACATAAACCGATCATTGTCACTCACGACAAATGTGCTGGATATCCGAGCGGTAATTCACCTAAGCGTCGGATCAGGCGTATATCTGAAACCATTCCAAACGTTTGTGATAAGACCATTTGTGTGTGTCACGCACATGTAACCAACAATGGTGTGGTTGTCGGTCGTCCACAACTGATTCATTTGAGGTAGTTTTCTTTAGGCGCAGGGTGACGTGTCACCCTGCGCCCTTTTTATTTTCATAACTTCTGTTAATCTAAACAAATGGTAAAAATTCTAGATGGAAAAAAAGTTGCAGAAGAAATCAAACAGAGTTTGAAATCTGATTTTGATTTGCTTACAAAAAAACCCCGCCTCACTATAGTCCAAGTAGGGGACGATAGTCGTTCAAATATTTATATAAAAAGGAAAATACTTTTTGGTGAAGAGATAGGTGCTAAGGTAAATTTAAAAAAGTTTAGTGAGGATATACATGAAGAAGATTTAATAAAAGAAATTGAAAAAATAAATCAAGACGAGGAAGTTGATGGCATAATTATACAATTACCAATACCAAACCATCTAGATAAAAATAAAATCATTGAATCAATAAATATAAACAAAGATGTTGATGGACTAAAGGTTGGGAGTAAATTTATTCCAGCGACAGCGAGGGGTGTAATATCTTTGCTTAAATTTTATGGGATTGGCATAAGTGGTAAAAAAGTAACTGTTCTAGGCAGATCGGCTCTTGTAGGTGCGCCAATAGCAAAGCTAATGGAAGATTCTGGAGCCAAAGTAACGGTTTGTCATAGTGGAACAGAGGACTTGGTTATTCCTTGTAAAGACGCTGATATCATAATCTCTGCGGTTGGTAAAAAGAACTTAATCGATAAAAATCATGTAAAACCAGGTCAGATTGTAATAGATGTGGGTATCAATCCGTCTATTGATAGCGTCGAGGATAAACCAAGAATTGTTGGTGATGTAAATTTTAGAGAAGTTGTGAATATTGTGGATGCAATAAGTCCTGTGCCAGGTGGGGTAGGGCCAATGACAGTAGCTTCACTTTTTCTTAATTTAAGTGACTCGTATTATAATAAGTAGACTATTAATTAACTTTTTGTTTATGAATAAATCATTTTGGGCGAGAGTGTTTGGTGGGGATAGGGATACAGCAATTGCGCTTGCTGCTATTCTTTTGTCAGTTTATTTGGTTTTTCTTTCAGTTGGTAGTGTTCTAAACTTTAGACATATTGGAAAAAGTCCAATTTATCCAGCTTCAATTCCAGTTACTGGTAAAGGGGAAGTGATTGCGGTACCAGATATTGCGTCATTTACATATTCTATAGTTGAAGAGGGTAAGGATGTTGCATCTGCTCAAGCTAAAGCTACCGAGAAGGGTAATAAAGCGATTGTGTACCTAAAGGGTAAGGGTATAGAGGAAAAGGATATTAAGACAACAAACTATAGTATTTCTCCAAAATATAACTATATCCAAGGTGTATGTAACGAGATGCGTTGCGCTCCTGGTAAGCAGGTATTAGAGGGTTATGAGGTAAATCAGTCAGTAACTGTTAAGGTTAGAAATGCAAATACTGCGGGGGATATTCTTGCAGGAATTGGTTCTATGAATGTTTCTTATGTGAGTGGGCTTACATTTACAATTGATGATCAAGATTTGTTAAAGAGACAAGCAACTGAGAAGGCTGTTCTAGATGCTAGAGAGCAGGCAGAGAAGGTAGCTAAGTCCCTTGGTGTAAAATTGGGCAAGATTGTTTCATACTACGAAATGGGTGGAGAGCCATATCCAATGTATGAAGGAATGGGAGGCGATGGTATGGTTAAAACCGCTGTTGCTCCAAGTGTATCTCCTGTTTTGCCAACTGGTGAGAACAAGATTACATCTACTGTAACTATCAGTTACGAGATAGTTGATTAATTGAC
>CAYYLG010000011.1:4563-10001 GCA_964472605.1 uncultured Candidatus Saccharibacteria bacterium | reverse complement strand
TTGACTTTTTCTGCAGGAGGAGTATAATAGGTGTATAAATTTAAAGGCCCGAAAGGGCTTTTAAAATTGGAAAATTAAAACTAAAAATAATTTATGTTTAATTACATCAAAGAAACAAAGGCGGAATTAAAGCATGTTAGTTGGCCATCACAAAAACAGGTGATACTTTTCACTATACTTGTAATCGTGGTATCTCTATCAGTATCTGTTTTCCTGGGGCTATTTGATGGAATATTTAAATCTATTCTAGAAAAGTTTGTTATTTAATAGATAATCATTAATTTAATTTTATGGTTCAGAAACAACAAATAAACGATCGAAATTGGTATGCTGTTCATACCTATGCTGGTTATGAAAACGCAGTACTAAAGAACTTGCGTCAGCGTATTGATTCACTTGGTATGCAGGACAAGATTTTCAATGTGGTTGTACCAACAGAAAAGAAAATCAAAATCAAAGGTGGAAAGAGAGTAGAAGAGGAAGAGAAAATCTACCCTGGATACGTACTAGTAGACATGATCGTAACAGATGATTCTTGGTACGTTGTTCGTAACACTCCTCGTGTAACTGGATTCGTAGGATCTGGAGTTTTCCCTGTACCACTTGAGAAGAAGGAAGTAGATGAACTATTCCGACGAATGAATAATGATACCGTTAAGCACAATATCGATCTAGATATCAGCGATGCTGTAACTATTGTTGATGGTCCGTTCAAGGAATTTGAAGGTAAGGTATCAGAGATTGATAATGAGAGAGGTAAGGTGAAAGTTCTTGTCTCAATGTTCGGTCGCGAGACTCCAGTTGAACTAGATTTCTTACAGATCAGAAAGATCTAATTAACCTTGATTTTTATTAGAAAATCCGTAATATAGAGAAGCTTCTCGGTATAAAAGGCGACCGCATCGCCTCAAACAAAAAAATGGCTAAAAAAGTAACAAAAGTAATAAAGCTGGCTATCCCAGCAGCAAAGGCTAACCCGGCACCTCCAGTAGGTACGGCTCTTGGTCCTGCAGGTATAAACATCGCTGAATTTTGTAAGAAATACAACGATGCTACCAAGGATAAGGCTGGTCAAATCATCCCTGTAATCATTACAGTGTATGAAGACAGAACTTATGATTTCATCCTAAAGACTCCTCCAGCATCATCACTTATCCTTAAGGCGATTGGTGTAGAGAAGGGTTCTGGTGAAGTTCCAAAGAAAAAAGTTGGGAAGATAACTAAGGCTCAGATCGAAGAGATCGCTAAGATCAAGATGCCAGACTTAAATGCTAAAGATCTCGCTGGTGCAAAGAAAACTATCGAAGGTCAGTGTCGATCTATGGGGGTTGATATTGCTTAATCTAAATTAAGAAAAAAACCGCCATATGGCGGTTTTTTGTTTTTATTCAGCCAGCTTTCCTCCGTGATAATTCACATCGTATTCTAGAAGTACAGATCCGGATTCTGCTTGTTCAGCTTTAACTAACTTCAAATGGAAATTTAGTTGCTCATTAAATAGTGATATACCTTTTCCAAAAAAAATTGGTTCAATAGTTAGATAAATTTTATCTACCACTTGAGATTTCATAAATAGGGAATAGATATGTGATCCACCACAGATAGCAACCTCCTTAACTCCCTTAGCAAAGAGTTTTTTCATTAAAATTTTTGGATCATCACTTGTTGTTTCTGCTCCTTCGAAATGTTTTGGACTTCTTGAGTAAACAATCATTTGTCTATCAGCTAGGGGGCGGTTCAGTGTTGCAAAGGTTGAACTACCCATCACCACAACACCAGCACGTTTAGTTAATTCCACAAATCGTTTTTTATCTTCTTTACTTGTCCAATATGCTGGATGCTTTTCATCTTTGGCAATGAATCCATCTGCTGAAACGGCTGCGATAATAAATGCTTTGGTCATTTGTATATAATACTACTTTTTGTTTTTTATATCTCTATCTAGATAAAGCTTTGGAAGCATCATGCTTGGATTCCATTTCTTTTTTAACTCCTCAAGATTTTTCCCTGGATTATATTTACCACTTACAGAATAGTCTGCACCAATAATAGGACCTGTTTCAAAGAAAATAATTTGCGCAATGCGTCGTCCAACAACAAGAGGGATGATGTAGTTTTCAGAGTTGTTTGTGATTTCCATTGTCCAACGATTTATGTATCCAACATCCCCCCAACCAGCACATTTACAAACCTCAATAAAGCTTCGTCCAAGTGAAGATCTAGCCTTCATCATTGTGGTTATATGATCTTTACCGCCTATGTATTCATTGGTATGAGCAAGAATTGTTTCTCCTGGACGAAGCATTATCACTTTATCCTTTGGATCTATTCCATCCCATTCAAAATTATATTTTTCAAAAGCTTCTTTGGCTGTGATAGCTTTCTCGACTTTATCAGCACCCCACACATGCTCCATGTGTGATTTACTCCAAATGTTGTAGATACTATGATTGTATTTTGTAGGTTGTTCACGGAAATAGTATTCACCCAATGTTACATCGTAACTTGATGTTGCAAGGTTCTCCTTTTTAAAAGGTGAGATTACGATATCTCCCTTCTTAATTTCTTCTAGAATTTTTTTATCAGATAAAGCCATAAATACTTTTTACATTTCTTATTAAATAAAAACCCTTTTGCTATACAGCGATAGGTGCTTTGATAGCAGGGTGCGAATTGTAATTCAGAAGCTCTATATCTGTTGCTGTGAAATCAAACAAATCTTTTACATCTGGATTAAGTTTAATTAATGGCGCTTTCATTGGTTCACGAGCCAACTGCTCTCTTACTTGATCTAGGTGGTTTAGGTAGATGTGTGTATCTCCACCAGTCCAAACAAAGTCTCCAACCATAAGCCCTGTCACATGTGCAATCATGTGTGTCAGTAGGGCATAGGATGCAATGTTGAAAGGAACACCTAGGAATGTGTCACAGCTTCTTTGGTATAGCTGACAAGAAAGTTTTCCGTCAGCTACAAAGAATTGGAACAAACAGTGGCAAGGTGGAAGACCGGCTTTTGCCATCTCCTCGATCTCTGCCGGATTCCACGCGGATACAATGATGCGTCTAGAATCAGGATTCTTTTTAATCGTTTCAACAACATCTTTTAGCTGATCGATAAGCTTACCGTTTGGTGCTGGCCACGCTCTCCATTGTTTACCATATACAGGACCCAGGTCACCCCACTTAGCATTGAATTCATCATCCACCATAAGGTGATCTGTGAAAGCCTTCATCTGAGTTTTCCATTCCTCACTATTAACCACAGGAATGGGTAGTCCGTTTGCTTTTAGATAATGCTTAAATGGCCACTCATCCCAAATATGATTATTGGCTTCGAGTAGGGTGCGAAGTTTGGTATCACCCTTAATAAACCAAAGCAACTCGCTTACAATAAGTCCGAATGGAACCTTTTTTGTGGTAAGCAATGGGAAACCTTGAGAAAGGTCAAATCTCATTTGGGCTCCAAATAGAGATATAGTCCCAGTGCCTGTTCGGTCACCTTTTTGTGTGCCTTTTTCGAGGATTTCTCGAAGCAATCTTAGGTATTCTGCGTCGTGTGGGTTCATGTCTAATTTATTATATTCCTAATAAATATCTCGGGTATATTGACGTTCCTTAGAATCTCTTTTCAAGATAAGAAAATCGTTTTTATTTTGAAAATATTGGGAGTATTATTGCTGTAGAAATTCTTTCACACTCATGTGTCATCCAACCAATTCACCATTGTTTTTTGTGCCGTCGGTTGAAATTTGCGGGGGAGATAAGTATCTTCGAGATAGTGATCCTGCCATACTGAGGACGGTAATTGCGGGTAGAGGATTTGATTGTAGGTCTCGTGGCAGTGTAAAAGACTTCAGACAAGAACTGTTACCAATAAAGGGTGTGGTTCTGGTTGCTTCAAATAGACTTTGGATTAGGGAGTCATTCCAGGGAATTGTCTCAGAAGTTTTGAGGAATAATATGGTGGTTAATCCGATACCAATTTTTGCGTTAGGTATCTCAAACGATCCGCTTTATGATTACCTGGAGCAATTATCAAAAAGTTCACCATATAGAAGCCTTGTCACATTGCGTCAGGTTACGGACAATTCACCATTGGAACAACATATCAGCCCCCTCGTTTATTGGGCAGAAGAGTGTGCCAAGTCCATGGTCCCAGCTTAGTCTGTTTCCATTTTTATTTAATATTTAATCTTGAGCATATGAAAGATAAAGAAATCAAAAAACTAATAGATGCGGAGAAAAAGAGACAAAATGGCGTCATCAATCTGATTGCTTCAGAAAACATTGTTTCAAAAGATGTACTCGAGGCTTTGGGAAGTGAGCTTACAAATAAATACGCAGAAGGTTACCCACATAAGCGTTACTATGGTGGCCAGACATTTATAGATAAGATTGAAGAAACTTGTCAGAAGCGTGCAAGGAAGCTCTTTGAACTTGCAGAGAAAGGTTGGCATGTAAATGTTCAAGCACTTTCCGGATCTCCAGCAAACCTTGCTGTATACCTAGCTCTTGTTCCTCAAGGTGGCAAGATTATGGGAATGTCACTTACTCATGGAGGGCATTTAACCCATGGACAGAAAGTTTCTATCACGGGTAAGGTTTGGAATCAGGTAGCGTTTGGTGTTGATCCTAAAACAGAGGTCATTGATTATGAAGATATTGCGAAACTTGCAAAGAAAGAAAAGCCTAATTTAATTGTGGCGGGATTTACAGCATATCCTCGAGTTGTGGACTTTAAAAAGTTTAGAGAGATCGCTGATTCAGTTGGGGCATACCTCATGGTAGATATGTCACACATTGGAGGACTTGTGGCAGGCAAGGCCTATCCGTCACCGTTTCCTTATGCAGATGTTGTTACGACTACAGTCCATAAGACACTTCGTGGTCCAAGAAGTGCTTTAATTTTTTCTAGAAATGATAAAACAGTTACAAATGATAAAGGTAAAACTTTTACAATAGGAGAATTAATTGATAAAGCTATTTTTCCAGGTCTTCAAGGTGGTCCACATATAAACCAAGTTGCGGCGGTAGCGGTAGCACTCAAAGAGGCTTCTTCTCCGATATTTAAAAAATATGCAAAGCAAGTTATAAAGAATGCTGGGGTTCTGGCAAAAGAATTAAAAAATCTCGGATGGAAAATTATTTCTGGTGGGACAGATAGTCATCTTATACTCGTTGATACTTGGATGGAAGGCAAGGGAATAAGTGGTACAGAAGCAAGTGATAGACTTGAGAAAGCTGGAATTATTGTAAACAAAAACACTATCCCAGGAGAAACTCGTGGAGCATTCGATCCATCTGGAATTCGTCTAGGTACTGCAGCAGAAACAACGAGAGGTAAGAAAGAGAAAGATATGATAAAAATCGCACATAAAATTGACGGAGTATTAAGAAAGAAATAATATTCAGGTATTATGAGTTCTTCAAAAGGAAAA
>CAYYLG010000011.1:0-4463 GCA_964472605.1 uncultured Candidatus Saccharibacteria bacterium | reverse complement strand
CGGAGTATTAAGAAAGAAATAATATTCAGGTATTATGAGTTCTTCAAAAGGAAAATTGATTGTGATAGATGGTGGAGAGGGTTCTGGTAAAGGGACACTTATCTCTCGTTTGAAAGAAAGGTTTCCAGATGCAGTTTTTACACGTGAGCCAGGGGGGACGAGTTTTGCTGAAATAATCCGGGATCTTGTGGTTGACGGTAAGATATATCCAGGAATTCCTGAATCTTTAAATCCCTTAACTCAACTCCTTGCTGTTATGTCTGCAAGAGCAGATCATGTAGAAAAGGTTATAAAACCAGCACTAGATCAAGGTAGGGTTGTATTTACTGATAGGTTTGACTCTGCAAGCTGGGCGTATCAGGTTTCAAAAATGCCAGAACTTGAGTTTCTTTTTTGGGAAACAAGGAAAAATGTTTTAGGTAAAACAGATTCAATACAACCTTATTACATTTATCTAGATGTAAATCCAGAAGCAGGACTTGCCAGAAGAGCTGGAGATACAACCCAGGAGATGAATCATTTTGATAAAAAACCTTTATCTGATCATGAAAAAATCAGGGAGGCGTATTTAAAATTCATGAAACCTGATATAGGCAGAATAATCGATGCTACACAGCCACTTGAGACCGTTATGAAGGAGGCTATTATAGCTATTTCACAAGTATTAAGTTACTAAAAATAGTTTTTTATTTTCTCTAATCAGGATACAATATACTCATGGCACTTTCGTTTTTTCGATCTAAATTTTCCTGGTTTTTTCCGGTTTTTATTTGTCTCATAATTATTCTTGGTTCTGTTGTATCTTTTTATACATATGAAAAGGTTACGGCAAGTAGTAAACAATCATTGCTTGAACGAGCCGAGACGATTGCTTTTTCTATTGATTCAGAAAGCATCAAAAAACTTTCTGGTGATGAATCAGATCTAAACAATAAAGAATATTTAAAAATTAAAGAAAAATTAATAAATATAAGTCAGAGTAATCATGATAGTAGATTTATATATATCATGGGCAAAAAAGAAAAGGATATATTTTTCTATGCAGACTCTGAACAGCCTATTTCAAAAGATTATTCTGCACCAGGAGATGTATATAGCGACGAGAGCCCAGCTATAGAAGAAGCTTTCTTGCATAGTGTATCCGGTGTCGAGGGTCCAATATCTGATGAATGGGGGACTTGGATCTCTGGGATAGCACCGATCCTCAATGATAATGGTGATGTGGTGGCAATTGTTGGGATAGATATAGATGCAAAAGAGTATAAAACGAATGCGCTTTTTAACGCATCAATACCTCTTCTTGTCAGTTTGGTTTTGGTGATTATTGCTTGTTTTGGTTTGTATTTGAGAAAGAAGGAAGAGAAGATTCTAGAGATAAAATCACAATTCGTGGCTGTAGCATCACATGAGCTCAGATCACCGCTAACCGGTATCGCTTGGGCACTAGATATTTTACGTAAGGATGTAGATCTGGAGGTTAAAGATATGAAGCTTGTTGCTGACCTTCATGACAATACTCTGGGTCTTGTAGAAACTGTTAATGATATTTTGGATGCTGTCTCGATTGAGACAAATAGAAATATTTTACTCTTTGATATTGTTAGTCTTATAGATATTGTGGATCAAAGTATAAAATCAATGGATTTTGTAGCGAGTAATAAACATATAAATATTGCTATAACAAACCCTATACCACTAAAGGCGACTATTGTTGCTGATAAGGAAAAAATGAAACATGTGATATCCAATATAATCTCAAACGCTATTAAATATTCTAAAGAGGGTGCGAGGGTAGAAATTGGCTATAGGAAAGCGGTCGGTATGCATGAATTATATGTGAAGGATAATGGTATAGGTATTCCGAAAGATGAGATAGGTAAGGTGATGTCGGGGTTTTATCGTGCTACAAATGCCAGAGGTACATCTGTAACAGGATCGGGCTTGGGGCTTTATTTCGTAAAAAGAATAGTGGAAGCACATAAGGGTACGATAAAGGTTGAATCAGAATTAGAGGAGGGTACCGTAGTAACAATAGGTTTCCCTGTACATGGTTCTTAAAGTATAATTAGCATATGAGAAAAATCCTTATTGCAGATGATGATAATTTACTCACAGAGAGTCTAGAGATAAAGTTTCAGGATATTTTTGATGTGAAGGTAATACATGATGGGGTGGGTGTCGTTGATTTCATCATAAAGGAAAACCCTTGTGTTGTATTACTGGACATAATGCTCCCAGGTAAAAACGGTATAGAAATTTTAAAAGAATTGAAGGAAAAGAAGCCAGAAATAATACCTAACACCATTATGATGACTAGCTTAGAGGATAATAGCTTTTTGGCAGAAGCTCTTGAGCTTGGTGCAAAACATTACTTGCAGAAGGGAAGTTCTGGTCCAGAACACGTAGCCGATATTGTAAATCAAATAGCAGGGTGTAAATAATATGGATAAAGATGATTTTTTCTGGGGAATAATTAGTTTTTTTGATCCGTTCTCTTTTCTACATAAACACAACAGAAACAGTCAGCACCTACTCCTTCTTGGTCTTATTTCTCTTGCAAACCTACTGTTCGGGGGTGATATAGGTGTTACACTGGTTGGATTGGGTTTTGTCTTATTTCAGATTTTGATAATTTTAGTTTTTCCAGACATCGACGAATTTTGGTGGTTTAAATTGATATCATTTATTGTAAGAGTTGTTTATGTTTTGGTTGTTTTGGCACTTATTTTTGAGGTCTCAAATCATCTACTATATGAGATATTATCAAGTTTCTCGCTTTAATTTTTATGTTAAACTGCCTCTATGATTAGGCAAAAGATAGAAAAACTCATAAGGGGAGCTCTAAATAATCTTGGAATTGAAGAGGTTTCATTTGTGGTGGAGCATCCAGCAGAATTCGATAAGGGGGATTATGCGACAAATATCGCACTTGTTCTTTCTAAAAAGTTGGGCAAAAATCCAAAACAAATTGCAGAAGAATTAAGTGTTGAAATTCAGAAATTTGTTGATACAGATGAAGATCTTCAAAAGATAGAGGTTGCTGGGCCTGGGTTTATTAATTTTTATTTAACTAAAGATTTTTTCAAAAAATCTATTTCAGAAATTTTGGATAAGGGGAATGAGTATGGAAAGAATGGTAAACTTTTTACCAATCAAATTTGGGCAGTAGAATACGCTTCACCGAATCCAAACAAGGCAATGCACTTGGGTCATATGAGGAATACTGTTACCGGTGTTACTATTTGTAACTTACTTGAATCGAATGGTGCTAAAGTCATAAGAGAAATGGTTGATAATGATCGAGGTATTGCAATTGCAAAATTGATGTGGGGCTACCTGGTTGGGGGAAAAAAGTTTAAAGAAGATTTCAAAGATATTTCTTATTGGCATGAACATAAAAACGAATGGTTAACTCCTACAGATACCGGGGAAAAACCAGATAGATTTGCAGATAGAATGTATGTCATTGGTGCTGAGGAATTCAATAACGAAGATAATGAAAAATCAATTCGGAGGATGGTTGTAGATTGGGAGGCAAAGGATCCTATCGTGTGGGATTTATGGAGCACGGTACTAAGCTGGGTTCATGATGGACAAGGTCAGACTTTAAAGCGTTTGGGAGCAAGCTTTGATTATGTTTGGCATGAGCACGAGCATTATGAAGATGGCAAAAAATACGTTGAAAAAGGATTGAAGGAGGGTATTTTCCAGAAACTTGAAGATGGTGCCATAGTTACCAACCTGGGTAGTAAAGGTTTAACAGATACTATTGTTCAAAAGAATGACGGGACAGCACTTTATATTACTCAGGATATTGCCCTAACAGAATTAAAAAAGAAAAAACATAATGCAGATAAAATGGTTTGGGTTATAGGTCCAGAGCAGTCTCTTGCCATGCAACAATTATTTGCTGTTTGTGAACAGTTAGGTATTGCAGAAGCTGGGTGGTTAAATTTTAAACATATTTCATACGGTTATGTGAGTATTAAGGGTCAGGGAAAAATGAGTTCGCGTGCTGGTAATGTTGTATATGCAGATGATTTTCTGGATGAAGTTAAAAATAAAGTTAAAGATATAATTAAAGACAGAGTTGAGTCAGATCAGATAGAAATAATTTCTGAAAATATTGCAAAAGGAGTTGTTACTTACGAAATGTTAAAGATGGGTAGAACCAAGGATACTGCTTTTGATTTTGATAATGCACTATCTTTCGAAGGGGATTCTGGACCATACCTACAATACGCCGTAACTCGTGCGCATTCTGTGCTTCATAAGGCTGATGTGGAAAATATTACACTTGCTGTAACTGCGGATGATTTTGAAATAACAAATTTGGAGAAAATGTTATATCGCTTTCCAGAGGTTGTGGAGAGAGCGGGGGAAGATTTTGCACCACAACTCGTTACCACATACCTCACCGAGCTTGCTGGGGTGTTTAACTCTTGGTATGGGAATCATGTGAT
>CAYYLG010000010.1:0-23576 GCA_964472605.1 uncultured Candidatus Saccharibacteria bacterium | reverse complement strand
TGTGGATGGCCCGCTGGATCGATAAATGTCATTATACGATTTCTGATATACGGCTTCATGGATACGATGCCAGCAAGGCCTATAATCCCTATTAGGCCAATAATAAATATATCCTTCCACCTTGCACCGGAGGCAAAAAATATTGATAAACCAGATATCAGCATTACTGCAAGCGTATCAGTATCTGGTTGGAGTATTAGTAGTATTGAGACGATACCAGAAATTACACAGAAAGGGATTAGGCCAAATTTTGGATCATCAGCATGTTTTGACTTTTTTGAGAACCAAGCGGCTAGGTAGATGATATAACCATACTTTAGAAATTCACTTGGCTGGAAACTTATAGGACCAATATTTAACCACCTCTTTGCACCATTGTGTTCTAGGCCCAGACCAGGAACGAAGATTAATAAACTAAGTGCCGTTGTTAAGAGTAAAATATAAAATGCGTTTTTTCTCCAAAATATGTATTTAATTTTTGAGGCGAAGAAGGCCGCGATAAGTCCACCTACAATACCGATAAGCAATTGCTTCGATGTTACCAGTGTAACCAAATCCGCCTTCGCACCAGACAGAAGTCCGAGTGATGCGGATGTAAAAATAAGAAAACCAAATATCGTAAGTATTAGTGTAATTCCGAGAAAGATTGAATCAATCTTTTTTCTCATCCCTAAGAAATTAAAGCGATAATAACGCCTATAAACGCACAAACAGCAGATATTACCCAGTAACGCATTGTTACTTTGTATGCAGGCCAGCCCAAAGCTTGAAAATGATTATGTAGTGGTGCAACAAGGAAAACTTTTTTACCTCGGAACTTTTTAGATAGTATTTGTATTAGACTTGATGCCGAGGTTGCAATAAGTGGTAAAGCGATTATAAGAAGTGGAATAATATGACCAGTAAGGAATGCTACTACTACAAGTGTTGTGGTAAGTGACATAGTTCCTGTCTCAGACAAGAAAAATCTTGCAGGTGGTATATTAAACCATAGAAATACAAGCAAACCTCCTACTATTGCCATGCAGAAAGCAGCTAAATTGATTTGTTGATTATGGAACGCTAGAAGTGCAAACGCAGAATAAATTATTGAAAATACCCCTCCTGATAAACCGTCTACTCCATCTATGATACCACCAGAGTACATTCCAATTATGTAAAGTAGAAATATGATAATAAAAATAGGGCCAACAAATACAGTACCAATATATGGGATAAGTATTGAAGCAACCTCAAGTTTCGTATAGAACCACCAAGCACCTATGAGACCAACAAGTCCAACAGCTAGAAGTCTTTTTCTGAGTGATAACCCACCTCCTAAATAACTTCCAGAATTTCGGCAAACTAAATAATCATCTATTAACCCAACTAAAGCTGTGGCAATAAGTGTAAAAAGAGGTAGCCAGGTCTGATTACGAGAAAGGAAAGATAATTTAACAAATGATGAGTCGAAGAAAAAAGATAATATCATAAGTAGAAATGAAGTAATAAGTACACTCAACCAAATGATCACACCACCCATTCTTGGAGTCTTTCTCTCTTCATCGTTATGTAGTTTTTGGGATATTGTGGCAACTTGTCCATCCAACGTTTTTTGAACACTGGTCTTCTTCCACATTTTTGATTTGTATAAAAAATCAGTTAGGTATGGTGTTATTGCCATTCCCACCAGAAATGTAAGGAATGCTGGGAATATAATTTTTATACTATCTAGTATCATGTTCTATATTATACGTTTTAAAGGGATAGATACAAAGCTGCCTCCTGTGGACCAAGGTAGTATCCTTGAGTTGCCTCTATTAACTTTTTAACATCCTCGAACCTTGTCTCCTGATTCTCAGAACCCAAAACTACTATTACTATTGGTGTAGTAAGATCGATGTTAAATGCTATAGCAAGGTTACCACCCGCTGTATCTGTGTAGCCAGTCTTTGAAGCAATAAGTGAGGGTATTTCGTTTACACTTATATTTGTATTTTTCAAGCTAATAGAAATTCCAGACAATGATTTACGAGTGATATTTGGCTCACGACTCGCCTCTAGATTTCCAAGATGATTTCTTATAAGTGAAGACAATAATTTGGCGATACTAAGAGGACTGCCATATGCAGTTGGCACTGAGTTGTTTATGTCTAAACCAGAAAAACTCTGTAACTTTATGTTATCTATATTATCCTTTGCAGTCATTTTAGCTAGTTCTGAAAAAACAGTACTAGTCGCATTTGTAAGTTGGAGTCTTTCGTTCGTTACTCTACCAACAGCTTCTGCAGCATCATTAGATGAAGCAACAAGCATGATATCAATTAAATCTTTAACCTTAAAATAGTCACCAGGGCGAATTCCCACATCACCTTCTGGTAATAAATCCGTCTTTTCAATTTTTATATAACTTTCCTGATCGAGTATATCTAATGCTACATAAGTTGTTGCAAGTTTTGCTATAGATGCCAGGGGTTTACTGCTAGTAGCGTTTTTCGAATATATAATTTCCCTTGTGTTTGGAGCGTATACTACTGCAGCTTCAGCGCTCAGCTTTACATTTCTAAATGCATTTAGCATTTTCTCATGTCTTATTCTCTCAACTTTTCTTACAGGAGTTTCATAATCAGTAAAAAAAGTTACCGCTACAAGTGCGGCGATAATTAAGATTGAGCCTGTTATGTATTTACTAGGAATTTTCATTTTCTTCTTGTCTTTCCTTTATATTATTATCAATAGCTTGCTTTAAACTTTCAAATTCTGGCATGTCTTCTACTTTAGAAATTCCGAGGTATTCAAGTAATGCAAAAGTCGGTTTGTAGAGATATGATCTTTCATCATTTGGATTTGGGACTCTCTCAATTAAACCCCTCACGAGTAGGTTGCGTAATATAAATTGAGAATTAACTCCGCGAATATAATCAATATCTGCTCGAGTTACAGGACCCTTATATAAAATAATCGTCATCGTCTCAAGCCCTGCTTTACCTAAATCACGAGTGATTTCTTCCTTAGTTAATTCTTTTATTTTTTCGCCCATTTCTGGATGCGTACCAAGACCTATTTCATCTTCCAGGCGGATCAGGGTTAAACCTCTATTAGTTAAATTACTTTCTAATTCCTTTATGGCATTTTCAATATCATCATTTGAAACACCTAGCATTTCAGCTAGCTTTTTGATTTTTAACGGCTCCCCTTTCCAAAAGAGTATTGCCTCTACTTGCGCTTCGAGTTTAAGCATTTAGCTATTATATTACATATACCTCGGGGTTCCAACTTGGTCGGTTTCCATATGGATGTCGCCATAGTTTGAATGTTGTTCGACATGGAGAGCTCCGTTTTTAACAAGTTCTAGCATAGCTAGGAATGAGACAATTACATTTACCCTCTCTGCTTTATGTTCGCTGGAGAATTCCTTGAATGTCATTTTAAGTCCAGCAGAAATTCTTGCGCTTAGTTTATCAATCATCTCTTCAAGGCTCACAACTTTCTTTACAACCGCTTCTGGTAGTTTCTCTTTGAGCTTCGGCAAGCTCTCAATCAGCTTTTTCATTGCCTCTGCTAGGTTTGGCACGGTCATACTTTGATCCGGAGCGAAGACTGGTTCAGTTATCTTGAATGTAGATTTTTCAAATATCACATTGCCTCCAAACATTTTCTTTACATGCTCTGAGAGCTCCTTCATCTTTGCATAGAGTTGCAGACGATTCTCTAGATCATGGATTGACTCTTGCTCCTCTGTAGATAAGTCAAGTGTGGGTAAAAGGGACTTTGATTTGATGAGCAGAAGTGTAGATGCGACGAGAATAAAATGCGCAGTTTTTTCTAGATAAGTATTACTAGTTTGCTCAGACTCAAATTGTTTTACATAAGAAATGAAATCATCTGTCACTTGAGCAAGTGAAATTTCATTGATAAAGAGTTTCCTCTTTTCAATTAGATTTAGCAGAAGGTCTAATGGTCCCTCAAATTGTTCGTGTTTTATAACAAATTCATTCATTTATTTATTTTTCAGAAAATATACAGCCACCTCCTTCCCTTCTCGGGTCGGCATTATGTGTGTATTTATTATATCAAATCGTGGTTCAATTAATCTTTGTATCTCATCTTTAGATACACTCACATAATCTACTTCATCATGATAGTGAAATACCTGTAGGATAAAGACACCACAGAGCTTTGATTTAATTGTATCCAGATACTTTTCTTTATCAGATATGAAAGCCAACACTTTTAGGTCAAGTATCAGATCATAGCAAGTGTGTTTGAATGTATATTGGCTAAGATTCTCCAGGTCCCAGACTGAAAAACTGGCATTCAATCCAGTGCCTCTTGCAATGTTGATGGCTGATTCTGAGAAATCTATACCTTCTGTATCAAAACCGTGTTCAGAAAGCCAGGTTGCTGTTTCTCCTGACCCTGTACCCAGATCTATTGCATTTCCACCTCGCACTCCTGATGTCTTTACCCAGTTTTCAATATCCCAATCCTTTAATCTCCAGGATGTGTTTTGTGAATCATATAGATTATTCCAGTCCTGAAATGATAGCATTTTGGTGCTTTATGAAATATCGTGTACCTTGTGATGCTGTGTGTTTTTGGGGATGATAATCATTGCAACTAGATATGTGACTACTGCTGGTATGAGACCAGTAACCAGTGCCACAAACACAACTGCAAGTCTCATGATTATTGAATTGATTTCAAAATATTCTGCGATTCCTCCGCATACCCCAGCAATCTTTTTATCAGTTTGTGATAGGTAAAGTTTTTTCATACTACTCATTAGTTGAAAGCATGTGTCGATAAGTCTTCTCCTGCATACCCTCTACATGCTCAGGAAGATTGCAATGAGCGTGGCAATCAATAATGTCATCTGGTAACCAATTTACAAACTCTTCAATCATCGTAACTTCCTTCTCTCCCAGTTTTAAGCTATTTTCTAGGTAGATTTCTCTTTTCTTATGTAACATAACTTCTGTCTTACAGCAGAATACAACTACGCAGACAGAAAAGTCAATAGAAAATATTTAAGGGTTAAGACGTTTTACATCTCTTGGTAGATAAGTTGCTTCTCTAACGTTTGCAAGTCCTAATATTTTCATTATTAATCTAGCGGGCCCAATTCCCCCACCTCCATGAGGAGGACATCCGAAACGAAAGAAGTTTAAATAATCTTTTAAACTTTCAAGACTCATCCCTTTCTCAATGGCTTGTTTTTCTAACACCTCAATCCTGTGTTCTCTTTGAGCCAAGGTTGTCACTTCTATTCCCCTGAAGATCAAATCAGATCTTTTAGATCTATCAGGATCCGTTTCATGTCTCATGTGGTAAAAAGCACTTTTTGATTTATGGTAGTCAGTAATAAAGACGAAATCATGATTGTATACATTCTTAACATGTTCAGAAATAGCTCTCTCTTCTTCTGGTGAAAGATCATGTTCTTCACCTGAGACTACACCTTTTTCTTTTAGAATTTTTTTGGCTTCAATCATTGATATCCTTGGAAAAGGTATCGTAGGTACGGATATATCAATATCAGGAAACTCTTTAAGAATCGAACTAATACCAGATATGAGCATTTGCTCTTCAACATCCATAATATCGTGATGTGATTCAATGTATGCCATTTCAAAATCCCAACCAGTAAACTCGGTCAAATGGCGTGTTGTAAATGATTCCTCTGCTCTAAATATTGGCCCAACCATGAAAACTTTTTCAAATCCCGATGCAATGCCCATTTGCTTGTAGAATTGAGGAGATTGTGCTAAATAAGCTTTTCTATCAAAATATTTTACTTCAAATACTTCAGCCCCTGACTCACTTGGGGTACTCATGAATGATGGTGAGTAAATCTGAATAAATCCATTAGAAAGCCAATACTCTCTCAGACCCCTTTCTAGGGCTGTCCATATTTTAAATATTCTAGCTTTTTCGGGTTTCCTTAAATCCAGCCACCTAAAATCAAATCTAGTAGGTGCCTCAGTTTCTTCACCGCCCTTTTTTTCTATTATTGGTATTGGTAATTCTGGAGATGAAATCGAAAGCACTTTAAGTTCTTCAATCTCTAATTCAGCACCCCCAGGAGCCTGTTCACTTTTTTTAACTAATCCAAATATTTCAACAACTGACTCAATTGATAAATTTTTTATTTTTTCAAATAATAATGAATTTTCTTTTAAAATTATAGATTGAGCTAATCCATTAATATCTCTAATGATAAGAAAAATGATTTTACTTTGAACTCTAATTGCGTGTACAAATCCTCTAATAACTGTTTTTTGACCAATTTTTTCTTGTATTTTATGCACGGGTGTGGCTATTTTCATAGTTAATTTTATTTCGGGGGAATTAAAAACACCCCTCCGAATTCATTAATTTAATAAATTCGCAGGGGCGATTTCATCGCGGTGCCACCCTGTTTTTGCCTTAATTTATGCATATCGGCGCATTACCGAGGAATTCTACAGGTCTCTAAAGACTTTCTTTTCCTGCCTCACCGGTGTCTGCCGGTTCAGTGGCTTAATATAAAGTATACATTTAATATTACTAAGTGCAACTAATCAAAGTCGAAAAAGACCATTTTACCCTGATCACGACGAACGTCGATCCAGCCTGAAATTTCCACTTCATTACCAATATGATTTCCTAATTCACCAATATAAATTCTAGACATAGTGAGGATACTATAGCAGAAAATTTATTAAATATAAACCCATTAATCTACGAGTCTGTTGTAGATTTCTTCGAAGGTTCCACCAGTCTTTTTCCTTGAATTAAACCTACCTTCAGGATCAAAAAGATTTTTTATTTTCTTAAATATATCGAAAATATTATCACCATAAAATTCCTTTAGGAATGGGCTACGGATTATGCCGTCACTGTGGTCAGCGCTGATGTTACCCCGTAGAGATTTTACAAGGACTATAACTTCCCTTGTAAAATTAATTATATTTTCTGCCAGAATTCTTTTATCCTGTCTCCAATCAAACACAGGTATAATTCTGAGTGAACCATCACCAATATGCCCATGGAATCCGTAGGAAATTTTATATTTTGCAACAATTTCCATTAATGACTCAATCAAAATATCAAATGAATTTATTGGCACTATTATATCCTCGATACATGGTACAGCATGAAAGTTTGTATCATTGAAATTATTCATGAGTGTAAAACTGTTTCGTCTAATGTTCCAGATAGAATCGTAAGTATTTTTATCAGTAACTTCGATAGATGAAATATTTTTCTTTTTTAAATCATTTATCAATTCAGTTGCCTTCTTTTTTGCAAAATATTCAATATCCTCGCTGAACTCTGCCAGTATTACCAAATGAGTGTTTTTGTTAAAGAAATGTTTACATCTCTCTGCACAATCAGGGATTAGTCTCGGTGCTTTGTTGAAGGTGTTTACATCGAAGGTTTCTACAGCTTCTGGACCATGACTCATAATTGTTTTAAGTATAAACGGCAAACCATCAATAGAATCGATAGGTATCACAACAAGTTTTGGTTCGTTTGGTAATGAAGTAAGCTTGAGCACAGCCTTCGTAATCATCCCAAGTGTACCTTGTGCTCCAGAAAATATTGGGGTTATGTCTGGTTTGCCAGCATTAATCATGTCTAGACGATAACCAGATGCGACTTTTGGTACATTACCCATTCTTTCTAACAACTCTTTGCCTGCGTCATTCTTTAGCTTCAATAGCCCTTCTTGAATTTTTTCTAGCCTTTCTCTTTGCTCAGGATTATTTTGATTCTCCAGTACACCTGTGTTTATTATGGTTCCATCGGACAAAACAACTTCTAAGCCAAGAATATTATTTATAGTTGCACCGAATCTTATGCTTTTCTCCCCTGATGCATTGTTACCTATTACCCCACCTACACCACAAATATCTTTTGATGATGGGTATGGTGCAAACATGAGACCATGCTCATGTGCCATATCCATAACCGTTTTAAGCATGGCCCCACCTTCGGCTGTAGCTGTCTTTCCCACCGGGTCAATGGTTACTTTGCTCATATATTTGGTCATGTTGAAAATCACTCCGTCTATAAGAGAGCCTCCACTCATGCATGTACCACCGGACCTGACACTGAAGTTTTCTTGAGAATTATCTAGAATAGTTTTTTGAATTTCAGAAACAGATTTTGGGAAAATAACTTCCTTAGGTTTAATCTTAAAAACACTTTTGTCTCTAGAGTGTTCCTCTAGAACCTTTTCATCATTAGATATTTCAATATCGCTCATAGGAATATTCTAACAGGTAAGGTAAGATAATGTGAAATGGAAAATGCACCACAATCTAAATCTGAATGGCAGGACTATCATGAAGCTACAGCCGGTCAAGAAGGATCAGGATCCAAATTTGCTGAAGCTACTATGGGATATGTAGTTAGTAAAGATTTGGCTATTGATCTTGGAGCCGGGTCACTCAGGGACTCAAAGTTTTTTGCAAATTCTGGATTTAAAAAAGTTGTAGCATTCGATTCGAGTGATTCAACTGTTAATTTTTTGAACGATGAATATAGGGACAAAGTAAATTTAGATAATAGAAATTTTGATCAATTTGATTACCCCCAAAATACATTTGATCTAGTTTACTCAAGGTCTTCGCTCCATTTTATTGAACCAGCTAAATTTGGATTAGTCTTAAACAAAATTTTAAATTCGGTAAAGAGTGGTGGAATTCTTGCCCTGAATTTACTTGGAAAGAAAGATGGTTGGTCTGATTTGAACGGTATGACTTTTGTTTCTATGGATGAAATGCTTGAGTATTTGTCTGACTTTGAGTTACTTTACTCTAGAGAAATCGAAAAGGATGAGCCACCAGCAAAAGGTGGTCCAAGCAAACATTGGCATTTAATATATGTAATTGCGAGGAAGAAATAGAGCCTTATTCTCTAAACGCTTTCGCTTGGCTCTCAAACATTTTTTTATACATACCGTTTGATTTAACAAGAGTCGAATGATCACCCTCCTCAACTATGCTTCCCTTCTCTAGAACAATTATTCTATCAACGTTTTGAGTTGTATTGAATCGGTGTGTGATAAGTATTAGGGTATTTTTTCCTGATGCATTTTCCATCTGATCAAATATTTTCATTTCTGAGACTGCGTCGATTGCTGCTGTTGGTTCATCAAGAATCATGATAAAGCCATTACGGTAGATTGTTCTTGCTAGTGCGATTTTTTGATGCTGACCTTTTGATGGTTCAATCCCATTATCAAATTCCTTACCTAGTTGCTGATCGTATCCCATTGAGTAATCCTTTATAAATTCATCTGCACCAGATTGTTCTGCTGACTTGATCGCTCTTGCTCTATCGGTTTCAATGTTTGCTCTACCCATACCAATTGATTCTATAACTGAAAAATCATAGGTTATGTAATCTTGTAGAAGTACTGCAAGATAATCATTCCACTCTGTTATATCTATTTTGGTAAGTGGTGTACCATTTATCAGTATCTCACCCTCAGATGGATCGTAGATTCTTGAAAGTAGTTTAATTAATGTTGATTTACCAGCACCATTTTCCCCCACTAGAGCAATTTTTTCTCCAGGTTTGATGATAAAATTTAGATTTCTTAATATCCAATCTGGCCTATCATCGTACTTAAAGGATACATTTTTGAATTCAATTTCAGGGGAGCTTTTGAGATTAAGTCTAACAGGATTACTAGAAATCTTTATATATGGCTTGGTATCAAGTACGGTAAATATATCATTTGCATACTGGTTTCTTTCAAATTGATTGGCGAGCATTGTTAACAAGCTATTAATGGACCCAACCAACTGACCAATGATACTGATCAAGAACACCATTGAACCAACGCTTTCATTTCCAGAAACTACTTCTTTTGTAATTATCCAAAAACTCATTGCATATCCAGTTGCTGCTAGTAAATCGGCCATAACAGAGAACCAAACTTTTTTCTTATCGAGACCAAGTTGTTCGTTGTTAAATGACTCCAAGAAATCGTGTGCCATTTGTATAAGTCGAGCACTCGCTTGTGCTAGCTTGTTTTGTGTTACGCCGGTTCTGCTGTTTATATGATGTCTAATGTGTTCGTATTTTCTCCTTCTTTGACTATTTTCTCCCCAAATTGACCACAGAGCTGAACCATATTTCAAGTTAACAATAAATGATGGTATCGATGTTGCAAGAATAATTATGTATACAAGCGGATTGATAGACGTTGTTATAAATGAAGAAATTGCAATTACAGCAATGCTTGCAAATATTTGCATTTGAACATCAACTAGGTTGTATATAGGCCAAATGCTTCTACTAAATGCTCTAGTAAGAAGGTTTTGGAAACCAGGAGATTCATAGTGTCCCAGGTCAATCTCGGCGCGTTTCTTTAGAACAGCAATCTCAAGTCCTTGTTCGAACTTTATTGTCCAACGACGATCGAAGTAAAATCTAACAGAACGAATAATCCCAGTAATTGCCCAGATAGATGAATAAAGAATTATTGACCACAATATAACGTTGAGACCAACATTTGAGCTAATTGAGTTGATTACAGCATTAACTATATTTCCCATTACCTTGGCCTGATACAGAGGTAATACTCCTGTAACAATCGTTGCTACAGTAAGTCCCACTGTAAGTATTGGTGCAAAGCGAAATGACAATGCAAACGATCTCCCTATGTTTACTACAAGGTTTGATATTTTATTCATACTTTTGATTAGAATTTATAATTAATGAAGGTACTAGGTACTTTCTGATTAGACAGGATTTTCAGTCAAGCTATATATTATAAACCGTTAAGATATTTTGTAAAGATTATAACCCCAAATTCTGAATCTCTGAGAAGGTGCTGAGGAACTTTGGTATTGCAAATACGAGACCGAGTGCTGGCAAAACGACTAGAGCGATGGTTATGACAAATGTCCAAAAGAAGTAGCTTTGAATCTTTTTTAAGGAGGTTTTAATCTCTAGGAGCTCGGCCTGTTGTGCCTCAATCTTTTGTAATAATAGTTGTTGATCTGGATTCATAAAATTAAAATTTATTGATAAAGCCTCCTCTCAATATCTACAATAATCATCTCGGGTATATCGCCAAGTGTTCCGTATCCCATGAAATGTAGTGGATCTGTTGTGATGATTTCCTCAAATACTTTTCTAAATTTTTTAGACCAAGATTCGCCGTCATCATTTAAATGACTTTGCCACTCCTCCATCGATAGACCCTTTCTGTCAGAAAGAAGCATTTGCAACCCGTTTGTAAGGAGTAAGAACTTGCCTTCTTCCTTCATACTTAGTGGTTCCTGTGGTAAAGGTTTCTTAAGAATCCTTGATAGCATTGATTCCTGAGGTTGCTCGATAGTCATGTCTATATTGTAACACCGATTTTACTACGTACATCCTTCATCTTTTCCCCAGCTACTGCACGAGCCTTTTTACCCCCGATTAGAAGCATTTCTTTCACTTTATCTATATCTCTCGCAAGTTCATCTCTCCTCTCGCGCATAGGGCGTATAAAGGCCTTTAGGTCCACTATAAGGGCGTCCTTTAGAGCTTTATACTTACCCTTATTCTCACTATAGAGTTTATCCAGTTCCTCCTTTGTTCTAAAGAGCGAGTGAATTGCATAGACGTTCACTGGCTTGTCACCACTTGAATCAGTCACAATTCCCATAACGCATTTCTCAATCTCTTCATCAGTAGCAAAAAGTGGAATTGTATTTTTATAACTCTTACTCATCTTTTGACCATCGGTTCCTGGGATCACGGCCACATCACGCAAGATTAATTCCTCAGGTAATTTAAATGTTTCACCGTAGCGATTATTGAACTTGCCTGCAATGTCACGAGTGATTTCTATATGCTGTTTCTGATCCTGACCTACTGGCACCACATCTGAATCATAGAGAAGTATGTCCGCCGCCATGAGTACTGGATAATCAAACTTACCGACATTTACTTCCTCATTCTTGGCCTCAGCATCTTTGAAAGCGTGTGCACGAGATAGGTACGGCATAGTTACGAGGTTGTTAAATATCCAACAAGCTTCGGTGTGTTCTGGGACATCTGACTGTTTGAAGATTACTGACTTCTCTGGATCAAGACCGATGGCAAGGTAATCGAGCGCTACATCGATTATATTCTGATGCATTTCCTCAGCATTTTCAACAGAGTTTAGTGCATGATAATCAGCGATCATGAAATAGCATTTATGATCATCTTGCAAATCAACAAATTGCTTCATTGCACCGAAGTAATTCCCGATATGTGGCTTGCCAGTTGGCTTCACTCCCGAAAGTAAGGTTTTTTTAGACATGTGACTATATTACAATAATTAACGATAAATAAAAATGGGCTCTTACGATGAGCCCCACCCATGACGGGTTTGTGGTTCAATTGACTCTGCATATTTTTTACTACAAAAATCGCATTCGAGTAGATTTGTTACTGTCGATCTTGTCGTCGAGCATGCCTGATAGCATGTTTTGCAAACCTGTAAAACTGATTTACAGCATGGACAATGAAATGTGTCAGTTGCCTTTCCGTTTTCTGGTATTCCGCAAGTTCTGAAATGGCACTTGTAGCAGACGTATGTTTTCATTTTTCTCTCGTTCCTTCCATTTTTTCTTTAGCTTCTTTACTGCATCTTTTTTGGCCTTCTCTATTGCTTTCCTTAAAATTCGTTTTTTATTGATGTAGACAATTTTTGCTGGTTCGTAGTAATTTGCTTCGTCCCACATATATTTTGTTTAATGTACTTTTTCGGTGATTACGGTTTTGCTTGAAAGTCCAGCTTAGAAAGTTGGCAAGCAAAAATCCCGCCCTCATCATACAATTTGAAATTGCATAATAAGGGCGGGATTCTAGAATACCGCGGTACCACCTTAGTTTTAACTCACCGTCTAATAACGGTTATCTCTGTTACGGGAGAACCCGAGTTCCCACAAGCCTAAGCGAGCAGAAACCACCCTGTTAAAGTAAAACTTCAACTAATCTGGACCCAGTCCCTCAGGCTATTGCCGAGGGATCCAAATGGATTTTGTAATTGTTAAGTCTACCGATAGATTACTAATTAGATTTTATATTGTCAATAGGATTGTACTTAGCATTTATCTCAATTGCACGCTCTAGTACTCTGTCACCAATCACTCCCCAATCTACATATTTCTTTAATTCGCTTGGTTCAATAAGTTTTATTTCGGTTATGTCACCGTCTGGATCAGATATAAATGGTCCATATGGCTCCACAACACAGAACATTCTGGTTTGTCGGACTACTTTTTCTTTCTCAAAAATATCTTGATAACCTATAAATTCAGAATAAGTGACTTTCATATTACTTTCTTCAAAGACTTCTCTGATCGTTGCTTGTTCGTAGCTTTCACCTGCTTCTATTCCTCCACCGGGTAAAGTCCAGTATTTTTTGTCATTTGCATATACAATGACTAGTTTTCCATTTAGGAAACAATAGGCATGAACAGCATTTAAAATTGCTCCATTAAGATTTTCATTCGGATTTGATTCTTTGTATATTACATCTAGTTCCCCGCTCCTAGTTCGTATCCTTGTGGTTAATTCCATACCTTACTTATAACACCTATCTGAGCTTATTTACAAGTTCCTCGAAATGTTCCATTTTCATATGTCCCCTACCATCAAAGATTTCTAACTTTGCTTTAGATAAAGCATTTTTATATTTATGTGCATGTGCAACTGGCACAACAATGTCATCATTGCTGTGGTAGATATAAATATTTCTTGTGACATCATTTACCTTCGACAAATCATTTGAAAGTGAAAATGTTCCCAAATCCTCATCGCAAAGTCCAGAATTATCAAATGGACCAGAAACTAGATGCAGATTTGTAACATCCTTATCTATAGGATTTTCACTCAAATATTTCGCGAGAAATAATGCACCAAGTGAGTGACCAATTAGGACGATCTCCATATTTATAATCTTTAATATCTTCTCAAACATTATTTTCCACTCTAGGTACTGAGCATTTGTTTTGTTCGGCATGGTTGGCAAAAGAACTTCGAACTCATCACCTAAATCGCTTTGAAGATTATCCTTCTAATCATTTTTAGGAATTAATTTACGGATCTCCAGTGGAGAATTTTTAAGAAATTCAATGTATTTATCGTAGTTCTCAAAACTCCCACCACCATGTATTACCAGTACTTGCTTTTTCATTTGAGTATTACTTACTAACAATTGGAATCTCAACCACAAATGTTGACCCCTTGCCCTCACCTTCTGACTCGGCCCAGATTTTACCATTATGCTTCTCTACCATTTGCTTAGCTACATATAGACCAAGACCAGTTCCGATAACATTTGCCTCATTAGCATTTGAAGCGCGAGTGAATTTATCAAAAAGTTTTGGAATTAGTTCTGACTGCATACCAATACCAGTATCCTTAACTTTGAATATATACCTATCCCCTTCCTTATTTAATGAGACATGCACGGAGCCCTTTTTTGTATATTTGAGAGAGTTGTCGATAAGGTTGTTGAACACTTGTTTAAGCTTTGTTTCATCTCCGTGCAATGGGAACTTCTCGTCGGGTGATTCAAACTTGAATTCTAGCTTTGAAATTTCAATATTTGGCTTTAGCTCCTCTACAATCTGACTCACAAGACATTTTAGATCAAAATCAGTGAAGTTGAACTTCATTGTTCCAAGCTCGATGCGTGAGACATCTAGGAAGTCCCCTACAATCTGCACGAGTGACTGAGTTGAAGTAAATATTCTCTTGATAGGATCCATCATAACCTTTGGCACCTCACCATAATCCCCTTCAAAGATCATTGAGATGTAGCCTTTGATAGCGGTCATTGGTGCACGCAGCTGATGAGAAGCAAGAGATACTAATTCTGTCTTCTCCTTATCCAGTGCTTTTAACCTAACATTGGCTTTCTCCAAATCTTTGGCAAGTTCTTGAATTTTTTCCAATTGAGCTCTTTCCTTTTTGACACCTCTTACAAGTATTACTCCTAGGATTCCTACCAAAACAAGCGTAATCAAAACAATATACCTTGTAAACTCAAGATTTCTTACAAAAAGCACGGCAAATAAAGCAAACCAAATAAATATAACAAGGGCTTGTGCTCCAATAATCTTAAGATTAAAGCTCTTAAACTTAACAATAATGTATGACAAGAATCCAATAAATATAGGCATTCCAAATAACCCATATTGCTCCAAATTGTAATTACCATTTGTGATATATCCAACATCTAAAAGATGTGTTATGCCAAATATTGTTAGAAATAAGTTTAAAAGAAAAAGTTCCATTCCTGTTGTAACCAGAAATATCTGTTTTCTTTCATCAGCTTTTCGGGATTTCATATACCGAGATATTGCAAGTATGGCAATCCATAAAGCAATAAATAAACCAAGAAATAAATAATAGTTCGTAAACATGGTTCCTTCTTTCGCTATACACTCCGTATTGTTATAGCCTACGAGGTTTTTTGTAGTAGGTGTTAAAAATATGACAGGTAAGCATAACATGGCAAGGATGGTCTTCAGCTTGAATGAAATATCCTTGCCGTCAAAAAAGACATATATGAAATAAAGAGATGTTATGAATATTGATGTAAATATAAGTCCATACAAAGACCATGCAAACATAAGCAAGGTACTGTTATCGTAGCTAAACCATACCACTAAATCTATAGTGCACCAGGCTAAAAAAGAAAGTGTAATATAAAATAACAATCTACTGACTATGGAATTGTTTTTAACAAGTACAAAGACTCCAAGTGCTAATGCAATAAGTGCTGTGGGAATATGGGAGTAAAAAAGCAAAGCAGAGGCTTCTTGTACAATTTTGGAACAGACTGCAATGTTTTCTGGGGTATTAAAGTCCATGATATTTTATAGATTTATTGTACGATATTTTGGCAAAATATACTTACCGTCTTCAATTCTTATTCGTGATAATTCTCCTACGATATAATCCTGAAGTCCTCCAAGCTCGCTGTATGTGTCTAATTGATCTTTAGGAATTGTAAGAACGTTACCTAGCTTTTTCCTGCAATTAAATGATCCGCAAAGGCAGTTCATTGCCCAAAGCGACTCAGGAATATTTGGACCAATAGTAGCCGAATAATCGTATGTTATTTCTTCGCCTGCCTTAATATCTCGTATAGAGTACATTTCACTTGTTCTTCTAAGGAGACAAGTGGGGTTGCACGAGTGATTAAAAGTTCTTGATATCGCATCTAGGTCCATATCTAACTCAAGCCCAACTTGCAGAGAATCAGTCTGATCTTCATCGCCAGACCGTATTCTTTCAATGCATTTATCGAATGAAATAATTTCACCATCTAGCATGTATATAACTTCTCCCTTTTTTATATCACAAGTAGCAAAAACACCCTTCCCGTATTTAGCCGTATCCCTAATTTCAAGATATTTAGGTAGTTGCGTGTTCATCTTTTATACTTATACTATAACATTTTCTAATAAAATTTTTAATTTTCTTTCCATAAAAGAACCAGTAGACGCTTTTTTCATATTCCCGCGGAAGAAGTGGGACAATAATTGGCTTTACCCCAAACATTTTCTCTACTTTTTTAAAACTTGGCAAAAATCGTTCCTTTGAAAACTTCCCCTCCTCTTCATTATCAAAAATAAAGTTTTCAAACAAAATATAATCTCTTACAAAAAGTGACAGGTAGTATAGATAATAGTATTCAGTCAGATACCTTGTGCGATCAAACCATTCTGATATGTCTACTATATTAAGTTTTCTTTTTGAACTTTTTTTAAGAAGGTTGTGGTGAAAATCGACAAGACTTTCTCCATATAAGGTTGATATATCTTTTACCATCCTACCCTCATCTGTATTGAAATTTACTACAGTAGTATGGTCAATTTTATGTCCGTGATTTCTACCGAATCCAGAATGGAAGTAAATCTTTCCAAGATGCTTTCGTTCCTTATTTTTTCCTACAAGTTTCCCATGAGAATATTCCCAAAACTCTTTTCTCATCCCGATTTCTTTTATAATATCTAAAAAATAATTAAATTCGAAATTGGGGGTGATGAGTGATTTTGAAAAAACAGCTTTCGGGCCTCCGGGGGTTATGAAAGGGGGCCTATTGCACCCCCAAAATTCATTGAGCTTTTTTGAAAGTTTCCTATCTGATCTCCTTTTTCTGATCTCGGCTTTAGCCTTACTTAAATGGGTATAAATATCCCTCATCTTATTCTCTGGGTTCATTTTTTATTCTAAGAAATATTCACAGTTAATTTCGCCCTCGGTGCAACTAAGCTCACCTTTACAGCCGTTTTTACCATCCGAATTCAGGCACTTTTCTATTTCCCGAGCATTTTTGCTAATAAATTTGTAGTAGTATGATTCATTTCCATCATTGTATTCAAGACACTCCTCCATATATGAATCACAAGACACTTCAGCTATAACTTGATAATCTTTGTTAATAAAAAAAATATTATATGATATTCCAATTGAACCAAATACTAATAGAAAAAAGATACTGAAGAAAATCTGATTTTGAAGTTTATTATTCATTTGAGCCATCTAATTATCTCATATATACATAAAAAGAAAAACCGCACAGTGCCCAGGTATTACTACCAGAGCAACTGCGCGGTTTTGAGGAGCCATTGGAATCCGGAGATTCCTCCATAGACCAGTCCGGTCCAGCCGACATTTGAGAGGATGGTGGCTGAGAAGAATATCCTCCAATCCCTTTTCGACAACCCGTTATGGACATTCTCCTTTTTGCGAAGGTAGATTGTGGCCATGAACGGATCATAGATAGAGAGACCGATGAAAGCCCCAAAGTCCCCTAGTTGGATCAAATTCCTGATCCAATTTGGTAAACCTGTGGACAGTTCTTCTTTGCCTTCCTTCAGCATCTCGAAGCCAAGCCAATCCTTACCGGTCTTGTCATATACCCAAATCAGTGTGATGTTGAGTATCATTGACAAGATAATCATGATCCCGCAGCCCCATATTGGGCCGAAGAAGGCTATAACAGGAATATAGATTCCATAGTCAAAGCCGTTGTTAATCATGAAGTTGAGGAAATGTCCTGTCCCAATGGTTCCAATTTTCTCTAACAGCTTGTGAGGAAACATGTCCCCACCTCCTTTCTTTTGTTGAATTTGAAGATCTTTTACGGCTCTTTACCGTTCCTTAATTATACCACACTTATATACAAAAAGTCAATATATAGATGGATCAGATTCCCTGTATAAGATTTCCCCTGTTCTTAAATCAACCTCTAAACCGTAACTTTTTCCGTCGATTACGGGTCTGGGAAAAACATCCCCAGTATCAATAGAAATACTGTTTCCGAAGGTTTCTTCAGGATTCATTGGCCGATTTATTCTAAAATCAAGGTCAGTTGATCCGGGAAAGCCTTCCCCTAACCCGTCGTCATGTGCTCTAAACCATTTACAAGTTGGCCCACCATCATTTTCAAATTCGTTATTATTTATCTTATCTATTATCCTTTGTATATAATTTACATTTATATGCGTGACAGATATTCCATTCAGTTTCTTGCCACAAACCAGATATTCCTGTAGGGGTAATTCAACTATCTCAATATTACCGTATTTAAATCTCCTTTCAGTCTCCTCTTTAAATTCAGTGGGTTTATTGGCTTTGTATTTTGTATACAAAGCAAATAAAACAATAATCAATTCAATAATTAGGATAATTGAAATTATTTTAAATATCTTTTTATACATATATAAAAATGGGAGGCTCAAACTATTGAGCTACCCAATCAACATCATACTCTAGATCAATAAAAAAGTCAGGAAATGCTGGTAATATACCAGTTCTTCCACCTTCTCTTTTCGGTGTATCTGCTTTTTTCTCCGGCAATCTTCCGACTGGGACTACATTGAATCCAGTATCTGGTTCCTTATTATCACCGAAACGAATCTGCGCATGGAGATGGGTTCGGGTGCCAAGGTTGAATACAGTGCCAATCCTCTGCCCAGCAGTAACACTTGTTCCATTAGATACTTCTGGAGCAATGTGATGATAGGTGCTTGTCACATAATAATTTCCAACCATCGAATACTGAATGGATACGAAATACCCATCAGTTCCAGCGTTTGTGAAGTTATAGACAATTCCACTATGCATTGCGTAGACAGGGGTTCCTGCCGAAGCACGAAGATCAATTCCTGTATGGAGAAGCCGTGTACTCCCGTCTACCGCATAACTATTTTCCCAATGATCTCCAAATGCACCACCACTTCCATAAGCATTGATTTTGGTCCAGTCGAAGTTATCCTTGACCCACCTACCACTTGACCATTTTGCAACTGGATAAACCAGTGCCGGGAAATCGAATTCCACCGCAAGCTCTGGACGATAATACCAATCTGAACCTGACGAGCTTGTAACCTGAAAAGATTCCTTGTAGCCAGTGGTTATCCTAACCCCGCGACCATTTGACCTTAAGGTGTCGTAAATTGGCTTTAGATTATAGCCAACCCAATCCTCTGCATAATCCTTTGGAATGGTTCCAAAGGCCCAGTAAGTGCTTCCAGGCTTAGTATCCCATCTCACAGACTCAGACCAGGATGTATTGGGCAAATAGAAGTTTACTCTGGTTGTGTCGTAGGAATAAGTTGTGCTGTCCTCAAGCCACATCCAGAGACTTACATTACGCGGTGATGTTGGTAATGAGCCGATCCCAGGGAATCCTAGAAAAATTTCCCTTACATAACTACTACCACTTGCTCTGTATGAAGCACGTAGGATGCTACTTGTTGAGTAGCCAGAACTTGGAGAGCGAACATAAGTATCCTTTGAAAGTGCTTCATCTGGTTTCAGACGAATAACGATCTTGCCTCCCCAAGCATTTGCAAGCATGGAGAAAAAAGCGATCAAAATGATTTTCGAGTTCATTGTTTTGGTTTTCTGATGTTGTTTTGTTGTTGATGTGCTGTCGTTGTTGTGTTTTCCTAGATAAATTGTATAACAAAAAACTAGACAAAATTATGTAAAAGTTGTGAGCTGTGGATTACTAATCCCTCGCGGAAATAAGGAGAGAGATAAATGGAATAAGGGCCAAAACCATAAACGGGATTGTGGTGTTGAAAATCTTGTCTACCTGACCAGAAAGATTGTAGAGAGTGCTCAGTTGAGGAAGTGTATGATAGTAGACGAAAGCGATTTGGGAGATGGCACCAGCAGATAATGCAATTGAATCGATCCAATGCTTAGCTGGAGTAAAGGAGAATCCTGCGGAAACTGTCTTGCGTAATATGTAAATCATGAGTCCAAGACAAATAACAAATAAACCAATTATGACAATTGGTTCTTTGCTCGCTACCTTACCCTTCACAATATCAAAAAGAAAATATGCTGGATAAAACGCGAGGATAAATGCAGTTAGATATGACTTACCATAACGATAAGTTGTGAAGATAAATATAATTGCTAATGCAATAAGAACAATTGTGTCGATATTCATTTAGCTATTATATACCCTCCTTCTTTAATTCTTCAACTATTTTCTGTGAATTCTTTGATAACTTTTTTGGAATATCTATTTTGATATGAAGAATTATGTCACCACGAGCCTTACTCTTTTCATGAGGTACACCTTTGCCCTTTATCCTTAGCATTTCACCCCAAGAAATTCCTGCAGGAATTGAGACCTCGATAGGACCATCTAGTGTTTCAATATTTTTCTTTACACCGAGAAGCGCTTCAGAGAGCTTCAAATGTAAATCCATTTCTAGGTTACAACTAGATTTTACAAAATGCTCATGAGTTGCAACATGTACGCGTATGTATAGGTCTCCAGATGTACCACCAGAGACAGCCTCACCAGCTCCAGAGAGTCTTAGTACTTCCCCATTTTCTATACCAGCCGGAATACGGAATTCTATCTCCTCACTCTTCCTTGTTGTTCCTACACCGTGGCAGACAGAACACTTTTTCTTTGGAATCGTTCCCTTACCATTACATGTGTCACAAATTCTTTGGGTAGACATTGAGCCGAGTATTGTGCGCTTGGTCTCACGGATGGTCCCTTTACCATTACAAGTATGACAATCAGTAAATTCTGCTCCAGGTTCACCACCATTTCCTTTGCAATGATTGCATTTTGAGGTCTTGGTTATATTCACCTTCCTATCAACACCAAAGACAGCTTCCTTGAAAGTTAATTTAACATCAACAGTTATGTCAGAGCCTCTCTTTTGCTTCTGCCTTCTGCCACCACCAAAAAAGTCTCCGAATATATCTCCAAGATCAAATTCCATTCCGCCACCGTTTTGAAATCCAGAGAAGTCGAATCCTCCGCCACCGAAGTCAAAGCCTCCGAATCCACCTTGGCCAGATGCTCCGCCACCAAACTGTGACCCAGCATGCCCAAATTGATCATATTGAGCGCGTTTTGTATCATCAGACAATGTCGAATACGCCTCGTTCACTTCTTTGAACTTCTCAGTATTTCCTGTGCCTTTGTCTGGATGATATTCATGAGCCAGCTTACGAAAAGCCTTCTTGATCTCATCCTTCGATGCACCTTTATTTACTCCCAATATTTCGTAATAATCTCTTTTTGCCATGTGTTTATATTGCACTGATTTCTACCGAGGTTTCAAAACCCCGGCAGTATCAGAGCAATTGTTAGTTAATTATTTTTGCTCTGGATTCTCCTTGAACTCTGCATCACGAACATTTTCTCCACCTGCATTTGCCTCAGGATTTGGATTTGCTCCAGCCTGTGCTTGTTCTGTCTGAGCCTTCTGCATTATCTCACCAATCTTTTGAAGTTCAGTAGATAGGGCTTCTGTAGCAGTCTTAATAGCCTGCAAATCATCAGCGTCCTTCACCTTTTTAACATCTGCAATCTTACCTTCGATACTTGTCTTCAAGTCCGCTGGAACTTTATCCCCCGCATCCTTGAGTGACTTCTCTGAAGTGTAGATGAGGCTATCTGCAATGTTGCGAGCTTCTACCAAATCTTTCTTCTTTTGGTCTTCTGCTGCATGAGCTTCAGCATCTTTCTTCATTCTCTCTACATCTTCCTTTGAAAGTCCTGATGAACCCTTGATAGTAATTGACTGAGCCTTGTTTGAAGCCTTTTCAACAGCTTTCACATTTAGAATTCCGTTTGCATCTACATCGAGAGTTACTTCAACCTGTGGCATGCCTCTAGGAGCTGGTGGAATTCCATCTAGGATAAATTGCCCGAGCTCCTTGTTGTCGTTAAACATCGCACGTTCACCTTGGAATACTCTGATCTGCACAGATGTTTGATTATCTGCAGCTGTAGAGAATATTTGTGACCTAGATGCTGGGATAGTTGTGTTGCGTTCAATAAGCTTTGTAGCCACACCTCCCATAGTTTCAATACCAAGTGACAATGGAATCACATCGAGAAGAAGTACATCCTTCACATCACCTTGGAGGATTCCTCCTTGAATAGCAGCACCGATAGCTACTACTTCATCTGGATTCACTCCTTTGTTTGGTTCCTTACCAAAGAATTTTTTCACCTCTTCTACAATCTTTGGCATACGAGTCTGACCTCCTACTAGGATTACTTCTTGAATATCAGTAACCTTAAATGGAGATGCCTCTACCGCACGCTTCGTGATCTGCATTGCACGCTCAATGAATTCTGCTGTAAGTTCCTCGAGCTTAGCGCGAGTCATTTTGATTAAGAAATGCTTTGGACCTGAAGCGTCAGATGTAATGAATGGAATATTTACTTCTGTCTCAACTGCTGAAGAAAGCTCAATCTTTGCTTTCTCCGCTGCTTCATCTAGACGCTGAAGCGCTAGAACATCATTTCTTAAATCAATTCCACTTTCCTTTTTGAACTCATCCGCAAGCCAGTTAAGAATCTTTTGATCAATATCTTTACCTCCTAGGTGTGAGTCCCCGTCTGTTGAACGCACTTCGATAACCCCATCACCAACTTCTAGGATAGATACGTCAAATGTTCCACCTCCGAAGTCGAAGACCGCAATCTTTTCCTCTTTATTTTTGTTTAGGCCATAAGCTAGTGCGGCTGCTGTAGGTTCGTTGATGATACGCATTACCTCAAGACCTGCGATCTCTCCAGCTTTCTTTGTAGCCTCACGCTGATCATTGTTGAAGTATGCTGGCACAGTGATCACCGCTTGAGTTACTTTCTCACCTAGACGCGCTTCTGCATCTGCTTTAAGCTTTCCTAGAATCATCGCAGAGATTTCCTCTGGACGATAATCCTTGTCAGAGATTTTAATTGCAACTCCATTGTTCTCACCTTTTACGAGTTCGTACGGCACTACACCTTTGTCCTTTTGCACTGCACTTTCATCGAATGAGTGACCCATGAATCTCTTTACACCAAAGATAGTGTTCTTTGGGTTCGTTACTGCCTGACGTTTAGCAAGGAGACCAACAAGTCTCTCACCTGTCTTTGACATCGCCATGATAGACGGAGTCGTGCGCATACCTTCTGCGTTTTCTAGAATTTTTGGAGCACCAGCCTCCATTACCGCAACTGCTGAGTTGGTTGTTCCCAAATCAATACCAATTATTTTTGACATAGTTATTTACTTAATTAATTTTCTAATAAGAAACAATTAAGCAAATGTTGG
>CAYYLG010000009.1:17965-23822 GCA_964472605.1 uncultured Candidatus Saccharibacteria bacterium | reverse complement strand
CCGCATCGATAAAGCAATATGATATAATTTGCTTATGAAATTTCCTAAAATTGAATACAAGGAACCGAATCAAGAGTCAAAATCTGATCCAAAACTTAGGAATCTACGAGATTTTATGAATTTTGTTGTAAGCCAAAATGATCAAGATGAATGGAACAGAATTTCTCTATTGTATTTTACAAAGCCAGAAGAATTCCTAAAGTATGCAAAAGATGTTTATAAAAATGACTCTTGGTGGGATAAATCCATAAATGAATTCAGAATGATTCCTTGGATAGAGAGCTCGAAGCAATCTAAAGAATTTATGAGAAACAGGCTAGGTGAGCTTCTGGAAAAATTCTAAATCGTCCTGTATACAAACAAACTCAAGGCACCGAAGAGAACGGCAAAATACAGAATCCAAGAAGCGATGGTTAGAAGTACTGGTGCTGGACTTATGGCATTGAGGAGGAGAAGCCCAATACCTACACACTGAAGAATCATTTTTATCTTACCTTCGAATCTTGCACTGATCACCTTCTTTCTCCTACCTCGGAAAAATATATTGTAAGCTACAAGACAAACTGCTATAGCAACAATTATTCCTGCTAAATAAATATTTAGAAATTTTGTTATCACAATAACTGCCACACTGCCAATGAGAAGCTTGTCTGCCAAAGGATCAAAAAGCTTACCCCAATCAGTGATTTGTTTACGCATGCGTGCCACAGACCCATCGACAGCATCAGAAAAGGCCGAGATAGCAAACAAAATTAATCCAACCTTGTAATTATCCTGTAGCAAAAAATAAATAATAAACGGAATTGTTAGAAAGCGGAAAATAGTGATGTAATTCGGCAAGATAAAATTCGGCACAAGCATTACAAAATATTTCATGAAATATTTATCTATAAAGCTTGGCTTCTCCCTACTCGATGAACGCACACTATACTTCACTGTTCCAGTCTTTGGATTGTTATAGATTTTGGTCGGATGAATTGGAGGGATATTGAGAGACATGTTTTTACTGTATATCCAAACCCCTGAGGGCTCTAACCCTCTCTTCTACTGGCGGATGAGTCATAAACATTTTTTGAATAAAAGAAGTCTTTTGATGTCTATCTGATACCCCATCTCCATCAGTGTCTCCTCCAAATGGTGTAGCAATGAACATATGTGCAGTACCCTTGTTGGCCTTTGCAAGTGGTCTATGGAAATCAGAAATCTTTTCTAGTGCTGTGGCTAGGCCTTCTGGATAACGAGTAAGGAGTGCCCCTGTAGCATCAGCTAGGAATTCCCTCTTTCTTGAAATCGCCATTTGTATAACCATAGCGATAATTGGAGAGAAAATCATGAGCACGAATCCTGCCATCAAAAATGCAGGATTTTTATTGTCATCACTATGACGCATTGAAGTTCTGATTATCATATCTGCCATGATCTGAATGAGTCCCACTAGCACCGCAACTACACTCATAAGTAGTATGTCCCTGTTTCCAATATGAGAAAATTCATGAGCGATAACACCCTCTAACTCTGATTTGTTTAGAATTTTTAGTAGACCAGATGTAACAGCAATTGCAGAATGATCTTTATCTCTTCCTGTAGCAAAAGCGTTTGGTGATTCATCATCGATTATATGAAGTGAAGGCATTGGAAGTCCTGCGGTTATAGCCAAGTTCTCAACTATGCGCCAAAGCTCTGGATTATCCTTCATCTCAATTTTCTTTGCACCAGAGACAGCCAAGGCGATCTTGTCAGAGAACCAATAGCTACTTATATTCATAACTACACTGAAGATGACTGCACCAACAAATATTGCCTGATTGCCGTAGTAGTAACCAGCAAACCACCCAACAAATACAACAAAACCAAAAAACAAAGCCATGAGAAAATATGTCTTCCAAACATTATTTGTTTGTTCAGTGTATAGTGTCGCCATATTTGAGATAATTAGAACTTAACTTCTACCGGATTTCGAGCAGCTGCATCAGACTCAGAAAGTTCAAAGAACTCCATTCTCATGAAATTAAATATACCTGCAATAATTTTTGAAGGAAAAGAATCAATCATAATGTTTAAATCGCGCACATTACCATTATAGAATCTTCGAGCAGCTTGAATCTTGTTCTCTGTGTCAGAAAGTTCGCCTTGAAGTGAAAGGAAATTCTGATTGGCCTTTAGATCTGGATAAGCTTCTGAAACTGCAAATAGAGATTTGAGTGCTCCAGAAAGCATGTTTTCTGCCTGACTTTTATCCTCTAGTGAACCAGCTCCCATAGCCTTGGTGCGAGCTTCGGTGATTTTCTCAAAGGTAGCTGACTCGTGGGTTGCATAGCCCTTTACAGTATTAACAAGGTTTGGGATAAGGTCATAACGACGTTTCAACTGAACGTCTATATCAGCCCAAGCCTCCTTAGCACGATGAATAAGGGTAATAAATCTATTGTAAGAGACAATAAACCAAAGAATCAAAAGCCCGATTGCAATCAAAATTCCTAATGTAAATGTCATAAGCCTATATTTATAGTTAAGTCTGTATTATACCACAATTTTATTATGTAAATAAGGATATTAATCCTTCCAAACTATATGCTTTTCCTCCCTTATTTCACAAACCTTTTGCTGAAGATTCTTTCTACCTGAGCCGTTTGCATAAGCAATATAATGATCAGGATTCTTGTCTGCATAATCCTGATGATATTCCTCTGCATCATAGAAATATGGCTTGGGTAAAACTTCAACAGCTATAGGGTCATTATAGATTTCGCTTTCACCTAATTCTAGAATTAAAGCTTCAGCAATATTTTTCTCCTCTTCATCGCTAAAATATATTGCAGTTTTATAACTTTCTCCCCGATCATGGAATTGTCCCCCGGCATCTGTCGGATCAATATGATCCAGGAAAAACTGACAAAGTTTTTTAAAAGAAGTTTTGGTTGGATCATATTCAACTTCTACAGCCTCTCTAAAACCCCTATGATCTTCGTAGCTTGGTCTACCCCTCTCTAAACCCGCGTAACCAGAAATTACATTTATAACCCCAGGCAAAGATCTGAGATCGTGCTCAACACACCAGA
This sequence comes from uncultured Candidatus Saccharibacteria bacterium, assembly GCA_964472605.1. GTDB lineage: Bacteria > Patescibacteriota > Minisyncoccia > Phycocordibacterales > CAIZIN01 > JANNXY01. The sequence goes on along the minus strand of CAYYLG010000009.1, from coordinate 20,763 downwards.
AACATCCTCCAGCAAAATACGTATTTTTATTCATAGAATAATTATATCACTATGCTAGAATTTACTTATGTCTACAAAAACATCTGTTTGGATAGGAATGTTTATCGGCTCAACAATTGGAAGTTACATACCGTCACTTTGGGGCGCTGGAATGTTTTCTTTCTCTGGAATTATCTTATCTGGCGTAGGCGCTCTGGCTGGAGTTTATATTGGATTTAGATTAGGAGGTTATTAAAAACAGGACTCGAGTCCCGTCACTTGCTCAATTGAGCAAGTGACGACTCGGTCACAGATAAATTTGCAGACAAATTTTCCACGACCCCGACTCAGAAAAGTTCTAACAGAACCTTTCTTCCGTCTTTCGAGTCCCGTCCATTGTCCTTTCAGACAATGCAAAAACCGAGACTTACATCTCGGTTTTTGACTTGCTGCGCAAGTGACGGGACTCGAACCCGCAACCTCTCCCGTGACAGGGGAGTGCTCTAACCAGTTGAGCTACACCTGCATATTCCCTCTTTACAAGGTGCATACAATCTATCAAAAAATAGTCGATGGGGCAAGATAAATAAAATTGCGCCGGACATTGCATGTAAGCAACGCCGGCGCTTGTTGAGGGTTTGAACCTCGGGCCTTTTAGCCCTTCCCTCCACCGTAGTAATACGGATAGTCGGGTTCTTGGTTGAACGACTCAGTCGTCCACCAGATGATCCAATCACCTGCCTCGAGAGACTTCTCGAAAAACGGCTCGGAGAAACTTCCATCCGGCCGAATAACCGCCGTAGCAGTGATCGGACGAATCACACCGGTGTTTCGATTGAACGCATGAGCCTGCCACGGAGTCTCGACAACAGTCCCGTTCTGTTCCACCACTTTCATAGTGAACTTCACAGTGCGAGCAGTCGAGAGCGTGGTCCATACGACCGGAGCATCCGACTGATCATTGGAAACATCCGCCTCGATACCAAACTCGAGTTTCTGCCAACTCGCAAGACCCTTGTCGGATACATGCGAGTAGTTAGCGAGCTCAGCCTGAACCGATGTTACGATCTGCGCCGGCACAATTTCTTGGCCAGTGCGGAGATCCACCAGAATCGAGCCGTTGTTTGAAAGGAGGACGAGTTGCCCATTCTCCCCAGCATATTCTGCCGGAAAGTAAAGCATCCCATCCCACACATCCATGTATTCGGTCCAGCGATAGTTTCCTTCACTGTCCTTGTAGAATATCCTCGCCGAGTTGGTATCTTTCGACACCGGAATCGGGATCTGGCTCGACATTTGGAGCTCAATCGTGCTCGTTGGAAATCTCCACGAGTTACCGACTTTCACTGGACGCACACCATACTCCCAGCCGTAGAACAACTGGTTTTGATGACTGTCGTTGAGCGAGCCCCCGCGATTCACTGTATCGTGGACGGGATCCGCGATCTTGAACACGAGTGTCCCCTCTTCGCCACCGAGGCTGAAGAGAATCCCATGCGGGGTATCACCCTCGATCCGAACCCAGGTTTTAGACGCTGAGTCATAGACCATCGTGTCCCCCCAGACATAGGAGTCCCCGCTCACGACACGCGACAGCGCGTAGGCACGGAGTGCTCCCGGACTGGAAAGCATCCAGTATTGAGGTTGCTCAACGGCGATGACCGGGAGCTCGACGGTGGGGATACCACCTCCGACCCCCCCTTCATCATAGCTGATGCTGTAATTGAAACTGTCCTGCGCGGACAGAGTTGCGACGCCCATGACGAGCGAGAGAGCCAACAGTTTGATTGCTTTCATTGTGTGATTCCTGTTTGTTGTTTGGTTTGTTGTGATCTACTTCTTCAACGCGAAATGATTCGCGCCGGTCACCATGACGGGACCGTTGGTTTGGGTTTCGTTGGTGACAACCGGCTTGGTAGCCGATTCCGATTGGGGCTGCGCGATAATGATCGCGGAGTAAACGATCGCCAGGATCGCAAGCGCTGACACGAGAACTTTATAGTTCATTAGTTGGTATTGGATTTGTGAAGAACGTAAAACACTAGCACGTTGTGCCAGTGTTCAGTTCAACTCCTATTATAGCACACTATATACCACTTAGTCAATATCCCTCTTTTTCTCCATATAAACTGAGATTGTGCGTCTTTTATAAGCCTTACCATCACGAGTTACATGCTTATACGACTTGATAGCTTTATGAATTCTAAAATACGGTTTGAAAACCTCATCAATTTTAGCCTCTGTCCAAACATATTCATATGTCCCGATCTTAGGATGTATGTAAGCATTCTCCTCATCCGCAGGATTCTCTGCAATAAGTCTCTTTGAGTGTAAGTCCCCATCCATAACAAAAGTTTTAAAGAAAAACCAACCAAAAGGTTTCAGTACTCTTAAAATTTCATTTAGAAATTCTTTACGCTCTTCCTCCTTCAAACAGTGTGATGTCATCATATCAAGTACCACATCCACACTCTCATCTTCTAAAGGAATTTTCTCAGTAATACTTTTTGCTTCGAACTGTATTGGTAAATCTTTTGCAATCTCTTTCGCTTGAGCTATAGCCACATCAGAAATGTCTACACCATAACCCTTCATTCTATATTTCTCACAAATATAAATTATATTTCTTCCATTACCACAACCCATATCCACCACCATCCCATTTTTAGGGAAAGGAAACCATTCACTGTTTCGCTCTGCCCAATTAGAAAACTTCACCGCATCTTCTGCAGGATCATCAGAAATAGCGAGATGCCTCGGTCTGTCATATTCTCTGTTCCAAAACTTTTTGCTAGATTTTTTCTTAATCATTGTGTCGG
>CAYYLG010000009.1:9115-17865 GCA_964472605.1 uncultured Candidatus Saccharibacteria bacterium | reverse complement strand
TTCTTGTTGCGGGGCCTGGAATTGCACCAAGATCTTCAGGTTATGAGCCTGACGAATTACTATTACTCTACCCCGCTATATTAGGTGTACCAGTATACTACAAATCTAGATAAAGTAAAACTCCTCAAACACTTCCTGATACAGACCTATAACCTTTTTAGCTTCACCTTGTGTAATCTTAAATTCTGATCCCATGTGAGCAATCTTGTTTCTAATCTTATGAGCTTCCCAAGCTTGGTTCAATGTAAGAAAATCCGATGATTCAACATTCTTTAATTTGTCTCCAATAGTCACACCCTCATACCCCATCTTATCCAACATCTCTTCGAGTATAATATCCGCTTCAATCACAGCCTGTCTCCAATCACCTTGAGAATGAGACTCTAGAAGTTGCAACACATGCATCCATCGAGTATTTGATTTTTTCTCTGCTTCTGCCATCTGACCAATTGACTCTTCCTTACTCATGTCTATATGTGGAACTTTTTCTGGCTCTCCAAGCAATCTTTTTGCAGCCTCCTCTTGAGCAGCTATTAGTCCAAACTTAGCATAAAGGAAAAGAACAAAAAGAATTGCACTGATTATCCAAAGTACGAATTTTAAATATTGCCAAAGAATAGGTAAAATAAATATTGTTTTATATAAACCAACATAAGAAGTAATGTTTGACTCAGATACAAAGCCATCTGGTGCCTTATCAAAATCAAGCATCCACCACCTCTCACCAAAAGCAGTTTCTGGACCACTTTCGATTCGAGCTGTTTTATACGCCTTCTGCTTGCCCAAAATATCTCCTGCTGGCACAGCACGAACAAAAACTTCATCTCGAGTTACAACCTCTACTCCAGGAGTAATCCTGCCAGTAGGAAAACGTAATGATTCCTTCCTTGCAACAATCTCTCCCGTCTCAGGATCTTCAACTGTACTTGCCCCAAGATCAAAAAAGGTTCCGTTCCAATTAGTTAGAAAAAGACTTATGAAAATCGCTCCCCCAATAAGCCATAGAAGTGGCGCGTACTCACCTATACCGCCACTAGGTGCAGGCGCCCCTTTCTTATCATCTTTTTTCTTATCATCTGCCATGACTATATTGTCTCAAATTTTTTACCAGCTTGAAAGAGAAGCTCTTCACCAAAAAGTGGAGCCATGAGTTGTATACCAACTGGAAGATCTTTTCCATCTTCATTCTTTACACCAGCTGGAATAGAGATAGCCGGAACTCCTGCAAGGTTCGCACCGACTGTAAAAATATCTTCAAGATACATTTGAAGTGGGTCACTCGTGTTTTTACCTAATTTAAATGCTGGAGTTGGAGCTGTTGGTGTAGCAATAAAGTCAACATCTTTGAAAGCGTTGTTGAAATCATCTTGAATCTTTGCACGCACGGACTGTGCTTTACCATAATAAGCATCATAATATCCTGATGATAGGACATAGGTTCCAAGCATAATCCTACGACGAACTTCCTTACCGAATAATCCTCCTCTAGTTTTAGAATAAGATTCAAAAAGATTTTCTCCTTCGATCCTAGTGCTATATCTTACCCCATCGATTCTTGCCAGGTTAGATGACACTTCTGCTGGCATGATTACATAGTAAGTAGAAAGCGCGTAAGGAAGCATTGGTAATTCAATATCCTTAATTTCATAACCCAATTCTTTAAATCTATTTAAAGAATTTTCAAATATCTCCAGGACTTTTGAGTCAACACCTTTACCTATAAATGATCTTGGTACACCGATAACTTTTTTCTCTCTCTTGCTTTCATACTTACCTTCACGTGAAGTTGAATCGAGTATATCTTTACCCTTTATAATATCAAAAAGTATTTCAGCATCTTCTACTGTCTTTGTCATTGGACCTATAACATCAAGTGATGATGCCATGGCAATAAGACCACTTCTAGACACACTTCCATAAGTAGGCTTTAGTCCCACTATCCCACAATAACTCGCTGGCTGTCTGATAGACCCTCCTGTATCAGATCCCAATGCCACAAGTGCCAAGTCCCCTGCAACGACCGCAGCAGAGCCACCCGATGATCCCCCGGGAACACGAGTTGTATCGATAGGGTTTTTAGTCGATCCGAAGGCAGAATTTTCTGTTGATCCCCCCATCGCCCCTTCATCCATATTTGTACGTCCCATAAAAATTGCTCCAGCTTCTTTAAGCTTCTTTACTACACCAGCATCATATGAAGCGACATATTCCTCGAGAATTTTTGAAGCAGAACTACAATGTTTACCCTTAAGTAAAATATTATCCTTTAGCGCTATAGGAATTCCTCCGAGTTTTAATTTTTCTTTTTCTTCCTTTGACAAAGTATCAAACTTTCTCGCTTCATCTATTGCATCCGCAAATACTTCAAGATACGCATGAATTTCTTCATCTTTGTTTTTTATATTTTCCAAATAAGCATTTACCAAATCAACCGCAGTATATTCACCCGCAAGTAATGACTTTCTAGCTTTTTCAATTGTTAGATTTTTTAAATCAATCATATTATCCTAGAATTTTCTTAACTTTTATATAATTCTTGTCATTATCTGCAGATGCTTTAACTAGAATTTCTGTATTTGATCCAGTCTCTGTAGTCACAACATCCTCACGCATAGAATTCAAGGTAAGCTCATCATAATGAGGAGTAGCTTCTAAGCCAAGCTTATTTAGCTCACTTATATAATTCAAAATATTATTTAAATCCTTGGCATATGAAGCCTTCTCCTCGGCAGAGAGCTCAAGTCTTGAAAGCTCCGCTAGATTGTCTATATCTTTGTCGGTAATCATAAAGCTATACTACACTATTTTATCTTTTTTAAAAATTCAGCTTCGGGCATTACTGTAACACCCAAACTTTCTGCCTCATCTAGTTTAGATCCAGGATTTTCGCCAGCTACTACATAATCAGTTTTTTTAGATACAGCACTTGTGATGTTTCCACCTTGAGATCGGATAATGTCCTTGGCTTCATCTCGAGACATAGACCCCAGTGTTCCTGTAAGCACTACGGTTTTACCAGAGAAGAATCCTCCTCCAATTTTAACTGATTTATTGTCCTCAACTTTTATATGTTTAAGTAATTCATCCAAGACTTTTATATTATGTTTATCGCGAAACCAAGTATACACAGCCTCGGTAACTGTCTCACCTATTCCGTATATATTTGCCAAGGTTTCTTTCTCTGCTTTACGAATTTTTTCTAGGCTCCCAAAATTCTTTGCGAGGTCTATCGCAGTCTCTTCTCCAACTTGAGGAATTGATAAAGAAACTAATAATCTAGATAGTGTAACCTTTTTAGATTTTTGTATTGATTCAATTAAATTATCTGCACTCTTTTCTGCGAAGCGTGGCATAGACAGTACATCGCCCATAGTCAGAGTAAATAAATCCGCATAAGTAGACACAAGGTCTGCATCCATAAGTGCATCGATAACCTTCGGTCCACAATGATCTATATCGAATGCTGATTTTGAAACAAAATAGTAAAACTTCCTTCTATCCTTCGCGGGGCAGTTTTTATTTATACAATAATATGCCACACTCTCTCCATTTAAATTATTTTGTTTCTCTAATGTACTACCACATTCTGGACACTCTGTAATCATTTTAAAAGTTTTTTCTTTACCGGTTCTCATTTCAGACAAAACTTTCACCACTTTTGGAATCACATCTCCAGCTTTTTCCAGAATTATTGTATCCCCAATTTTGAGGCTAAGTCGTTCTATCTCATCCATATTATGAAGTGTCGCTCTAGACACTGTAGTTCCTGCCACAGATACTGGGCGCAAATGTGCTACAGGTGTTACAACTCCAGTTCGCCCAACTTGAAAAACAATATCTTCTACCACTGTAGTAACTTGTTCGGCTGGAAATTTGAAAGCAATTCCCCATCGCGGAGCCTTACCTGTGTAGCCCAATATTTCTTGATATTTCTTTTCGTTGACTTTCACCACAACTCCATCAATCCAATAATCTTGCTTCTTACTTTTATCTTTCCATTCATGCCAAAACTTAATTACATCATCAATACTTTTACAAAACTTAAAATGATTATTTACTTTAAATCCCAAATCCTTCAATAACTCTAATTCCTTAATCTGAGTATCTGGCACATGATCATATAAAGCTACATCATATATAAAGGTAGAAAGCCCGCGTGACGCAGTAACTTTTGGATCAAGTTGACGAATGGATCCTGCTGCGACATTTCTGGGGTTTGCATAGAGTTCCTCCCCTTTTTTCTCTTGTTCTTTATTTATTTTTATTAAATTACTTTTAGAAAGCCAAACTTCTCCCTCCACAATTATATTTACATCTTTTTTTATCCTGAGAGGTACCGACTCTATGGTGCGCACATTCATGGTCACATCCTCACCCACAACACCATCACCGCGAGTTGCAGCAGTTTTCAGAATTCCTTTTTCGTATTCCAAAACGACCTTTAAACCATCTATCTTTAATTCACAGACATAAGTTGGATTTTCATCCTTATCTGTAGATTGCTTGAGCATTCTCTTCATCCTAAGGTCGAACTCCCTCATCTCCCCCTCATCGAAAGCGTCGTTGAAAGACCACTGAGTGACCTTGTGAGGAACTTTCTTAAACGCCTTCAAAGCCTCGCCTGCCACTCGCTGAGATGGAGAATCCGGTGTTACAAGACTCGGATACTCTCTCTCAATTTCTACAAGCTCCTTCTTTAACGAATCCAAAGCCTCTGGAGATATCTCGGAAATATCCTTAGCATGGTAAAGATGACGATGGTACTCTATCGTCTCTTTCAACTTTTCATATCTATTTCTTATCTCATTAGCAATCGCCATATGGCAGATTCTAACATATTAATAAGTTATCTCTAGACCACGTTCAAGCTGACGAGGATTACCAGAATCACAGACATTGTAGCCTCTGGATTCGATTATGGTTTTATCTGCAATACCATCTGAATTGAAATCATGCTTACCTACACTAACCTTGGCACAAAGCTGAGTTTGATTACCACTTGTTAAATCTTTGAAATAAATAGTGAAAGTGGTTGTGGCAGCAGAGCCATCAATTGGACGATCAAAATCAATACTATCTTCAGCGGTATTATTGAAACAACTTATAGAATCTGAGCTTGGGGCTGAGATCAGATTAAATATATCAGTGTTTTTAAGATCATAATACATTGCACATTCGGCACCAGAATCAGCTGCATAGAAAGCAATCTGAGACTCTCTACCTGCAGAAGAAATGATTATCTGTTTCAAGGTTATATTTGCAATAGATATACCGATAGCTAAAACAATAGCTGATACTATAACAGAGAACAGTACTGTAAAACCTTTTTGCTTTTTGAATAAAATTGATTTCATATTATTGCCAATAGAATAAACTCTCTCTTACCGAGAACTGTCTACTACCGAAAACTCCTCCCGAATCCCAAGACACGGTAACCAAAATATCCACCTCATCTTTATTTTCTATAGGTTTTATCGTTATTTGCCTTTGGAATTTTGAATCTTCACCTGTAGAATCGTGACCAAAGTATCCGTTTAGGTTTATTTTTAATTTCTCACCTGCCCAATTTTCCTGTACACCAGTACCATCAAAATTCCCAGAATACACCTTATACGAATCTATATCACAAGCTCTAATACACCCAAGATCAGCTAAACTACTCAGATACGACCACTGCACTGTATCAGTGGTATCAGTAACTCTGGCTATTCTGTTTGCATCCCTTACAAACCTCAATGCTTCTATAGCATCCTGAGCGATATAAAAAGCCGTAACCTGATCACGAGAAAATCTAGAAACATTTATACCATTACCAACAAGCACCATAGGTCCACCGATTGAGATCATGAGTATTGTGATGGCAACCAAAGTCTCTACTAATGTGAATCCTTTATTTATATTCTTTTGGAATAAATTCTTAATCATATATTTAAAAGTCTACAGATCTCTGTGTTACAGAAGTATGTAATGCAAAGTCGGTTGTTAAGCTCCCGTTACTTACGGTTCCTGCAATATAGATAATTACTGCAGGTTGAAAACCATCATTTGCATCTGCTCCAGTTACAGCAAAGGTAAGAGTATCTATATCAATTTCTGGTGCAGTTACAGCAATAGCCGGTGCTCCAGGCTCATCTAAATATTGGATCATCAAGCTACCCTTTGTATCACCATTGCTATCCACATTAGAGGCATAGAAATACTTTACATTTTCATCATCAGTGGTTGTAAAGGTTATATTATCTGTTGGATAATTAAAATCAGCAGAATTCTGAAAACCTCTACCTGTCTTCATGTTTCTCGTCATGTTCTCTACAGCGTAATTCAAGTTTGAAATAGCAACCTGCATGCTCTGATTCTTTTTGTTACCATTTACGATAGCCAGGATGGCTCCGGTACCAATGAGCATCACAATTGCAAATATTGATACAGCAACCATGAGTTCTACAAGTGAAAATCCTTTTTTCTTTTGTTTACTGATTTTAAACATTATTCTTGTACAACTGATATCTGCCCAGTACGCTCAACTTTTACAGTTTTGTGTTTATCTGTACTATTTGACTTTAAGGTTATTGTGAAATATTTTTGAGTATCCTTATTGAGATCTAAATTGTCTGTATTTGGACCAAACTGTTCACCGTATATTAATGCAATTGGGTTAGGTCTTTTAAACATTACGGATGACCAATTTATATTATCACTTCCAACCGAGCACCTTAGACCATTTATTTCTTTATATACACAGAATTCAGAAAACTCGACATTCCCCCTAAGCGATAATCTCTCCTCACAAGTATCTCCATCTGCATCACCAGAACTCACAGATGGACAAACCTCATCAAAATTACCGGTTCCATTGAATATCCCATCATTGTTTGTATCCTCAAAAATTATTAACGATTGTGGACCATTTGTATCAACATATATTCCAAATGAATGTGTCGATCCCTGCTTTACCGACAAACCATAAGTTTGAGCCTGCCTAATAGCGAGCGCAACTTCGTATGCAAGATTAGTTACGAGCACGTTTGAATTAAACTCAGTATGATTGAACAAAACTACAGATGTAATGATTGTAAAAATAGCAATTGAAACAAGAAGCTCAATAAGCGTCATCCCCCGATTTATTAGAGAAGTAAATATTCTTTTCATTACTACTCATTATACCTCCTATACTAGAATGCAAATAGCCCCGCCATCCACACTAGATCAAGATTAAATACGATAGAAAGCCACATACCTAAAATGAGAAATGGCCCAAAAGGAATCTCACTCTTCAAGTGATAATTAAATTTGCTAAATATTTTAGTTAATATCATAAGCAAAATCCCCACAATTGCCCCAAGCCAAAATCCAACCATCACCGCAGTAACGCCTTTGGATATTCCTAATACAAGTCCCATAGCAAGGCCAAGCTTTGCATCACCAAACCCCATCCAGTTACCTCTGCCCATAAGCCAAAGCAATGCAAAGAATGAAAAGATGATTAACCCAGCAATCAAAACATTAACAATGTTCTGATAATTCAGAATTATTCCAAAAACTGAAAGCGTATACACCCAAGAGTCTGGGATAATTGTATGTCGTATATCGTAGACGGAAATCATAATCGAATAAATCCCGATAAGTAGATATATAAGCCCAGCTAATGTAAAACCAAACATTGAATAGATTAGGGCAAACATCAATCCTGTTATGAGTTCTACTAGAGGATACTGCCAAGATAGTTTGGTATAACACTTTGTACACCTACCCTTTTGTAAAAGGAAACTTAGTACTGGGAACAATTCATACCAAGCAAGCGTCTTACCACAAGAGAAGCATCCAGACCTGCCCCCAATTCCCCTACCGGTGTTATAGCGATAGATAACAACGTTCAGAAAACTTCCAATAATTAAACCGAATATAAAGATTAAATAAATCATTATATTTAATAATACTATCAAACGACTTAGCAATTAACCGTAAGGACGGTCCTTGCAGTGCATACTTCAGTTTAGTAAAATAGAGGTATGCTAAGAAGAATTACTTTTTCTCCTGATGAGTCGTACCACATATACAATAGAGGTGTAGATAAAAGACAAATATTCTTTGATACTAAAGATCATGAAAGATTCATAAAGTTACTTTTTATAGCCAACAACACAGAACCAATCAGATTTGAAGAAGTGAAAAATAAAGAGCTAAAAGATATTAAAATAAAAAAACAACTAGTTTCCATCGGAGCTTGGTGTATTATGCCAAACCACTTTCATCTGCTTCTTAAGGAAAAAGAAGATGGTGGCATAACTATTTTCATGAAAAAACTACTAACAGGATATTCAATGTATTTTAATACTAAACACCAAAGAAGAGGTGCTTTGTTTGAGGGTAGATTCAAAGCACAGCATTTAGATAACGATAATTATCTAAAACATCAATATAGTTACATTCACCTTAATCCAATAGGAATAATCGATAAGGACTGGAAAAATAAAAAAATTAATAATTTGAACGAAGCAAAAAAATACATAGAGAATTACAAATATTCAAGTTATTTTGATTATGCAAAAGAAAGTGAACGTGACGAAGTCTTGATACTTAGCAAAGAAGCTTTCCCTAAATATTTTGAAACAAAAAGTGACTTTAAAAACCTCTTAGAATCCTGGTTATCCCAACCGTAAGGACGGTCCTTGCGGTTAATAAAATACAAAACAAAAAACCAAGTTTTTCTTGGTTCTTCGTTCTGCAAGGACGGTCCTTGCATAGCCCTT
>CAYYLG010000009.1:0-9015 GCA_964472605.1 uncultured Candidatus Saccharibacteria bacterium | reverse complement strand
TCTAGCTGATCCAAGTGATGTCAAAACTACTGAAGATAGAATACCGATGATGGCGATAACCACCAAAAGTTCGATCAATGTAAAACCTTTATTTCTTTTCATAATTGAAAATATAATTAATTAATTAATTATTAACCTAAACTGATAAAATTAGGTTGATACTATTATACTACGCCCCACAGTTAAGCCATATTTGCACTGTGGACAACTGCCTACGACAGTCAGGTCTAGAATGTTGACGCAACGTTATATATAGGGATTAATACTGAAGCAAGGAGAGTTCCTACGCCCACGCCAAGGCCCACAATCATAGCTGGTTCGATGAGTCCTACTAGAGTATCTACAGCATTGGTAACCTCTCTTTGATAGAACTTTGAGAGTGTTCCTAGAATTTCTCCCATATTTCCAGACTCCTCACCTACCTTGATCATCTGAGTCATGATCTGAGGGATTTCCTTATGATCATTAAGTGACTCTGAGAGCGGTGCACCTGCCTTTACCTTCTCTAAACTTGCTGTCAAAGCTTCTTTGAAGATTCTATTGTCTACCACCGCAGAAGTTATCTCGAGTGCTCTAAGCATCGGTATACCTGACGTAAGCATTGTAGACATGTTGTCAGCGATACGAGAAAGATACAGCTTTCTATATAGATCACCTACATATGGCACAGAAATCTTGAATGCATCGAAAGATGTTCCACCTGATGCTGATTGAACAAATTTTATAAGGAATCCAACACCGGCTGCACCAAGTATCGCCATAATGAAACCGTAATCAACAAAGAAATTTGAAAGACCGATAACTATCTTTGTATATATTGGGATCTCTTGTCCTGAATCAATAAGAATTTGACTAATCTTTGGGATAACCAAGGTAAGCATAAGTATCATCACAGCACAGAAAGTGAATATCACGAAAGCTGGATAGATGAGTGCGTTCTTGGCCTTAGACATTACCTCATATGTTCTATCTAGATAATCAGCAAGAAATAGAAACACTTGATCAAGTTTACCTGACTCCTCACCCGAGCGAACCATGTTTACATAAAAGTCTGAAAATACTTTTGGATGTCTAGATAATGCCTTAGATATTGCAGCACCTGATTGCAAATCCTCTGAGACTTCATCAAGAACTTTTCTTAGTGCTGGATTTTCTGTTTCAGATGCAAGTAGTCTGAATACACGAAGTGCGGAAACTTGTGCTTGAAAAAGCGTAGCAATCTGACGGGACAAGATTACAATATCCTTGTTCTTAACACGCTCAAAGATACCAATACTTCTTGTAAGTACACTACCTCCCTCATCTGCTGGGTGAATTGAGGAAAGTACAAAACCCCTTCTCTGAAGTCCACTTATAGCAATATCGTTGTTTACGGCCTCGATGGTACCGGAAACCTCTTTGCCACTTTGATCAATTGCTTTATAGACAAATAACATGATGTTTTAAATTATAACAAACGTTCGAGTGTTTTTGGATTAAGAGAATATTGATATGCATTCTCAACACTTATCTCACCCATTCGAACAAGTTCTGCAAGACTTCTATTCATATCTATCATCCCTTCTTCCATACCAGTCTCAATAACAGTATTGATCTCATGAGTTCTCTTTTCACGAATAAGGTTTGATACTGCATTATTTGCAATAAGAAGCTCATGTGTTGGAACAAGTCCACCAGATATACGTGGGATAAGTCTCTGAGAAAATATTCCTAGAAGCGATCCTGCGAGTTGAACACGAATCTGCTCTTGCTGACCTGGTGGAAATGAATCGATTATACGATCGATTGTTTGTGCGGCATTATTGGTGTGAAGTGTTGAAAAGACTAAGTGACCTGTCTCTGCCGCTGTCACTGCTGCTGCCATTGTCTCGTGTCCACGCATCTCTCCCACCATGATCACATCCACATCCTGACGAAGTGATGATACGAGCGCTGTATAAAAATCTTTTGTATCAAGACCGATTTCACGTTGATCTATTATTGACTTCTTCTGATCATACACATATTCAATAGGATCCTCGATCGTTACAATATGTTCAGATCTTTTGTTGTTTATTTGCTCAATCAAAGCAGCGAGTGTAGTTGTCTTACCTTGACCAACTGGTCCTACCACTAGAAAGAAACCTTGTTGTTTATCAGCGAAAGTAGAAAGTATTGGTGGAAGCTTAAGTTCTTCTAATGTTCTAATAATCTTAGGAATTAAACGCAATGCAACTGACACTTTACCTTGTTGTATAAATGCATTACCTCTGAAACGAACCTTATCCTTGTATGAATATGAGAAGTCTAACTCCTTTTCTACATCAAACCTTGTCATGAGCTCCTTAGAAACAAGCGCTTGGAGAAGACCTCTTGTATCTTCGTGAGTCAAAGTAGCAATTTTCACAAGTGGAATAAGTGCTCCTGACACACGCACACTAGGATGTCTTCCTTCTGACAAATGAAGATCAGATGCATTTTCTTTTATGACTATGTCTATTAAGTTTTCAAGTTGCTCAGCGTGGGTCATATTATTTTTTCTTTTTCTTATAAATATTCATAACCTGATCAACAACTTCTGATGGGATAGTTAAAGCTTTAACTATATATCCATCAATTCCTAAACTCTCTGCTTTTTCAATATCTTCTGGCTGACTCTGGTTTGATAACATTATTATAGTTGAATCTGGACAATACTTATTATCACGAATTTCCTTGAGGACTGAGATACCATCAATCTTCGGCATGATAACATCTAGGATTATTATTTCTGGATTTAAACCATTCTTTAAAGATTCCAATGCTTCCTCTGGACGCAAAAAACCATTTACCTCAAAACCCTTATTTTTGAATTTTAAGCTGTACATATCTAGAAGAAATGTATCATCATCTACGAGCATTATTTTTGTATTGTGTCCTTCTGACATATTCTTATTATAGCTTATTTATTTCTTCAAACGGAATAATCTTTTGAACAGCTTTAATCATAGCATCCTCACGCAATGTAAGCATTCCTTGGCTTCTCACAACATCGTACACAGCAGATTCTACAGGATTTTTCAAAATCACATCTTCTAATTCTCTGGTCATTGAATACATTTCAAATACAGCCTGTCTGCCACGCATACCTGTTGGACAATCAGGTGTTGGTTGTAATTCCAAAACCTCTTCAAATGGTGGTAACTGACTTTTATATTTCTCTGGCAAATCTTTAAACTGCTCATCGAAACGAGCCTTGATCGCGCCCTCAACTTTTATAGGCTTTCCCGCTCCAGGACAAATCTTTCTCGTAAGACGCTGTGCCATACCTAGTACAAGAGTTGGTGGGATAAGGTAAGGATCAACTCCCATGTCTATAAGACGAGGAATTATTCCAGCAGCAGTGTTGGTGTGGATTGTTGAAAATACCAAGTGACCCGTAAGTGCAGCCTGGATTGCAAGCTGAGCAGTCTCTTTATCACGAATCTCTCCCACCATGATTATGTCTGGGTCCTGACGAAGCGTTGTACGCAAACCTGTTGCAAATGTATACCCGATTTCTGCTTTAACCTGTGACTGACTCACACCTTCGAGCGTATACTCCACCGGATCTTCAAGTGACAAGATGTTGTCATGCTCAGTATCAAGCTCTTTTAGAATTGAATATAGAGTCGTGGTCTTTCCAGACCCTGTCGGCCCAGAAATAAGAATCATTCCATATGGCCTTTGTATAGCCTCCTTGAGCATTTTTAAATTCTCTGGACTGAATCCCATCTCATCTATCCTTGTAATACCCTTTTCCTGATCCAAGATACGCATCACTACCTTCTCACCATAATATGTTGGGAATGTAGATACACGGAAATCAACTTTACGACCATCAATCTTTGCTGGGAAACGTCCGTCCTGAGGTTTGCGCTTCTCATCCAGCTTCATGTTTGCAAGTATCTTAATACGAGCAACCACCGCATCAAGTACTTTGATTGGTAGTACAATAGAAGTATTGAGTACACCGTCCACACGAAAACGAACACGGATCTTTTCACGAAGTGGTTCCACATGCACATCTGATGCATTACCTTCTACAGCATAACGGAGAATTGTAGAAACAATTTTAGTTACAGGAGCGTCTTCGATGATTGTTGTCTTGCCCGCTTGGTATGTGTCCCCTTCGCCTTGCAAATCTTTTTCAAGAGCTTTGTCTTGATCAAGTTCAGAAAGTGCCCTTGTTACCTCACCAGAAAGTCCTTTATAGATCTTTAAAACATTTTCGAAATCCTCATGAGAAATTAAAAATAATTTATATGGCAAATTTACCTTGCCAGAAATAAAATTCAGAGCATCCCTTGCCTCAAGATTATCGGGATCCAAGATACCAATCTCAAGAAATCCGGCAGAAAGTCCAACTGGAACAAATCCATAATGTATAGCTGATTCTTCGGGAACATATTTTAAAATATCAAAAGGAATATTTTCATCTGCAATCGTTCTCATGGGGATACCATAATATTCACTTTTGCTATTTAAAATCTGATTATCCAAAACACCCTGATGAGTTAAGGCTTCATCTATTGATACGTTATTTTCGTCAATATCAGCTCTAATCAGTGGAACTGACTTTGGATTTATTACTCCCTTATCTACTAAAAATTCAAGAAACGTCATGTTATCTTGTTATATTAGTTGTAGTTGAGACTTGTCCAGAAGAACCAATTTGAGCAAATGGATTCTGTCTTCCTACTGGCTGAGCCTGAATTGGTCTACTGAAATTCTTTAATCCTCTAAAAACACCATCTTGGAAAAAAGATGTATCGAGTGATAATTTTTCTAAAACAGATAAAGCACTTAACATTTCTGCACCAACCTGATTTTGAATTTTTTTCTCTGAATTCGTTGCAGATGAAGCTAATTTATCTGCAGGCTCTGCATCATTCTTAAAAAATAAGGTATAACCTCCAAATATCAGTATCACCACTATTCCTATAATTATGATTTTGGTCTTTGACATATATTTACTTTAACCAATAGGTCTTGAACGTTACTGAATAATCATACGCTTTTGGATCCTTAGGATTTATTGAAAGATTTGTAATATCAATTAAACGTAATCCATCCTCCAAATCTCTCATGAATCTTAGGAATACATCGTATGGTGCTGTTACAGAGAATGAAATAGTCGCTACACCATATAGGCTATTGTCTGCCAAGGTAACTTTCTTATCATCGTTAGCGTTTTTCTGCTTATTATCACTAACATTTATATTCTTTATCGAAATACCGTATGTTGAAGCCATTCTATCCAAGTCCAAAACTAATTTAACATTATCCAAATTGTCTGGAAGCATTGAACTTATTCTATTTAAATCATCCTGAGGAATACTGTCATACTGCTTCTGTAAGCTATCTCTTTTTGATAAAAGCTCTCTAGCTTTCTCTAAAACTTCATCATATCTGTCCTTTTGCTCTTGAAGCTCCTTTATACCCGGTTTGTTAGCGTCCCCTCTATATTGAGGATTGATAAAAGCAAAAAACAGTATAGCTGAGAAAACTATAAGAATTATTGGGGTTAGTTTGCTCATGGTTGTGTTACATTAGTTGTTGTAGAAACTCTAGTACTTGTTGAACTAGTACCTGATGGTGTAGAGCTGGCAAGATTGATTGTCCTCCTACTTGCATCCTCTATATCAAACAAGCTCCCCTTAGACCTTGATTTGTAATCAACAAGACCTGGATCGATAACTGCATCAAAATTAAAACTAACCCTACCCTCCTGAGTTAATGAAAAATTAGAAAAAACTTGTTCTCTCATTTGCTTTATTTTTCCAAAATATTCTGCTTGAGCTGCTAGAGAATTGTAGTCCTTTGCAACACCAGAAAGCGTAAGCCTGAGTGCTGGTGCATTACCAGCCTGGATTCCAGCAAAAGAAAAATTACTAAACTGAACTGTCTGCAAAGTTGATTCCTGAAGCATTCTAAAGATAGATGAGACAGCGACATGCTTGTTTAATAATTGCTTTGAAGCGTCAATTCTCTTGTTCAGTCTAACAATAAATGAGATGAAACTCTTGTCAAACTTTTTCTTCGAAGCTTCGAGCTGAGCATCTCTGGCTGCAATAGATTTAACTAGTGTTTGTTTGTAGAAATAAATTCCTCCAGCACTGATTACTGTAGATAAAAATATAATAAGTGCAATCAGAGATAAAAAACCTAGACCTTTATTGCCAACATCAACAGATGTTACTGGTTTTTTTGGTATGAATGTTGCTTGTGGACGAGCTTCCATAATATAAGAGTATTATAGCGCGAGTTTTATAAAGAAAACACACTCAACTGTGCAAAACTTTTAATATTTATGATAATTCCTGAAGCTTTCTTAACGCAACTCCAACAGCAACTGAAAAACCGGTTCCAGTAACCTTAAGTACCTCCTGTAGAAATGCGGGTACCTGTATCTTTGCAAACGAATTACCCACTTCAGCCTGAATACTCAAATGTTCTGTCGCCTTTTCTACTACTCCTTTCATAGCACTACCACCCCCAGTCAGATATGCATTACCAATATTCTTAGAATGTTTCCTTTGGTAAGCAACAACAACTGAATTTATCTCTGAAAATAGAGCGTCGAGGACAAGTCCTGCAACATCTCCAACGTGCTGATCATCCTCGACTTTATTGTTTGAACCAAAGTTTCTTTTCATTTGTTCAGCCAAATCTATTGGTATAGAAAGAGATGTTGAAATGTTTAAAGTAATATCCTGAGAACCACGATTTATAACATGAGACTCTCTTACTACCCCACCTTCAACTATATACATCTTTGTCGATGAAGCTCCTAGATCAATAATTAAAACAGGGGCAATTTGTCCCTGATCAAGAAGTGTACGCATGGTACAAAACATCTCAATTTCAAAGAAGGTATTTTGTAATTCAGTATCCTTGATAATCTGATTATATGCAGACAATGTGTCATTGTGGATGGCTACAACAAGCACTTCTGATTTATCTTTTGTTTTTTCATCTGATTCACCAAAACCTCTCGGTATTATCGACCAATCGAGTGCGACCTCACTTATAGGCACAGGTATGTACTTGCGAGCCTCAAGAGGAACCATTTCAGCTAACTGTTTCTCGTTTGCTGTAGGAAAAGTCAAAACAGAAACCATACTTGATCTCATTGGTATAGCAACTCCAGACAATTTTGTTGTGATATTAACTTCTTTAATTGAATATAGATCTTTAATTGCCTGAACGATTGATGGAGTATCAAGTCTTGTGGCGCGTCCAACCTCCAGGTTTGCATATGGACCAAGTGCTAACTCACCATATGTTTCAAGAACTACTTTACCTCTCTTCTTTTTCACCTGAACAACCTTGATAGCAGAAGAGCCGATGTCTATACCAACAACGCTTTGCTCATCGCTCTTTGAAAATATCTTGGAAAGGAAATCACCTATAGGGTTCGACATATTGTAGAATTATAGCATGCTTCAATTTTTAATTGACTATCTTTTTCCCAAAAATGACAATATTGTGGAAATCGAGAGACTTACTGCTTATGAAATAGCGGAGCGGGCTTTGCCCGCTCCGCATATCCCCCAAGACTTCATACGCTCAATATTTTCATATAAAGACAAACTCATCAAAGACTGTCTCTGGGAAATAAAATATAAAAACAATCAGAAAATCGCAGAAACATTTGCACCACTTATACTAGATAAAATAATTGAAACATTATCCGAATATGCCATGTTTAATGAAAGAGAAAAGCCAATAATAACAACCATACCTCCTTCAAAAAATCGGAAAACCCAAAAAGGTTTTGATCAAGAAAAAATTATCCTAGATGCTTTGGTCAAACTAGATACAGGTAAATCATTTGAATTTAAATACGATATTTTGGAAAGAGTTAAAGACACTAAGCAACAAAGCTTACTCCATAATAAACTCGAAAGGTTGGACAACATGCACAATGTTTTCAAAGTTAAGGACCCTGATTTGGTCAAAGAAAAGGTTGTTATAATTGTAGATGACATCATTACAACCGGAGCAACCCTAATCGACGCCAAAAGAGCGTTAGAGGATGCTTGGGTAAGGAAAGTCTATGGAGTAACAATTGCACACTAAATGCGGAGGGTATGAGATTCGGTCAGGCATCTTTTTCTGCTGAAAAAGCGCACGACCCTGCCTCGCGCCGTCGCGCTCCGGCTTTCTCATCTCCTATCCTCACTCAATGATGGTTCACGCGGACAGATCCCCATCTGTCCTTGCGAATCATTGCGGGCCATGTGGGTTAAGTACCAGAGCAGTGACTCACTGTAAGAAGATTTTAGTAGATTTTTAGAAATTGAAATGAGGTATGTGGGTCGGGGTCTTTTATTTCAAAACTAGAGGCAATTCAAAAACTAAGGACGAGCGAATCACTGCTGGATTCTCCTCGGTAAACACGACTTTTATCGGAGTATTCATAGGTAGACCTATTTCCGTGTAATTAAATGTAACAGACAAATCTGGTCCGAATATCATAGAATCACCAACGGATTTCCATCCCTTATTGTTCTCATTAAAATACAACTGTGCTGTTCCAGAAACCCCTTCGAAGGTCTGCCACGAGCAATCGTTATTTGTTTGTGATTTTTGTGGTGCGACTTTTCCTTTTATCACAAGCGGCCATGTGAATTTTTCATTCGGGAAGGGAGAGGAGACTGTCAAACCACACTTCCCGTTAACACCTACGGAGCTACTGGTATTTTTCGCAGAGATATTATTGCCAGACTTTGGGGTAGTATTTTGTTCATTATTCACCACCTGCTGGGTTTCCGTTGCAGAAGAATTGTCATCTTTATTTTCAAGATATACATATGCTCCTCCGGCAAGAACAAGTGCAACAACAATTCCCACAACAAGTCCAAGGAAATTCTTTTGATTATTCTTCATATGCTCCAAATAGTAACTTACATTTCACCTTTTGTGTAGCGATAGTATTCGGGTCGCCCCATCTACTAATGTAAGTGAGTTGACTCCGATACTAAGTTTTCTTGGCGGAGGGTATGAGATTCG